>NZ_VMMM01000014.1:0-16292 GCF_013277195.1 Streptococcus sp. 2579
TGTCGCCAGACAACGCTGTCTTAGATGCTTCTAATGCTGACTTGTCAGCAGATTTCACTTCATACGGAACTTCGACAATTTCTGTAGTACTATCTGCATAAGTCACTACCACTTCGATAGTATGAGTTCCAAGAGCAGTTGGATAAGTTGTACCATCTTTTAAGGTTGCTGACGCTTTATTATCAACTGTTACAGCATCCAGCAATTCTTCATTTGTAGGGGTGCTTCCGCCAACTACTTTGCTAATTTTAGTCGTTTCAACCTCATGTTTTGGAACAGTAACAGTATAGTCACGTGCGGAGCTTTCTGCTTCTCCTGTTCCCTTTGTTGCTATAATTTGAACCATACGATTTGTAGTTCCTAATGTTCCATTCGGAACTACAAGTTTATCTCCTACTTTCTTAACAGCAGTATCTGTAGACGCCCAGCTGTTTTCACTTGTAAGAGTGACAGTCTTCGTTCCATCATTTTCTGTAGGAATATTAAATGTAACCTTATCTGCATCTGTTGGAACACTGAACTCATAATCACCATTCATTTTCGCCTTTGACGTCAATTCTGCTGGTTTCGGATGTTTTATAACTACTTCTGAACTACTATCAGATTCTGTTCTATCACTACCAGAAATATACACAACTTTGGCGATGATTTTTGTACCTGGGGCAAGACCTTGAGTTAACGGAACTGAAATATTATTTTTCGTATCGTAGTTACCCTCTTTATCTACCACTGTTTCACCAATCTTAACAGGAGCTTTAGTAGTGTCAGTTGCATCATAAAGTTCTACAGTCGTTCCGCTATTCACGTTGTTAACTGTCAAGCTTGTTGCACCGGTTGTTGCCCCTTCTACTGTCGGCGTTAATGGTTTAACTTCAAATGTTACATCAAATTTTTCAGAACGATACCAATTTATTTGACCGTTATCTCCTGCCATAAAGACTTGAATACCATCTTTATACTTACCAAGGTAATTTGCTTTTTGTTTTTCAGAAGTTCTACTATAACTTGCATATTCTGAATAACCGTTACCTGATGTTGATTTCCAAGCAGAAGATGTCCTTGGTGAATTAGACAAAAAGTAAGTCTGAGCATTATTACTTGTTCCACCAAAATCCGTTCCAAAAGTAGTTGTTACATGTTTCGTTAGAGGAACAGCATGATAAACTTTCAAATTGATATCAATAGTTTGCTCCACACTTTCTTCTGTACCATCAGCATTTGTTACACGATAAGTAACTTTTACGCTACCTTTTGTATTCTCCCCACTTTCGTTTGTTGTAACATTTGTACTTGGTTTATTATCCCATACTACCGTTACACCATCTGTTGGTTTATTTACATTAGCGTTACTCTGATTTTTAAACTGTACATACCTTTCAGGCTGTTCTCCTTCAGGCAACGCCTGATTTAGCAATGTTGTAAATTTATCTTTTTTAGCTACAACTGTTGGATAAACCGTTACTGGTACACTTACTTCCGTTAGAGGGCGTGTTTGATTATTCGTTTCTGTCTTTTCAGAGATGAGCAATGTTGCAGTGCGTGTTCCTACTGTCGTAAAATCAGGTGTTTCTTTCCAAGTAGCAGTCAAATAGTTTGGAAGTGTTGCCGCTTGTCCATTTTCTTGATAGTTCAAGAGACGCTCTGGATGATTTTTCAATTCACTAAACGCGTCATTCCCTGCAATTTGTTTGATAGATTTTCCTGTAAATGTACGATTCTCTACAACACTGTATTCTCTAGCATCACTTGTTTGACCAAAGGCTGTTTGAGTTACAGTGACTTTATTTGTCGAATAGCCAACTTTATTATTTTGTTCTGTTTGGTGTAGGTAGGTACCTTCTGGAAGATCATAAGACCAAGTTCCATTAGTAGGAGTGATAGTTACTTCTGTATTATCTTGGAAATGTAATGTTACCTTAGTAGCACCATTAACAGCCGTACCTGAAATAGTACGATCAGTATCTCTCAACTTATCACCAGAGGTTGCTGTGATAGTCGGTGATTCAAGTTTAACCGTCTGATTTCCTTCTACCGTAACCATGGCTACATCTGGAAGTGTAACCAATGTCCTACCATTCTCCTCTACAACTATGTTTGTAGCTGTTGGATTTAATTTCTGAACAGATGCTCTAACTGATTCTTTTTCAGTACTTGTTAAATCAGTAGTATTTTTAACTGGCGTTTTTTCAGGTGTTACAACTATTGGAACATTCACATCTTTGGAACTTCCATCCGTATATGTCACCTTAACAACTACCACACCACCATTATCCGGTACATCACCAACAACATCCTTAGCTTTTATATGCACTTCTTTCACAGCTGCTTTTATCTCATCTGCTGTATGAACTGCATTTTTAACATTCCTTATCAATGCTGTGACTTCGGGTTTATACTTCTCAGACTGATTCTGTTCACGAACATTCCCGTTCAATCTTGCTATCGGGATTGTATCTCCTGTATTAACACCTGCTCCTGCATGACGGTAAGTAACATCACCATTTGTTGCAACCTGTAATTCAGCAAGATTAACTGACGGATTAGCTTTCTTGACAGCTGCTTTTACAGCCTCTATTTCTGTAGAAGTCAAAGAATTTGGATTAACAACTGGCACCTGATCAATTGATGCTAATCCTGACCATGCTTCCGTTTCGTATGAGTCTACTTGACCGTTTAGATTACTTTCATGACGAACTACAACTCTGTCTCCAGCACGAAACTTCTCTGAACCTGCTAATGTAACTGTGATACTTCCGTCACCTGAAATACTAATAGTACGATCATTACGACTGTTAGTATATCCGTTATCAGTTTTTGTGAGTTGCATTCCGACACCACGAATACTTAAATGAAGTTTATCTCCAGTTGACACAGGAGTTTCTGGTTTGATTGTAACAGTGTTGTCACCTTCATTAAATGTTGAAGTAATATCAACTGGTTTAACTTCTAGGATAGGGACTTTCACTTCTTTTTTAGAGTTATCAGAATACGTTAATTCTACCGTAACAACCTTCTTACCATTATCTTCTGTAATAGCTCCATTATTTTTAATTGCTTTTGAAGTTGGTGTCGGTTGACCTGCTGGTATCGTAATCTTACCTAATACACGATCATTTTGCGAAGTTGCTATACGCCCTTGTACAGATGCATCTTTTTCAGCTTTAACAGAAGCTGTTGTTATAGCTGGTTTTGATTTATTAGCATCAGTAGTATTTAACGGAACTTCTACTATATCATTTGAACCATCTGGGTATGTCACACGTGCAGTTACAAACCAAGTTCCATCAGGTTTGGTCTGAACATTTGCATTTGTCATCTCAAATGTTAAGTTTGTTGTATTATTACGTACGTTAACTGTCCCTCTATCCGTTGCAAAAGTTAAAGTATCTTTAACCTTATTAAATTCGGCTGTAGTCAAGCTAGTGTTCGGCTGTGTAATATCACGTTCAATTGTTACTGTAGATACAGACGGCGTATATTTCACAGCTTGAGTTAAGATTTTAAAGACCACACGCGTTGGATTTGAGGCATTATTTGGTTGAATTTGTTTCAATTCATTGCCTGAAGCATCCATAGTAGAAACAAAGCGAGTAATCAAAGTCTGTCCATTGGTCCATAGCGCACTACCATTTCTAGCATCCACTTTACCGGTAATGAAGACCTCTTTTGGTGCTGTAATCTCTAAATTATTTTGAAGATCTTGTCTATTATATTCTAATCCATAAGACAAATGAGCACCTATTGCATCAGCATATAGAAGAACTGTTCTTAATTTCCCAGAATCATCATTGAATGTTCCTAATCGAATAGGATTCGCTGTTATATCCTCTGTAGGTGTTACATATACAACACGATCTCCGTTACTCTCTACAGCTGTATATACTGAATCAAATTCAAATGTTGGAGGTATTTTATCCCCTATTTTTGCATTTTCAGATGTAGTTGTACTATCTAAACCTTTAGCTGTGACTTTAGCTGTAACAGTAGCGCTATCTTTCACTGCACGATCCTTAATCGTTACTGTCCCTGTAGTTTCATCAATAATCACTCCATCTGCCGGCGCATTGATTAGTGTCCACCTACCATTTGTCTTCTGAGCTGTCACTGTTACTGGTGCACCTGTGGACGTTGCTGTATTTGTATAGGTTATACTTAAATCATTCGCATTCGTTTCGTTTGAATTCGTAATGACTACATCACCATTGTCTTTTGGTGTTACGACTGGCGCTGTTGGCTTTAATTCAAAGGTAATCGTTTTTTCTATATAACGACGACCATTTATCTCTGTATTATCACCAGTTTGACCAGACACCACTGTACCAATACCCTCTACTCCTGCATAATTTTGAGGGAAGTAAGCTCTGGCTTTCACTACATAGCGACCAGGATCAGTATATCTTAAGGTACGTGTTGTGGTACCAGTCGCCTCATCTACATAACGGAAAGTCATATTTTGAGGGAAATTTCCCGTATCTTGACGATTATTACCATCATTTACTGTTAAAAAGTGATTTGGATCTGGAATATTTTCCCCTTTAGTCACAGGTACCGTAATAGAATCAACATTCGGTTGCTCCGAACGTCCTGTTTCAAAGTCTAAATCAACCACCTTAACACGAAACTTCACTTCTGCCTGATTACCAGATGAAATACCATTTGTACCATCTGATACTTTTAGCGTAACTGTAGTAGTTCCTAACTGGGCATCTGTTGCTACAGTTCCTTTAATTATATGTTCAGCAGGTGTTTGTTCTGTCTTACCAGTTAACGTTAAGCTATCATTATTCGTACCAGTCCCACCAAATGACACCCCACTTGGCAATCCATTCATGTACTGAACATTAACACGTCCTGCTATTTCATTATCAAATAAAGTCAATGGTAATTCTAACTTCGCACCACGGAATACAGTAACAACTGGAGAACTTGATTCATTAGCAGACAGTATACTTACTCTATTTCCGTCTGATTTATTAGTTAATTTAACCGTCGGAGGCGTCTCCTCGGTTACATTGAATACAACATTTTTTTCAACCCTTTCCGGTGTATAAATGGTTACATTCTTACCATCAATTTCCTTCTTAGTCGGTCCTCCTGTAGGGAATGTTGTAACAACTTTATAATCTGTATTTCGTCCTGCACTTGTTAAACGAGTCGTATTAGGTACTTCACTAGTATTCTTAGTCCACTTATATGTCGTACCATCTGGAAGATAAGTATCTGAAGGAGTGGAATTAGTTTCCCCAACTGCTCCTATAAATTCACTAGCATTTCCTAACTCTGAGTTTAATGTAGCTGTTTTAGGGCTATTTTTCACTTCAAGATCCGCAATTACGTACTTAAACTTATATGTTCTTTCATTGTTTAATGCATCTTTCACGACAACATTAGCTTCACGTTCACCTAAAGGAGCATTCTGTTCAACAGTGTTATTAGTTGATAATGTATACGTTGTACCATTATTCATATCCCCAGTTTTCGGCGCATCAGTCCCGCCTTGTTTGTTGAACCATACTCCGTTTGGAATTACACTTGCTTTTAAGTAAGTAGTTTTTCCAGAATTATCGTTCACTTCAAAGGTTGGATTAAATCTTGCCCCTCGATAAATGACAAATCGATTATCATCTGCATTTTCTGTCAATGCGACACCATTCATTTTCACAGTCGGAGCTTCCTTATCACTCTTCTCGACCGCTACCTTGATGTCTTCTGTAGAAAGGTCTGGGTATGTAATTATTGCCCCTACATAATAGGTACCATCAGCATCTCGCTTAATTGCACCATTTTCTTTCATAACTATTTCCAAGTCAGTTGTATCATGGGATACTTTTACATCACCTTTAGTCGTAGTAAACTGAATCTTGGACTTAATCGCAGTAAATTCATCTTGACTCACCGTCTGTCCAGCTGCAGTAATATCTTTTGCAAGAGCTTGTGTCGCTACTATCGGTTCATATTTAACTGCTTGTGTCAATACTTTTAAGGCAACACGAGTTGGATTTGTGATACTTGCACTGAGCTCTCTAACAAAATTATCCGAAGCATCTGTTGCGACAATATAACGAGTATACAATGCATCGCCATTACGCCAAGGTCTATTACCATTTTTCTGTGTTAATTTACCAGTAACTGTAATATCTCTTGGAGCAGTTACTTCTTGATTGTCAGTCTTAACCAAGTCATTATAAGTTAATCCAGAACCTAGCGCAAAACCTAGATTATTCTGTTCGGATAATCTCACTTCACGTAATTTACCTGAGTTATCATTCACAGTAGCTAATGTTATAGAACCATTGTCTAGGTCTTCTGTAGGGGTTATATAAGCCACACGCTCACCATTGACAACTTCTGTATATTTCTCATTAAATGTAATCGTTGGTAATACGCGCTCACCAACATTTGAAGTTGCACTTGTGGTTGTGCTATCTATATCATCAACTGTCACTAGTTTAGCTGTAACGCTAGCATTATCCTTCACTTGACGGTCTTTAATAGTGACTTTCCCAGTAGCACTATCAATAGTCACGCCATCAGAAGGCGTACCATCGCTTAATACCCAAACATTTCCCGTTTTTGTTGCCGTTAGATTCTTTTGAACATTATTTTTATCTGTATAAGAAAAGCTCAATCGGTTAACATTTGCTTGATTTGTAGGACTCACTATCACATCGCCGTTAGTTTCAGCAGACACTTCTGGGGCTGTCGGTCTAACTTGAAACTCTATATCACGAGCTATATAAGTACGTCCTGTAATTTCTGAAATCTTATCTCCAGTTGCATTAGTTGGAGTTATCGGCAATCCCTTAGTCGAAACTGTATTCGTTGGGAAGAAAGCTGCTGCTTTTACATTATATTTTCCTGGAGTCGTGAATTGTAAGTTCGTTTTAAATTCAGTTCCATTAGTACCTGTAATATAACGGAAAGTCATTCCTTGCGGAAGGATATAATCACTTCTTCGAGTTCCTTCTGTACCTGTTAGATAAGTGTTTGGATCAGCAGTATTTTTATTTAAAGTTGCTTCGGTAACAATTTTTTTGTCATTCCCACTAGATGAATACCCTTGTTCAAATGCAACATCTAGCACACGAATATTAAATTTGACTTCTTTTTTATTCCCTTGATCCACATCTCCATTAGTAGCATCAGATACTTTCAATGTAACAGTTTGTACTCCAAGATTTGCATCAGAAGCAACTCTACCTCTCACAGTATAAGTACCAGGTGTAGTTTCGGTTTTACCACTTTCCTTAATTGTCGTAGAGGTAGTTACATTTTCATTACTATTGAACGACACACCCTTTGGAAGACCAGCTTTATAACTAATATTCACTTTTCCTGTGCTAACATTGTCATAATACTTTAATGGTAATTCAAGTGTTGCTCCACGATAAACATCGACTGTAGTAACAGAAGCATCATCAGTTAATGTAACTTCTTCATTACTTCCTTTGTTGGTTAATTTTACAGTTGGAGCTTCCATATCTGATGGAACAGTAGTCGTGCTTGCCTCACTTAATCCAGTTGTATTAGACTTTTGCTGTGCAATAACCTGCGTTCTCGAACGAGCAACGCCAAATGGAATCGTAACTGTTGCAGTTCCATCTGTGCCATTAGTAATTCTAACATTCGAGTCCGGTTGAGCTAAACTCCAGTTTTGATTATTTTTGTTTAAAATAGTATTCTGAGTCGCTCCGTTTTCAGTCACATATGAAATAATTGCTGCATTTGCATCGTTTCTCCCGATTGTTGCAGTCACATCTCCTGTTGAAGTTGTGACAAGTTCTGGTTTTGTTGCGAACGGAACAATTGGTGTTGTGGCATGGATAGATTGTGTACTAAGAGAAGATTGTACTCCCCTATATACCTCATCTGTATTCTCTCGAACAAGAGCCATTACCATTCTGACATCATCTGTCCCCAAAGCCTCTTGTTTATAATTTTCTGGTCTAAAAGTAACTTTCCCGTCTTCTCTCAATAAACTCGAAGCTACAATTTGGTAATTTTGCGCAGGTCTAGTGAATTCATTCTCGTTATTCGACCCACCTTTTACTAGAAACACTTTCCATTGAAGACGATCATCACCTACTTGAGTTGTTGTATTTGCTGGATAAGTAAAACCTTGACCCTCAATAATAGGACGCTCATTTCCCGTTTTTTCTGACTTCCCTTTTAAATCATCATTTGTTGTTTTGAAATTTCCTGCCAACGGTGGCAACACAAGTGTAGCGGTTGTTGTCAATTCGTTTCCGGTTACGGTTGTTGCAGTAACTGATAAGGTGTGAAGTCCTGATATATTTTTATTGAAATTTCCACGTGCTGCAATGGTCATACTTGTGGTTCCTGTACCTTCTTTTACCCAAGTAACTCCCAGACCATCTGCACCACTTATGCGAATATCTTTAATCTTATCAGCACTCTTAGCAAGAAACTTAATTCCACTACCACCAACCTGTTGATCCAAAGGCCATTTAATAAGCTTATCGTTTTTAAAATCCCGACCATTCAGTGTTAAGCCCACTTTCAAATCTGTATTTTTAAAATCTGCTTCCGCGCTAAAATCAGTTGTTTTCGAACGTTGCTTAGCAAATACATGGGTGTTCAATGCAGCTGTCCCTGCAGTCATATGAACAGTTGCAGTTCCATCACGATTATCAACGACTGTTACTGTAGAGTTAGCATTGCTATTATCTTTATTCCAATAGCTATCTTGTCCTCTGGTAAATGCGACAACCTGTTGTCTACCAGCTGCGTCTGTATATCGAACTTCCGCTTTTGTAGCTCCCTTTTGACCAATGGTTGTCGTAATACTATCATCTACATTTTTTTCAATGATTGGCTTTGTTTCAAAAGGACGAGCAACTGCTGTTTTTTCATTTGACGGATCAGAAAAGACTAGATTAGTGGTATTTCCGTTTTGTGTATACGACTCACCCTTAGCTACGGTTTTAACAAGATAAGTACCTATACCAACTTCAACATCTTTGAAACGTGCACGACCGCTACTATCTGCCGCAGCTCTTTTTACTTCTTCAAGTTCTCCATTCGCCAACTTACGATAGAGAACCATTTCAACCCCTTTGGTTCCATTTGTTGCCTCAACTGTTACTCTCTTTCCAACAGAATCAGTGAGTTCTGTTGATAGAGATGGAGTTTTCGGTTTGACAACAAAGGTCAGTCCAATCAGTTCTGATGAACCATCTCCTGTCGGACCATCAAATTTTCTTTCAAGCACATAGTTCGTCGCTCCTGGTGTATCCATTATCTGTCTTGCACCAGAATAACCGACTAACTCTGTTCCCAATTTATAAATTTTATAGGTCGCAGGTGCACCATTTGCTTGGTTAGCTTCCACTTTATTACCAGAATTTATAAGATATGATGTATAATCTATCGTCTTAAAATAGGGATAATTGGTATCTCCAACTGTTATCAAGGTATCTGTATCAAAAGGTTTATCTGCCTTGACACTAAATACACCAGAGACTACTTCTCCTCCATTACCGTCTCCAAAGTTGGTAACACCTCTTTTTCCTTGACTAATAAAAAATACCCCGTCTCCCTGCGTTTCTGCCGGATATTTCTCAATCAAGTCAACTTCATCATTTGTTCTAGCGTACCATTGGTTAATCAATTGACGAGTAGAACCCTCAACACGCTTAAGTCCACTAGCAAAAGTTAAAGAACGTAAATCACGTGAACCGTTCGTTTCAAAAGTAATCTCATAAGAACGATCATCCTCACGATCCAACTGGAAAGTATATACATCTTTGACATCTGCCATAATACGAGAGAATTTCTCGTTTGAATACTTTTGAATATTGGGATCAGTTTCAATAACTCTATCACGATAGTAAAATCCTCTGTCTGTCAAGTGCGCTGCACCATGAGTTGCTTGTCGCGCAATACCTTCTAAGGTACCTACATCAAATTGCTGTGCTGCAGTTGTCCCAACTACTGATATTCTTGCATTCGTATTGTCTTTCGTACCTTTTTGAACATCTTGAAGCCTAGCACCTCTAAAAGGTGAGTTCTGAGGAAGATTTGCAAAGGCGTTTGCTAATGCATCCTTCAGCTCATTTTCTCCTGGAGCAACAGATGGTCGTTCTATCAAAGAACCACCATTTTTATTAAACGTTTGAACCGCAACAGTTCCACTCCTTAAAGTTTGCCCTTGTGGCAATGTAAAGTAAAATTTATTTACCCCTAGAGTCTTGTGTTCTCCATTGACAACAATCTTCCAACGCAAACCTGTATCAGTTCGTCTTACATCTATATGGAAATTTTTATAAGCCTCTGAAATTTGTCCGCCTTCATAGTACGGGGTACCTACTCCACCTTTTGAGTAAAATACATAAGTATATTTAGAGTAAGGAGAACCGTTTTGACCATTTTCAAAGAAATATCCTGTCTTACTATTATACGTAGCAGTCTCTATATGAGCCGCTCTATCCTGCCCTGCCGCACGTCTCGTACGAGTTGGTGCGCCTGCTGGTATCGAGCGGAAACCTGACCATCCTGTAGCGTTGGTACGCGGTTGAATGGTTACATTGTTTTCACTTGGAGTTGCAGGTCCTGTTACCACTCCTGCATTTGCTTCATTTTCAGCAAGAACTCCTTCGATCAGTTCACGTGATTTTTTCAGATCTGCTAAGGCAGCATTAAAATCTTCTTGACTGATAGTATCGCCTTTAGAGAAAGCCTCGTTGAACTTATCAGCAGCTGCCTTGGCTGCTTGGATTTTATCTGCTGATGCTCCGTTAGCTCGGAGTTGCTCAGTGATGAACTCTAATTCATCTTTTAGTCCATAAACACCATTTTTACCTTCAGTCGTGTTGGTGTAGGTTGGGAGCGTCTGTGGAGTAGCTTGAGAGCCAGCTCCAGGAGTTGTTGCGTTCCCTCCAGCAGATGGATTGACTTGGTTTGCAGCTGGTGCTGTCGCGCTCAAGCCTCCTCCTCTACGACGCTTCCCTCCGGTTGGTTGCTCGGTCACAGCTCCGTCTGGAGTAGCGAGTCCGGTAGAGGTCAGACCTGTAGATGTGAGGTCTGTAGATGCTAGACCTGCTTTTTCCAAGATTGTTGGATTTTCTAGGCTAGGTGTCAAGGCTTGATTAACACGGCTCGTAAGCTCTGCCATCAGTCTTGCTTGCTCATCAACCTGCGCTTGCGTCGCTTTTGGATCTTCCAAAACTGCCTTAGCTGCTGCTAGGCGCGCTTCCACTTCAGCATGAAGTTCCTGCATTGAGCTAAGCGTTAGGTTTGCCAACAAAGCTTGCAAATTGCTTTGGGTTGATTTGGCTGCTGTCGTATCAGCGACGGTCGGCTCTTCTTGCTCTCTTACTTCTCCTGCTTGAGAAGGTTCTTGGCTAGCTGGATTTGTCTCTGACTGAGCAGAGTTAGACTCAGCTACTGCTTGCCCTTGATTTGTTCCCTCAGCTGGTGCTTCTTGCGTTTTCACCTCATCAGGTGCTTTAAGTTCAGCTGGCTGGTCAGTTAAAACCTTGTTCGAGTCTCCCTCATCCGAGCTTCCTAAATCACCGTCTGCCTTTCCATCAGACCCCACCGTAGCTACTTCATTTGCCGTAGCTGGAGTGATGGGTTCATGCGCTGCTACTGCCCCGTTGGCAAAGAACATCAATGCTGCAACCGCGACACTGGCAGCACCAAAGTGGTATTTTCGAATCGAATATCGGAAAACCTTTTCTTTGTTATATTTTCCAAAGTCCATGAAATCTTTCTCCTTTTTTGTAAGTTGTTTTGAAAACAAAAATAGCCTTATCATCTTCAAACTCACATGATATTAAATAGTATTGATAGCACTATTTAACCCACTGCACCCAGTGTACAGTCTAGTAATAATTATACCATACCCCCCCCCCCGAATTTACCATCTAATCATCCAAAAATCTTGATTTTTAGAGAATTTTTTAGTATATGCTTATTATATTGATTATAGATATACGCTTTTTTGATTTATTTCCTAGAAACTAATAACTTTTCTATATCTTTATTTATGAAAATTTTAGTATAATAATAGTTATAATTGGCTGATTTTTAGTAGTGTGAATATATTAAATATAATTTAGAAACCAAGTATGGATTCAAATTTTAGTTTGAAAAACCTCCCTATTTTGGGATTGGAAGAGCTTATCATCAGTTTCTGAAAAATGTCTAAGACTTACGGGACTTGTTCGATACCTATTTGTAGCAAGATTAAATGGTTAGCTGGTTAGAAATTGAATTGTTCAGCTTTTATTTCATCTCACTATCCCCTGTTCCTAGAGCCACCATCTCCCTATTCCTTTCTTTGACGATTCTCATCTCCAAAATCACTCCTATCCCTAGAGCGCTTTCAGCCCTTACCTCATGATAATCAAGCTTGGAAATATAATAGATTGAAATAAAATATGAACAAATTAATAAGGGGATTTTAAAGTATTTTCTAACAATGCTTTAGAAACTATGATGTGCTATTCTAAATTCAACTCACTATAAAAAGCAACTAAAACAAAATGAAACAAGAATCAAACAAATTGGTCTTGGAATTTAAATCAATTTATAACAATATTTTAAAAGACCCTTGTACTATCCTAGATTCAGCTCATTATATTTGTTCTAAATCCATTGATTATCATTCTACTCTTATCCTCAATCTAAGATTAGTATTTTGAGCTATCCTACATAAGTCTCCTGGCTTGCTTTTTGATTTTTGTTTATAGGATATTGAATTTGGAATAGTTCACTAGTACTTCTAAAACATTCATAGAAATTACTTTGACTTTCCTGACTGATTTGTTCAGTTCTTATTTCATTCATATATGCTATGCATTAACCGATAGCGGATACCTACGGAGAACTTGCCACTCAGATGTAGGACCTGCCCATCATACAAAAAAACAGACTTCATCCCACAAAGAGATAAAATCTGTTACTATTTTCTACACGATATTTCCTAATTTTTAATCCAGCAGTTGGTCTGCCTGACTGATGGCTCGCTCGGGGTACTGGGTAAAGGGCTTGTTCCCAAAAAACTCCAACCAGGGCTTGCAAACCTCGTCTTTGCTGGTTTCTCTGTATTTTTTTAATTCCAAGAACGCCATCTTGACTAGATGGTTTTCTTGTCCGTTATTGGTAATGGTTAAAACCTCACCTGTCGTATCCTCTCGCATGCTAAAACTATGGAAAGCTAAGTCATCTTGGAAATAATTACTATCCACAATTGCAATTGCGTAAACAGGTGCGATGTGTTTATAGCTCTGGTGGGTATCACCTTCACGTTGGCGAATTTTTTCAAGATTTTGATTGACCTGGCTGCATAGGTAAGCCCACAAACGATTGATGAAAAAATTCTGATGATGGACTTGGATTTCAATAATAACCTGTGTCCCATTATCCAACTCCGCCAAGACGTCTATACTAGTGTAAAAATCCTGAGCCGAGTAGGGCAGAGATGGCAAGACATGAATATTGCTTCCCTCCAAAATGGTCACATTTTTTGCTGGTAAATCCAGCATATCGCGAATAAATTGACAAGTGATTTCTGGGTTGCTAAAAATTTTCTTAGCAACCAAGTCATTAGTTGGGCTGATGCCCGGATGTCTTAGAATCATCCTTTTCCTCCTTCTATTATAGCACATTTTTTAATCTAATTTACTAGATTTGATGCTTCTATCTATTTATTCGTAAAAGAAAGCTTTTCTTCAGAAGAAAGCTAATCGCTTATTTGAAAATTTTTACCCTCTGTTGGATAGTCCCGTCTATCTATGTTATAATGAAAGAAGGATTTAAAATCGGAAAAGGAGTATCTATGCTAAAATTAGGTGTCATCGGCACTGGCGCTATCAGCCATCACTTCATAGAAGCAGCCCATGCTAGTGGAAAATACCAGCTGGTCGCAGTCTATTCTAGGAAACTTGAAACTGCCGCAACCTTTACTTCTCACTATGAGAATATCCAACTATTCGATCAATTAGAAGACTTCTTCAAGAGCTCCTTTGATGTGGTCTATATTGCCAGTCCAAACTCCTTGCATTTTGCTCAGGCAAAAACTGCCTTGTCTGCTGGTAAACATGTTATTCTTGAAAAGCCAGCTGTCACTCAACCACAAGAATGGCTGGATTTGGTTCAAACAGCTGAAAAAAATCACTGTTTTATCTTTGAAGCAGCTCGTAATTACCATGAAAAAGCTCTCACTATCATCAAAAACTTTTTAGCAGACAAACAGATTTTGGGAGCAGATTTCAACTATGCCAAGTATTCTTCCAAGATGCCTAACTTGTTAGCTGGACAGACACCAAATGTCTTTTCAGCCCGTTTTGCTGGTGGAGCTCTTATGGATTTGGGGATTTATCCTCTCTACGCTGCCGTTCGCCTTTTTGGAAAAGCTAATGACGCGACTTACCAGGCTCAACAGCTTGACAATAGCATTGACCTAAATGGTGACGGAATTCTCTTCTACCCAGACTTTCAAGTTCATATCAAGTCTGGGAAAAACATCACTTCCAATCTTCCTTGCGAGATTTATACAACAGATGGAACATTGACTCTCAACACCATTGAGCATGTCCGCTCAGCTATTTTTACCGACCATCAAGGCAATCAAGTCCAGCTCCCTATCCAACAGGCTCCTCATACGATGACTGAGGAAGTCGCTGCATTTGCACAGATGATTCAGCAACCAGACCAGACACTCTACCAGAATTGGCTGGATGATGCAGGCTCTGTTCATGAGCTACTATATACCATGCGCCAGACTGCTGGCATTAGATTTGAGGCAGAAAAATGAAAAGCAAACTACCGACTGAATGGCAAGAACTGAGCGACCAACTCGGTTTCCAAGAATTTACCCCCATTCAAACTCAACTATTTGAGCCCCTTCTTGCTGGAGAAAATCTTCTAGGAGTGAGCCCAACAGGAACCGGTAAGACCCTAGCTTACCTCCTACCAAGTCTTCTCAGACTACAAAAGAAAAAAGCGCAGCAACTCTTGATTCTAGCACCAAATACGGAGCTTGCTGGACAGATTTTTGACGTATGTAAAACGTGGTCAGAAGCCATCGGCTTGACAGCCCAACTCTTCCTATCAGGTTCAAGTCAGAAACGCCAGATTGAACGCTTAAAAAAAGGACCAGAAATTCTGATTGGAACTCCTGGCCGTATCTTTGAACTCATTAAATTGAAAAAAATCAAGATGATGAATGTGGAAACCATCATCCTGGATGAATTTGACCAATTGCTCGATGATTCTCAGATACACTTTGTCGAGAAAATTACTCACTACGCACCGCGTGACCACCAACTCATCTACATGAGTGCGACGACCAAGTTTGACCAAGAAAAGATTGCACCTAACACACATACTATTGATCTTTCTGACCAAAAATTGGATAACATCCAACATTTCTACATGCAGGTAGACCAACGTCACCGAGTGGATATGCTACGAAAACTAGCTCATGTGGAGGATTTCCGCGGTCTAATCTTCTTTAACAGCCTATCAGACCTTGGAAGTGCAGAGGAAAAACTACAGTATCGGGATATATTAGCTGTTTCCCTCGCTAGTGATGTCAATGTTAAATTTAGAAAAGTCATCTTAGAAAAGTTTAAAGATAAGCAACTAACCCTGCTTCTTGCAACTGACCTTTTGGCTCGAGGGATTGATATCGATAGCCTAGAATGCGTCGTAAACTTTGATGTTCCTAGAGATAGCGAAACCTACACCCACCGTGCTGGCCGTACTGGTCGTATGGGCAAGGAAGGTTATGTTATCACTCTCGTCACTCATCCAGAAGAACTTAAAAA
The DNA here is from genome assembly GCF_013277195.1 of Streptococcus sp. 2579. Classification (NCBI taxonomy): domain Bacteria; kingdom Bacillati; phylum Bacillota; class Bacilli; order Lactobacillales; family Streptococcaceae; genus Streptococcus; species Streptococcus sp. 2579. Next base: position 15,798 of record NZ_VMMM01000014.1, read on the forward strand.
ACTCAAGAAATTTGCGAGCGTACGTGAAATTGTCTTGAAAAATCAAGAACTCTATATTAAATAAAGCCTCATTGCTCTATACACATCCGGTGTATGGAGCTTTTTTATAAGCAATTCAATTTTATACTCTTCGAAAATCTCTTCAAACCGCGTCAGCTTCGCCTTGCCATATGTATATGATACCGACTTCGTCAGTTCTATCTACAACCTCAAAAGCAGTGTTTTGAGCTGACTTCGTCAGTTCTATCTGCAACCTCAAAACAGTGTTTTGAGCTGACTTCGTCAGTTCTATCTGCAACCTCAAAACAGTGTTTTGAGCTGACTTCGTCAGTTTTATCTACAACCTCAAAAACATGTTTTGAGCTGACTTCGTCAGTCTTATCTGCAACCTCAAGACCATGTTTTGAGCTGACTTCGTCAGTCTTATCTGCAACCTCAATACAGTGTTTTGAGCTAACTTCGTCAGTCTTATCTGCAACCTCAAAAACATGTTTT
>NZ_VMMM01000014.1:16381-20776 GCF_013277195.1 Streptococcus sp. 2579
CTTCGTCAGTCTTATCTACAACTTCAAAACGGTGTTTTGAGCAGCCTGCAGCTAGCTTCCTAGTTTGCTCTTTGATTTTCATTGAGTATTAGTTCAATATCTGAAAAAAAAGAACCTTGCAATGCAAGATTCTTTTAGTGTCTGACTTAAATAATTGTTCTTCTGGGAACTAAATCGAATTAAGCTTCGATTTCTGTAACCATACCTGAACCAACAGTACGTCCACCCTCACGGATAGAGAATGTAGTACCTTGTTCTACGGCGATTGGGTGGATCAACTCAACGTCGATTGTCACGTTATCACCAGGCATTACCATTTCAGTACCTGCTGGAAGTTCGATTGAACCTGTAACGTCAGTAGTACGGAAGTAGAATTGTGGACGGTAGTTGTTGAAGAATGGAGTGTGACGTCCACCTTCTTCTTTAGTAAGGATGTAGACTTCACCTTTGAATTTAGTGTGTGGGTTGATTGAACCTGGTTTAGCAATAACTTGTCCACGTTCGATTTCGTCACGTTGAACACCACGAAGAAGGACACCTACGTTATCTCCGGCAAGACCTTCGTCAAGTTGTTTACGGAACATTTCAACACCAGTAACAACTGCTTTTTGAGTTTCTTCTTTGATACCAACGATTTCGATTTCGTCGTTGACTTTAACGATACCACGGTCGATACGTCCTGAAGCAACTGTACCACGTCCAGTGATTGAGAATACGTCTTCGACTGGAAGAAGCAATGGTTTGTCAGTGTCACGTTCTGGTTCTGGGATGTACTCATCAACTGTGTTCATCAATTCCATAACGATGTCTTCGTATTTAGTGTCACCTTCAAGGGCTTTAAGAGCTGAACCTTGGATAACTGGAAGATCGTCACCTGGGAAGTCGTATTCTGACAATAGGTCACGGATTTCCATTTCAACCAATTCAAGCAATTCTTCGTCGTCAACCAAGTCAACTTTGTTCATGAAGACGATAAGGTGTTTAACACCAACCTGACGTGAAAGAAGGATGTGCTCACGAGTTTGTGGCATTGGTCCGTCAGTTGAAGCTACTACAAGGATAGCTCCGTCCATTTGAGCAGCACCAGTGATCATGTTTTTAACGTAGTCCGCGTGTCCTGGAGCGTCGATGTGAGCGTAGTGACGTTTTTCAGTTTCGTACTCAACGTGCGCAGTGTTGATAGTGATACCGCGTTCGCGTTCTTCTGGAGCAGCATCGATAGACGCATAGTCTTTAGGTTGGTTAACTGATGAAGGCAAGCGACGTGCCAAAACAGTTGTGATAGCTGCAGTTAGGGTAGTTTTACCGTGGTCAACGTGTCCGATAGTACCAATGTTAACGTGTGGTTTACTACGATCGTATTTTTCTTTTGCCATTTGAGTAAAAGCCTCCAATAAAATATATTTTATAGATAGACAGTAGGCAATACAGTCTAACTTTCCTTACTATTTTATCAAATTTCAGCTAAATTGCAAGTGTTTTACAACGTTTTTGTGAATTATTCTTGGTAAAAATTTAACTAACTATATAGAAAGTACTAAATAGACTTATCCTTCGAGGAGTTTTCAGCATTATTCATCCACTCACTTGCTGAAAATGCAAACAGTCTCTGGTTTATACTACAAAAGCAAACTAGGAAGCTAGGTATAAGTTATTCACAACATCAGTTTAATACTCTTCGAACATCTCTTCAAACCACGTCAGCGTCGCCTTACCGTAGGTATAGTTGAGACTGGTCAAAAAGTCTTTGCAATCAGAAAAACATATAGTATCAGGTCTTGAGAAATCTTGGTACTATGCGTTTTATGGGAAGATTTACTTCATTTTCTCCTAAAGTCGAGTTTTTGCCAAACCTCTTCATCTACAACCTCAAAACATTATTTTGAGCTGACTTCGTCAGNNGCGGCTAGCTTCCTAGTTTACTCTTTGATTTTCATTGAGTATAAGATTGCAGATAAAACGATAAGGACGTCGGTCGAAGAATAGCCCCCCCTAATCGCTTATTTTATGGCAAAATGAAATAAAAACTGAACATCTTGTTAAGGAAGGCAAATCAATTCCTCACAATGTTTGAGAAAGAAGGGCTGACTATTCCAACTTCAACCAACTATAAAGCAGACTTACAAGATAGGGAACCCATCTCCGATAATATATAGTAGAATGAAAACTGCACAATTTGATTGGGGAATTCAAACCAATTTCTCACAATGTTTTAGAAACAAGGATCTATTATTTCAACTGCAAGCTACTATAGCCCATTAAAGCTGAATAGCCCACTGAGACTTCTAAACCACTGCTGGAGAGAAGTTTGTTTAGACTTTCTTTCATTTCCTAGAAAATCAAAAAGAGAGAACCAATCTGATCCTCTCTTACTTATAGATGGTGCTCACTCAAATGTTAAAGGAGCTATTTCTTAGAGATAAAGGAATTTGAATACAGCTACTGCCGCAATTGCTGCTACAATAGGTGCTACTACTGGTACCCAAGAATACCACCATTTTGAATCGCCTTTATGCTCACCAAGAACTGATTTTGGAAGGAAAGCATGAAGGAGACGTGGTCCCAAGTCACGGGCTGGGTTCAAGGCAGGTCCTGTAGGTCCACCAAGTGATGTTACCAAGGCCATAACGAGGAATCCAAGTGCCAAGTGAGCTACAGAAAGTCCTGAAGCAGTGTGTGGAGCCACCTGTGCTTTAATAGCCAAGTCAGAAAAATCAACTGTTTGTCCTGCTTGTGTTGCCATTTGTTTCATGTATTGAAGCACTTCAGCACCAAAGAAGTTTTTAGTCAAACCAAGAGCTGCAAAGAACAAAACAAATGAACCAACAAACTCGTTTACAAAACCATTAACAGTTGCTGCATAGCGACTTTCTTTTGTACCATGGTCAATACTTGAAATAGTTGAGAAAGTTCCCAAGATGTTATTTGAGTTTTCAGTTTTCAAGTAGAATGGGCGGTGTGTTGCCACAACCAAGGCTTGACCAAAGATAGCCCCCAAGACTTGCGCGATAATGTAAGGTACCACTTGTGCCCAAGGGAAAAGACCGCTAACTGCAAGTCCTAGAGTGAAAGCAGGGTTGATGTGGTTCCCAGATACGTTACCAAACATCAAGGCTGGGATCATAACCCCCATACCATAACCAACAGCGATGACGATCCAGCCACTTTGGTGACCTTTCGTACCTTTAAGTTCAACGTTGGCAACTGCACCATTCCCAAGAATGATCAAAATGGCAGTTCCCAAAAATTCAGTGGCATACTTTAGTGCCCATGTGAAATCCATTTGCTAGATTCTCCTTAAAATTTTTTAGACATTCCTTATTTTATCAATTTTTACCCTATTTAGCAACTAGTTTCTGGAAAGATTTTTTAAAAATAATACTCTTCGAAAATCTCTTCAAACCACGTCAACGTCGCCTTGCTGTAGATATATGTAACTGACTTCGTCAGTCTTATCTGCAACCTCAAAACAGTGTTTTGAGCTAACTTCGTCAGTCTTATCTGCAACCTCAAAACGGCTATCTTGGGCTAGGTAAGACAGAGAAATATCTTTTTTCTTATTGATTTCTCCGCTAGTTGTCTCCTCTTCTCCAACTAAAATCTTCAAAAGAGTAGACTTACCTGCACCATTTTTCCCAACAAGGGCAATCAGATCTCGTTCATCAACCTGTAGGTTGATATTATCAAAAAGAACCTCTCCTGCAAAAGAACGTTCAATTTTATTAGCTTGTAAAATAATCATACAAGTAGTATAGCATGTTTCCCTAAGGCATTCAAGACAATCGTCTTAACCCAAATATCCTAGAAAAACCGGCTCTGCTTATTCTTGGTATTAAAAAGTATTTGGATTATAAACTCTACTTATTTTTTTGTAAGATAGCTAGCTAAACATTTTCGCTCGTTTACAAGAGTGATTCAAACTCAGCGACAGTCATTCCTAACTGCTGGCTGGCAAATTCAGAAGTTAAAACATGTTGACGAACCATGTCTAAGAAGGCAAAAAGTTTTCCACGTTCTAAACCCTGTTCAAGACCCTCAGATCGTCCTCGTTCAATCCCCTGTTCAATACCTTCTGCTCGTCCTTGTTCAAGACCACGCTCCAGTCCTTGTTCAACCCCCTCAGCCCTAGCGGTTTCCAAAGCATAGTCCTGTGCTAACAAGGCTTGTTCTTCGCGCATACGTAGTTGACTAAACATTTTTCTGTCCTCCTCGGACCAGCTCTTGTAGTCCAGCAGTTGGTCTGCTTGGCTGATGGCTCGCTCGGGTTCTTGAGTAAAGGGCTTGTTCCCAAAAAACTCCAACCACGGCTTGCGAACCTCGTCTTTGCTGGTTTCTCTGTATTTCTTTAATTCCAAGAATGCCATCTTGACTAGATGGTTTTCTTGTCCATTGTTT
>NZ_VMMM01000015.1:0-14424 GCF_013277195.1 Streptococcus sp. 2579
GCTAATACAACGCAGGTCCATCTGGTAGTGATGCAATTGCACCTTTTAAGTAAATGTCATGCAACATCTACTCTTATGCGGTATTAGCTATCGTTTCCAATAGTTATCCCCCGCTACCAGGCAGGTTACCTACGCGTTACTCACCCGTTCGCAACTCATCCAGAGAAGCAAGCTTCTCCTTCAGCGTTCTACTTGCATGTATTAGGCACGCCGCCAGCGTTCGTCCTGAGCCAGGATCAAACTCTCATTAAAAGTTTGAGTTCTCACTCATTTCTGTCACTGACAGATTTATTGTTTTTTCATTGTTCAGTACTACAACCTTGGTTGTAGTGCCCTGCACATTGGTTCGTCTTGTTCAGTTTTCAAAGGTCTTTGTCACTCGCTTCTCTCAAGCGACAACTATATTAGTATATCACAGTCGCTTTCGCTTGTCAACACTTTTTTGAAACTTTTTTAAGTTTTTTTGAAACTTTTTTTCATCAAGTGTTTCAACCGTAACATACCATAGTCCGTACGGGATTCGAACCCGTGTTACCGCCGTGAAAAGGCGGTGTCTTAACCCCTTGACCAACGGACCAGAGTTGTTATTTTCAACTCTTATTATTATACAGTCTTTTTAAACTTTGTCAACACCTTTTTTAAACTTTTTTTTATTTTTTTCAATTCTTTTCAAGTACCGTTTTTCAAATTAATAGTAAAAAGAGCCAGAATTATACTGACTCTTCTATTGATTATTAAACTTAGAAGCACGTTCTTCTCCCCACCAATAAGGGATTAGTTCTGCTACTTTCACCGTCTTTCTTGTACCATAGTCCATCATGAATTCTGCATCTTTATTTTCAGCGTTCAACTCCAAGAGGAATTCTCTACAAGCACCGCAAGCCATGGCTGAACTTCCACCATAAGGTGGTTTATCTCGAAAAGCTAATACTTTTTTAACCTTAGTTTGTCCTGAAAATTGGTACATATTGAAGAGAGCCGCCCGCTCTGCACAGAGATGGAAAACACCACAGGTTCCCTCCATACAGAATCCTGTAAATACTTGTCCATCTTCTGCTTCTACTGCAGCTACAACATGATTAGCATAAACAAAGTCTGATACGTCATGTGGATTGTATAGTGTCTGTGCTTCTTCGTACATCTTTTCCCAGATGTCCATTGTTGCATCCTTCTTATTTAGAGATTTCTTTTAGCATATTTTCGATATGCTGAATTGATTTTTCACGTCCAAGCAAGAAAATTGTATCTGGTAATTCTGGTCCATGCATTTCACCTGAAACTGCGATACGAATTGGCATGAAAAGATTTTTCCCTTTAATACCTGTTTCTTTTTGGACTGCTTTAATTTGTGGGAAGATATTTTCTGTCACAAATTCATCGTCTGTCATCGCTTCAAGTTTTGCTTTGAAGGCTTCAAGAACTGTTGGGACTGTTTCCCCCGCCATGACTTCGCACTCTGCTTCTGTCAATTCTGGGAAATCTGAGAAGAAGAGATCTGTCAATGGAATAATTTCATCAACTGATTTCATTTGTGGTTTATAGAGCTCAACTAATTTTTCAGCCTTGTCAGTCAATCGACCTGCTTCTTCTAGGAATGGTTTTGCCATTTCAAAGATAGTTTCTAGGTCTGCATTCTTGATATAATCATTGCTCATCCAGTCTAGTTTTTTCTGGTCAAAGGCTGCTGGAGACTTGCTGAGGCGGTTTTCATCGAAAAATTTAATCAATTCTTCACGAGAGAAAATCTCATCTTCTCCACCTGGGTTCCAACCAAGAAGAGCAATAAAGTTAAAAACTGCTTCTGGTAAATAACCTTTTTTACGGTAGTCTTCGATAAATTGAAGTGTATTAGTATCGCGTTTAGACAATTTTTTCCCAGTTTCAGAGTTGATAATCAAAGTCATGTGACCAAACTCTGGAGCTTCCCAACCAAGTGCTTCATAAACCATGAGCTGTTTTGGTGTATTAGCAATGTGGTCGTCTCCACGAATTACGTGAGAAATTTGCATATCATGGTCATCGATGACAACGGCAAAGTTGTATGTTGGGTAACCGTCTTTCTTTTGGATAACCCAGTCACCACCGATATTGCCACCTTCAAATTCGATATCACCTTTGACCATATCATGCCACTTGTAGATACCTGACTCATTGACAGCCAAACGAACAGTTGGGATGATCCCTGCTGCTTCACGTTCTGCGATGTAAGCTACTTTTTCTTCTTCACTCATACCAAGGTATTCATTGATGTAGCGTGGTGTTTCGCCAGCTGCTTCTTGGCGTTCGCGTTCAGCTGCCAACTCTTCTTCTGTAACGTAAGATTTGTAGGCTTTTCCTTCAGCTAACAGTTGGTCGATGTATTTTTGATACAAGTCCAAACGCTCAGACTGGCGGTAATTTTCATGTGTTTCTGGGCTTTCATCCCAATCCATACCTAACCAGCGAAGGTTTTCAAGTTGTGAACGTTCACCATCCTCGACATGACGTTTACGGTCAGTATCTTCGATACGAATGATAAAAGTTCCACCATGATGACGTGCGTAAAGGTAGTTGAACAATGCTGTACGGGCATTCCCGATGTGTAGTAGTCCTGTTGGACTTGGTGCGTAACGTACGCGGATATCTTTTGACATAGTTTCTCCTATAAAGTCTCTAGGCGTCTGCCTTTTTGCTCTCTATATTATATCACAAGTCTTGGCTGAGTCCAATTTCTATGGATAAAGAGAGTAAAAAGAGTGGACAAACCACTCTTTTCTTCCATTATAGACGTGCGTTAAGTTCTTTGCTCAATTCTTCAAATCCTGGTTTTCCAAGGAGGGCAAACATGTTACGTTTGTAAGCTTCAACACCTGGTTGGTCAAATGGGTTGATAGCATTCAAGTAACCTGAAAGGGCGATAGCCAATTCGAAGAAGTAGATAGTGTAACCAAGAGTGAAAGCATCTTGCTCTGGAAGAGTCACGTACATGTTTGGTACATCACCATCTGTGTGGGCAAGAAGAACACCATCAGTCGCTTTTTTGTTTACAAAGTCAACGTCTTTTCCTTGAAGGTAACCAAGTCCATCAAGATCTTCTTCCAAGCTAGGAATAATCACGTTTTTACGAGGTTTGTCAACACGGACAACTGTTTCAAACATGATACGAGTTCCTTCTTGGATAAATTGACCAAGTGAGTGCAAGTCAGTTGAGAAGTTGGCTGAAGTTGGGTAGATACCTTTTTGGTCTTTTCCTTCTGATTCACCAGCCAATTGTTTCCACCATTCTGAGAAGTATTGAAGTGATGGCTCATAGTTTACCAAGATTTCAGTTGCATAGCCTTTACGGTAAAGGATGTTACGAACAGCTGCATATTGGTAAGCTTCGTTTTCAGAGATTTTGTCTGAAGTGTAGTCTTTGCGAGCTGCGTTAGCACCTTCCATAAGGGCTTTGATGTCAGCTCCTGAAGCAGCGATTGGAAGCAAACCAACAGCTGTCAATACTGAGAAGCGTCCACCGATGTCATCTGGAACAACAAATGTTTCCCAACCGTTAGCATCTGCTTCAACCTTAACAGCACCTTTTTGGCGGTCAGTTGTTGCATAGATACGTTTGTTAGCTTCTTCTTGACCGTATTTCTTAACCAAAAGTTCTTTGAAGACACGGAAAGCAATCGCTGGTTCAGTTGTTGTACCTGATTTAGAAATCACGTTTACTGAGAAGTCTTTGTCAGCTACATACTCTACTAAGTCAGCAAGGTAAGTAGATGAGATTGAGTTTCCTGCGTAAAGGATTTGTGGAGCTTTGCGTTCTTCTTTTGTTTGCAAGTTAGCAAAGTGGTGGTTCAAGAAGTCGATTGCTGCTTTGGCACCAAGGTAAGATCCACCGATACCGATTACAACCAAAACATCGCTGTCTGATTTGATTTGCTCAGCAGCTTTCAAGATGCGGTCAAATTCTTCACGGTCGTAGTTTTCAGGAAGGTCCAACCATCCCAAAAAGTCGCTACCAGCACCAGTTCCTTTACGGATCAATTCATCTGCTGCTGTTACTTGTGATTGCATGTATTCCACTTCATGTGGTGCAACAAATTTGTCTAAAACTTTTGAATAATCAAATTTAATATGTGACATGTTATTCCTCCAATATTTCTTCTTTTCTATCATAACGCTTACCTTCGTTTTTTTCAAGTTTTTTTGTCGAATTTCTCCAATTTTTATCAGAATTCAAACGTTTGCGTAAAAATCCCACATTCCAAAAATTTTGAAAAAATAAAAGAAAGAACGACTAGATGTTCCAGTCGTTACAGTTCATTCAATAAATACTCAAATAATTCTAAATTGCCATCTTCTTCATTAACCAGAAACTCTGGATGCCACTGTAAACCGATAATGCGGTGCTCGTCGATAGACTCAATCGCTTCAATAGTTTGGTCTCTTGGATCAATAGCAGTTACACGGAAATTAGGTGCCAAATCTTTAATGCTTTGACGATGGACGGAGTTGACCTGACTTTCTTTCCCAAATAGCTTAGCCACCACGCTTCCTTCTACTGTCTCAATAGAGTGAGATGTTCCGAAAGGTAGCCCTTGCCAGTGACCTTCGATTTCTTGATTGAGGGTTCCACCAAAGGCAACATTGACAAGTTGAACACCGCGACAGATTGCCATAATTGGTTTATTCTGACGAAGCGCTTCTTTCAAGAGGGCCAATTCAAATTCATCACGCACTAGATTGTAATCATCGCTCTCGATGGTCTTTTTCTCTCCATAAAACTGAGGGTGGACATTTTGACCGCCTGTCAAAATGAGTTTGTCAATCATTTCCACATAATCGCGTACAACTGACTCATCACCAACAGGAATGACTAAAGGGAGACCACCGACTTGACGAATGCTCTCTGCGAATCTACAAGATACAGATGAATGAATGTTTTTGCCTTCTGCGTCTACGGGACATAGATTTGCAGCAACTCCTACAACCGTTCTAGCCATGATGTCTCTCCTTTCGAATATTAATACTCTTCGAAAATCTCTTCAAACCACGTCAGCGTCGCCTTACCGTAGGTATGGTTACTGACNNAAAGCAGTGCTTTGAGCAACCTGCGACTAGTTTCCTAGTTTGCTCTTTGATTTTCATTGAGTATAACGATAGTCCTATCATATCACTCAAAAAGCCTTTCGTCTAATATGTTTTTTTTAAGGCTGTGATAAAAATTTTTTATGGGCAAGAAAAAGCTGCCCACATAGGACAACTTTTTCTTATTCAAAAACAAATTGATTGTGATAGAGTTCTGAGTAGAAGCCACCTAGTTTCAAAAGTTCATGGTGGTTACCGCGTTCAATGACTTCTCCATCTTTAAGGACAATAATCTGGTCTGCATTGAGGATGGTCTTCAAACGGTGGGCAATGACGAAACTGGTTCTGCCTGCTACAACCGCCTCCATGGCATGCTGAATCTTGCTTTCTGTCACCGTATCTACGTTTGAAGTGGCTTCATCGAGAATGAGAACTTCTGGATCTGTCATCAAGGTTCGAGCGATAGAAATCAATTGTTTCTGCCCTGTCGAGAAGATGCTCTGGTCATCATCGATAAGAGTATCGTACTTATCAGGCAAGCTTTCGATGTAGTCGTGGATATGGGTTGCCTTGGCTGCTGCCTCAACCATTTCTTGACTAGCATCTGGCACACCAAAACGGATATTGTCTCGAATCGTTCCGCTAAACAAGACCGAATCCTGCAAGACAATTCCCACCTTGCTTCTGAGACTATCCAAATCATAGTCACGGATGTCTTTGCCATCAAAATAAATACCACCAGCATCAACATCATAAAAGCGATTGATGAGGTTCATAATAGTCGTTTTCCCTGACCCTGTCGGCCCAACAACCGCTGTCATCTGACCTTTCGGAGCGGAAATGCTGACATCTTTCAAAATAGGTTTATCAGGCAAATATGAGAAATCAATGTGGCTGATTTCAACACCTTCTTGCAACTTAGTGAAGATTGGAGCCTTTTCAGGTCGGATTTCTTCCTCTGCGTCAAACATTTCCTGAATCCGTTCAGCACCTGTAAAGGCTAACTGAAGGCTTCCCCAACTAGCTGCAACTTGGATAATAGGCTGGTAGTACTGCTGTGAAAATTGGGCAAACATAACAATCAAACCTAGGGCTGTACTTGTTTCAATAGACTTATCATTCAAAAGTACAGCTGAACCAGCAAAGATGACGATGGCTGTATTAACCAGGCTCATCCCATTCATGACAGGGAAAAGAATTCCTGAGAACATTCTTCCTTTAAAGGTCGCCTTGCGCACGCGCTCATTTTGTTCAAGAAATCCTGCCATCATATCCTCTTGAATTCCTTGCACAATAACAGCTTTTTGACCTGAAATACTCTCGTCCATATAGGCGTTGAGCTTCCCTACCTCTTTCTGCTGGAGGTTGGTGTATTTGCGTGCCATTTTCACGATGAAAATCAGCATGAGGAAGGCTACTGGTGTGCTGGCAATAGTGATGAGGGCCAGGGTTACATTTCTCGAAAACATGACAAGAATCAGACCAATGTATAAAACAATATTACTCATGACCTGAACCAGACTTTCATTAAAGGCTTGGAGGATATTATCCAAATCACTAGTAAAACGAGATAGGATATCGCCATCTTGTCGGCGGTCAAAGAAAGAAACCGTCAACCGAGCAAGCTTACCGAAGAGGCCTTTGCGCATCTCGTTGGTCGACTCTGCAATCACGCGCGTCATGAGACACATGTATATGACACTGGAGATAAAGAGAACCAAAACCAGCAGACCAAGATTGACCATGATTCCTGATAGGCTTTGCCAAACAAGTTCTGGATTGCCATCTTGATAAGCTTGAACTAAATTAGCTAACTGCGTCACTGCTTGTCCAGAAAAGACCGGAAAGAGAGCTTGGGCAAGAGTCGCCAGAACAATCATCAGGATGACGACTACAAATGATAGCTTATAGACTTTAAAATAATGCCAAAAAAATTGAACTGTCTTCATTTCACTCCTCCTTTCCTTTCTGTGTTTCGTAGATTTCACGGTAAACGGCATTGTTGGCAACCAAGTCTGCATGCGTGCCTTGACCAATCAATCGTCCTTGATCCAGTACCAAGATCTTGTCTGCATGGACAACCGAGCTAATCTTTTGCGCGATGATAATGGTTGTTGTTCCCTTCAAGTCCTTATTCAAGGCTTCTTGAACTAGGCGCTCTGACTTAGCATCCAAGGCCGAGGTCGAATCGTCAAAAATCAGAATACGCGGATTGCTGACAATCCCACGCGCAATCGACATCCTTTGTTTTTGCCCACCTGAAAAGTTGGTTCCCCGTTCCTCAACTGGACTCTCAAAGGTTTTCTCCATACGATGAATGAATTCACTGGCTTGGGCAATATTGGCTGCGCGCTCCATTTCAAATAGAGTAGCATCTCCCTTACCCTGTCTCAAGTTATCAGCAATCGTTCCACTAAAGAGAATGGCACGTTGAAGAACGATAGACACTGTTTTACGCAGGGTTCCTTCACTCACTTCGCGAATATCCTTGCCTCCAATTTTGATGGCCCCTTCCTGTGGATCAAAGAGACGTGGAATCAATTGAGCCAAGGTTGACTTCCCTGCACCAGTTGCTCCAACCACACCAACCATTTGACCAGGTTCAATAGTAAAGCTCACATCTTTCAGCATCGGTTCCTTGTCCATTGGATAGGTAAAGGTCACATTTTCAAAGCTAAGACTACCGACCAACTCTTCATCTGGGACATCCTTGAAAGTCATAGCTGGCTCTGCATCCAGAATTTCTCGAATACGACGCATAGAAATCATGGCACGGCTGACAGAATTTCCCAAAAATCCAACCATAACAATGGTAAAGATAATCTGGCTTAGGTAATTGACAAAGGAAGCAATGGAGCCAACAACTGACGGATCCGACTGAACCATCCCTGCAACCAGCCAAATAGAGAGGAAGACCGCCCCGTAACCGACCAACATCATAAAGGGTTCCACTACTGAAAAGGCATAACCGATGTAAAGATTTTGACCGAGAAGCTCGTCTGAAACCTCCGTAAACTTAGCAAACTGCTCTTTTTCTTGGACAAAGGACTTGACCACACGAACACCGCGCAGATTTTCCTTAGCAATGGCATTGATGCGCTCAAGAAGGGTTTGAAACTTGGCAAAACGAGGTCCCATCATCCCCATCATGACAGCAGTCAAACCAAAAATCAAGACTACCATGAGAACAATCACCCACCACAGAGAAGGTAGGGTTTGAACCGCCAAGATAAAGGAACCGATAAACAAGAGGGGAAGTCTGAACAGAATTTGGAAGGTCATCATGACGACGTTCTGAATCTGGTTGATGTCATTTGTCATGCGAACGACTAGATTTCCCGCATTAAATTGTTCAATATTGGCATAAGAAAAGGTTTGGATTTTACGGAAGGCATCCTCTCGAAGATCGGATGAAACTCCTTGGGCAATATAGGCTGCAAGGACAACATTGAGCCCACCAGCAACTAGACCGACCACGGCCACACCAATCAACCAAGCCCCGATACTATAAATAGCTTCATATTTCCCAGCAAGGAGGGCGTCTAACACTTCCTGCAAATAACGCGGTTGCAAAAGTGAACTAGCAACCATCAAGCCTGTCATCAGGAGCGAAGCCAAGGCCTGCCACTTGTAGGTTTTTATTTTCTGAATCAGCATACTTTCTCCTTAAAAAATAGACAAAAGGGAGCGACAATGCGTCAGCTCCTTTTCATTCTGTTTGTGTGATGTTATTCTAGCAAAAAAGTGGGAACTTGTCAAAGAAGTCTCCTTGATATAGCTAGATTAACTAGTGAGTCTTGGCTTTATAGTTTCTGTTTTAACTCGACCAAGACATTCATAGCCTGCATAGGTGTCATATTGTAAACATCTAGTTTAGCTAATTCTGCTAGGATAGGATGCTCTTCAGGTGTATCAAAGAGTGAAATTTGTTCTGTGACAGCACTTGTTTGTCTCATAGGAATAGGATTTTCTGTACCTTGATTCTCTAACTGAGTCAAAATCTTATCCGCCCTTGCTAGGAGATCTGCTGGCAAGCCAGCAATCTTGGCAACATGGATACCGTAGGATTTATCAGCTGGTCCTGGTTCAATCTTGTGAAGGAAGGTGACCTGCCCATCCTGCTCCAAAGTTGCCACGTGGACATTGACCAAGTGTTCCAAGCTAGACTCCAGACTAGTCAACTCATGGTAGTGGGTCGCAAAGAGGGTCTTGGCTCCGATATGCTCATGAATGTATTCGATGATAGACTGAGCAAGAGCCATACCGTCATAAGTTGCAGTTCCACGACCTAACTCATCAAAGAGAATGAGAGAGTTCTTGGTTGCATGCGAAATGGCATTATTGGCCTCCATCATCTCCACCATGAAGGTTGATTGACCTGAAACCAAGTCATCTGCTGCTCCAATGCGGGTAAAAATCGCATCAAAAATAGGTAAATAGGCGCTTTCTGCTGGCACATAAGAACCCAACTGAGCCATAACCGCCATCATGGCTAACTGACGCATGTAGGTTGACTTCCCGCTCATATTGGGCCCTGTAATCAGTTGGATACTGGTATCTTCTGCCATCTGAATCGTATTGGGAATATAGGTCTGAGCCCCCATAACCTTTTCAACGACAGCATGGCGCCCTTTCTGGATATCAATTTGTGAATCGTCACCAAACTCAGGTCGAATCAAATGCTGGGTTTCAGCAACAACTGCCAGACTCTGTAAGACATCAACTGTCGCAATTCCTTGGGCTAGAGCTTGTAAACGTTGGATGTACTTGCTGACCTCTTCACGAATACGCATAAAGATTTCGTATTCTAGATTGGCTGACTTCTCACGCGCCTCCAGCATATCTCCCTCGATACGCGCCAATTCCTCAGTTCCAAAACGTTCCGAGTTTTTCAGCGTCGCCTTACGGAAAAAGTGGGCTGGCACATTCCCCAGCTGTGAATTGGTCACATGGAAATAGTAGCCATCCTTTTTATTGTAGTCAATCTTAAGCGTGCTGATACCAGAGTTTTCTCTTTCCTTAGCCTCAATTTCAGCAATCCAACCAGTCCCTTCTCTGAGAACGCGACGGTACTTGTCTAAGGTCTCATCAAATCCAGTTCGGATAATTCCCCCATCTGTAATCACATGAGGAGCTTCAGGAGCAATCGCTGCGCTAATCAAACTCTCCAACTCAGGGATTCCATCCAGTTGTTCGATGAGATAAGCTAAAGCAGGTTGCTCCATCCCTTCTAAAATCGCACGAATCCGTGGCACACTGGACAAGGTAGTCGCCAGCTGCAAGAGATCCTTGGGATTGGTCTTGCCAAAAGAAACACGACTAGCCAAGCGTTCGATATCATAAACACCCTTGAGACTGTCTGTCAAATCACTGCGCTCAAAAAAGTGATCAAGAAAGACCTGCACCACTTCTTGACGTTGGACGATTCGTTCCTTATCAATCAAGGGGCGATGAATCCAAGAACGCAAGAGACGCATACCCATAGCCGTCTTGGTTTCATCCAAAAGCCAGAAAAGACTGCCTTGCTTCTTGCCTGAACGAGCATTCTCAACCAAATCCAGACTAGCCTTGGTCGCATAATCCATCTGCAAAAAATCTTTGATTTCATAGCGGATAACAGGCTTGAGGTGGTTCAATTCCCTCATCTGAGTCCGATGAACATACTGGAGCAATTTACTAGATGCCGCTTGCTCCACAGCTGCCAATCGTGAATCCAGCAAATGAAGGTCTTCAAAGCCTTCTTTTTCATAGGAAAGTACCAGATTCATCTGACGACTAAGGATTTGTTCATCTTCCTCAGACAAGTCATAGCCCAGCACCACTTCTCGCGCCTTGAGATTACGGATTTCCCCACAAACCAGCGTGAAATCCAAAAGACCTGTCACATAAAAGTCACCCGTCACCAGGTCCATATAAGCTAAGCCAAATTGATTGCCATCTCGATCTATGGCAACCAAGAAGTTGTTCTGACTATCCGGCTTACTGCTATCGACCACTGTCCCTGGCGTAATGACTTGAACAACCTCTCGTTTCACAACCCCAACTGCTTGTTTAGGATCTTCCATCTGTTCTGCGATAGCCACCTTATAACCCTGCTCAATCAAGACATCGATATACTGTTGGGCAGAATGATAGGGAACACCCGCCATAGGAATCGGATTGTCGGCATTCTTGTTGCGACTCGTTAAGGAAATTTCCAGAATCTGCGCAGCATTGACCGCATCCTCATAAAATAATTCATAAAAATCACCCATCCGAAAGAGCAAAAAAGCATCTGGATATTGCTTTTTAATATCCACATACTGTTGCATGCCGGGTGATAGCTTTTCTGTCGCCATTTTCCGTCTCTCCTTGTCAAAAATAAGTCTTGAGAGCAACTCCCAAGACCTTACTTATCTTTCATCAAATCTAGCAAACGATCTTCCATGAGTTTGGCAACGTGCTGGTCTCGACAAATAACCAATAAGGTATTGGCACCAGCAACTGTTCCTAAAATCCATTCATCCTTGTTTGCATCTACAATATTTGCCAAAACAGAGGCTTCTCCCAGTTTGGTATGAAGCACCAAAGTAAACTCTGCTCTTGCAACACCTTCTAAATGATGAGACAAAAATTCCACCAAATCAATCTTTTCTGTCTCATTTGCTAGTACATAATACACCATATCATTTTTCTTGACCTTGGTCAAGCCGATTTCGCGCAAATCACGAGACAAGGTTGTCTGTGTCACAAAAACATTGTGTGCCTCCAACCGATCTTGAATTTCTTTTTGTGTACTTAATTTCTCCTCAGTAATCATTTTTTTTATTAACTGATGACGATCTCTTTTTCTCATAAAATCCTCTTATGTGAATATTTATAACTATTTTTATAACTATATTATACCAAAAAAATAGGAGATTTCAAAAAGTTTTTCTTCTTTCTTTAAAAATGTGATAAAATAGTAGAAAAGTCCAAAAGGAGCTCATAATGAATACAAAAGAATTGATTGCTAGCGAATTGGCTAGCGTCATTGATAGCCTGAACCAAGAGGCTATTTTAAATTTACTGGAAACCCCTAAAAACTCAGAAATGGGAGACATTGCTTTCCCTGCTTTTTCTCTTGCAAAAGTCGAACGTAAAGCACCTCAAATGATTGCGGCTGAACTGGCTGAAAAAATTAACAGCCAAGCCTTTGAGAAGGTTGTCGCAACGGGACCTTACGTTAACTTTTTCCTTGATAAATCTGCCATTTCTGCTCAAGTATTGCAAGCTGTTATCACTGAAAAAGAACACTATGCTGATCAAACTATTGGCAAACAAGAAAATGTTGTTATCGATATGTCTAGTCCCAATATCGCTAAACCATTCTCTATTGGTCACCTGCGCTCAACTGTTATCGGAGATAGCTTGTCACATATCTTCCAAAAAATCGGTTATCAAACAGTCAAGGTCAACCATTTGGGAGACTGGGGTAAACAGTTTGGGATGTTGATTGTTGCCTACAAAAAATGGGGCGACGAAGAAGCTGTAAAAGCTCATCCAATTGATGAACTTCTTAAACTCTATGTCCGCATCAATGCTGAGGCTGAAAATGACCCTAGCTTGGATGAAGAAGCACGCGAATGGTTCCGTAAGCTTGAAAATGGCGACGAGGAAGCTCTCGCTCTTTGGCAATGGTTCCGTGATGAAAGTTTAGTGGAATTTAACCGCCTTTACAATGAATTGCAAGTCGAATTTGACAGCTACAACGGAGAAGCCTTCTACAACGATAAGATGGATGCAGTTGTAGACATTCTTTCTGAAAAAGGCCTTCTTGTTGAATCAGAAGGTGCCCAGGTTGTAAATCTTGAGAAATATGGAATTGAACATCCAGCCCTCATCAAGAAATCTGATGGTGCAACTCTCTACATCACACGTGACTTGGCCGCAGCCCTTTACCGTAAAAATGAATACCAATTTGCCAAATCTATCTACGTCGTTGGTCAAGAGCAATCTGCCCACTTTAAACAGCTCAAAGCTGTCTTGCAAGAGATGGGCTACGACTGGAGTGACAACATTACCCACGTTCCTTTTGGTTTGGTTACAAAAGAAGGGAAGAAACTCTCTACTCGTAAAGGGAATGTCATCTTGCTAGAGCCTACTGTTGCAGAGGCTATTAGCCGTGCCAAGGCCCAAATAGAGGCTAAAAATCCTGAACTTGAAAATAAAGATCAGGTAGCCCATGCTGTTGGAGTTGGAGCCATTAAATTCTATGACCTCAAGACCGACCGTACAAATGGATACGACTTCGACCTAGAGGCTATGGTATCCTTCGAGGGTGAAACTGGACCTTATGTTCAATACGCCTACGCTCGTATCCAATCTATCTTACGTAAAGCAGACTTCAAACCAGAAACAGCCGGCAACTATAGCTTGAATGATGCTGAAAGCTGGGAAATCATCAAACTCATCCAAGACTTCCCACGTATTATCAACCGTGCGGCGGATAACTTTGAACCTTCTATCATTGCTAAATTTGCAATTAGCCTGGCTCAAGCCTTTAACAAATATTATGCACATACACGTATCTTGGATGAAAGCCCAGAACGCGACAGCCGTCTAGCCCTCAGCTACGCAACCGCAGTCGTTCTCAAAGAAGCCCTTCGCTTGCTTGGAGTAGAAGCGCCTGAGAAGATGTAAATCGTTACAAGAGACTGGAACTAAAGTTCCTAGTCTCTTGACGGCAATCGCTATATGGCGAATTGCCTAAACGCTTCACTAATTCACCTAACCAAATAATATCGATTTGGTTAGGCTCATGTCGTAATCTTTTAATCACTTTATTGTAAAGTAGTCTAAGTAACTAACGCCAAATCCTATCAGAGATTTGGCTAGGTGCTTCACTAGTTTTAGGACATAAATATGATCGATTTATGTTCCAGAACGTCGTAACTAGAGATACTTGTCTAAACGCTTTACTAATTCATCTAACCCAATAATATCGATTTGGTTTGGTTTAGAGGTCTATCAAAAATCTTATCAAGTTTTGCTGACTTGTTCTGCTATTTTGAATTGACTAATTCAATTTACTCACTACTACTTCTTTATCATACAGGGAGATTCCTATGAGCCAATATGCTTATATCCTCGTTGTAATTAGCTTGGTGTTCCTTTTTCTGCTCAATAAGTACGAAAAAGAACGACTTCAAAGGCTCTACCAAGAACAACTTTTAAAGGATGAAACATTTAGGGCTGACATCAAGGAGAAAATTCACACGACTGAAAATATCAATGATGTCATTGCTTACATCAATAAAACTTACCATCTGGGAATGTTACTGTCAAAAGACATTACAGATCAATTGAAATAAACCGAGCTATTCTTTAAGAAAATCATAACCACCCGTC
>NZ_VMMM01000016.1:0-6220 GCF_013277195.1 Streptococcus sp. 2579
GACGACGAGACAACTAACGATAAGGTAGATGAAGCGAAGAATAATGGCAATACAGCTATCGATAACATCAACCCAACTGGCGATAAGAAATCTGACGCTAAGAAAGAAAGCCACAAAGCGGCTGAGACTAAGAAAGCTGAGATTGATAAGCGTACCGACTTGACGAAAGAAGAGAAGGACAAAGCGAAATCTGATGTTGAAACAGCAGCAGAAAAAGCTAAGAAAGCTATTGACGACGCGACAACTAACGATAAGGTAGATGAAGCGAAGAATAATGGCAATACAGCTATCGATAACATCAATCCAACTGGCGATAAGAAATCTGACGCTAAGAAAGAAATCGACAAAGCGGCTGAAGCTAAGAAAGATGAGATTGATAAGCGTACCGACTTGACGAAAGAAGAGAAGGACAAAGCGAAATCTGATGTTGAAACAGCAGCAGAAAAAGCTAAGAAAGCTATTGACGACGCGACAACTAACGATAAGGTAGATGAAGCGAAGAATAATGGCAATACAGCTATCGATAACATCAACCCAACTGGCGATAAGAAATCTGACGCTAAGAAAGAAATCGACAAAGCGGCTGAAGCTAAGAAAGCTGAGATTGATAAGCGTACCGACTTGACGAAAGAAGAGAAGGACAAAGCGAAATCTGATGTTGAAACAGCAGCAGAAAAAGCTAAGAAAGCTATTGACGACGCTCCAACTAACGATAAGGTAGAAGAAGCGAAGAACAATGGTAAGAAAGCTATCAATGACATCAATCCAACTGGCGATAAGAAATCTGAGGCTAAGAAAGAAATCGACCAAGTAGCTAAGTCTAAGAAAGATGAGATTGATAAGCGCACCGACTTGACGAAAGAAGAGAAGGACAAAGCGAAATCTGATGTTGATAAGGCAGCAGAAGATGCTAAGAAAGCTATTGACAGTGCAACAACTAACGATGAGGTAGATGAAGCGAAGACCAATGGTAAGAAAGCTATCAATGACATCAACCCTCAGCCTGCTCCTCGTCCAAACCCAACACCAACTCCACGTCCTGACGACAGTGCTAACACCAACAGCGGTACTGATGTCGATAACGGTGCTAACACGAACAACGGCGGTACTACCACCCCTGCTGACAGCAATAGCAACAGTGTGACACCAGGTAACAGTGGCAACACTCCAGCCCCTGGTGTGACGACCGACGATAGTAGCAATAGCAATCCTGCTACTCCATCGTCTACTGTTGGACAGGCTCAAGCAAGTACTCCAGCTCAAGAAACACCAGTTTCTACAAACACTCCAAACAATTCAGGCAATACAGTAACTCCTAGCGAGACTCGTCCTGTTGACAAGTCTGAGCTTGCGCGATTAGTTGAAGAACTGGAAACTCGTTTGAAAGACTTGGATGGTATTGATCAATCTGTCATCGACGCTGCTAAGATCATTCTTGGAGAGGGTCAAGAAGCCCTTAGAAATGCTGACTTGACAGAGGCAGGCTTGAAAGAGATGACTGCCAAGGTCAAAGAAGCACTCGAATCCTTGAAGGGCAAGCAAACGACTAAGGATGAAGAAGAAACGAAAGAAACAAGGAAAGAGCAAGGTCATCTTCCATACGGTACGATGATTGGCAGCCTGCTCGCCCTTCTTGGTCTCCTTCTCTTCCTCATCGCTCGTCGCAAGAAAGAGTCAGAACTCAAGAAATTGACCAAGGAATTGACTAAGATTCTACAAGAAAACGACCTTACAAATGTAGATGCGAAACTCCTTGATCAAGCACGAGAAGCTCTCGCTCAAGCGGTTGCCTTCCTAGCAAATGAGAAAGAGTCTGACCACACAGAAGATGAGTTGATTGAGAAACTCAAAGCTATTCTTGCTCAGCTAAGATAAGCAAAGCTTAGACTAGTCGGAAACTAGCTAGAATAGTAGTTGAAAGAGCAACGGTGAAAGCCGTTGCTCTTTTTGATATTTTTTTCGTATTTCATAAACATTTCATATTTGGGTTTTATAATAGTCTTACAAATATGGAGGTGACAAATGAATCCAATCCAAAGAGCTTGGGCTTATGTCAGCAGAAAGCGACTGAGAAGTTTTATTTTATTTCTGATTTTATTGATCCTGTTGGCTGGAATTTCAGCCTGTTTGACTCTGATGAAGTCCAACAAAACAGTTGAAACCAATCTTTACAAATCACTCAATACCTCTTTTTCTATTAAGAAGATAGAGAATGGTCAGACATTCAAGTTGTCAGACCTAGCATCTGTAAGCAAGATTAAGGGACTGGAAAATGTTTCTCCTGAACTGGAGACGGTCGCAAAACTAAAAGACAAGGAAGCAGTGAGTGGCGAGCAGAGCGTGGAGCGTGATGATTTGTCAGCTGAGGATAAGAATTTGGTTAGCTTAACGGCTCTTGAAGATTCATCTAAGGATGTGACCTTTACCAGCTCGGCTTTCAACTTAAAAGAAGGGCGACATCTTCAAAAAGGGGATTCTAAGAAAATCCTGATCCACGAAGAGTTGGCTAAGAAGAATAGTCTTTCCCTTCATGATAAGATTACCTTAGAAGCTGGTCAGTCAGAAGCTGGCAAAGGACACACAGTTGAGTATGAAATCGTTGGCATCTTTTCTGGTAAAAAACAGGAGAAATTCACAGGCTTGTCTTCTGACTTCAGTGAAAATCAAGTCTTTACAGACTATGACAGTAGCCAAACTCTTTTGGGAAATAGTGAAGCTCAAGTCAGTGCAGCGCGCTTCTATGTAGAAAATCCTAAGGAAATGGACGGACTCATGGAGCAGGTAGAAAACTTGGCCTTGGAAAATCAAGGCTATCAAGTCGAAAAGGAAAACAAGGCTTTTGAACAAATCAAAGACTCAGTTGCAACCTTCCAAACCTTTCTGACCATCTTCCTTTATGGAATGTTGATAGCAGGAGCCGGAGCCTTAATTCTTGTTTTGTCTCTCTGGTTGAGAGAAAGGGTCTACGAAGTGGGAATTTTACTGGCACTTGGAAAAGGCAAGAGCTCGATCTTCCTACAGTTCTGTTTGGAGGTAGTTTTGGTATCTCTCGGTGCCTTGCTTCCAGCATTTGTTGCAGGAAACGCCATCACATCTTACCTACTCCAAACACTACTAGCAAGTGGAGAACAGGCAAGCTTACAAGACACGCTAGCTAAAGCAAGCAGTTTATCAACCAGCATCCTATCTTTTGCAGAATCCTATGTCTTTCTGTTATTGATTAGTTGCTTATCTGTAGCCCTTTGTTTCCTATTTTTATTTAGAAAATCGCCTAAGGAAATTTTATCATCTATTAGTTAATACTCTTCGAAAAACTCTTTAAACTGTGTCAGCTTTATCTGCAACCTCAAAGCTGTGCTTTGAGCAACCTGCGGCTAGCTTCCTAGTTTAATCTTTGATTTTCATTGAGTATAAGAAGGAGAAATCATGACTTTATTACAATTACAAGATGTTACCTACCGTTATAAGAACACTGCTGAAGCAGTCCTATATCAGATCAATTATAATTTTGAACCCGGGAAATTTTACAGTATTATTGGGGAGTCAGGAGCGGGGAAATCCACTCTCTTGTCCCTACTTGCTGGTTTAGATAGTCCTGTTGAAGGTTCTATCCTTTTTCAAGGAGAGGATATTCGTAAGAAGGGCTATTCCTACCATCGCATGCACCATATTTCCCTGGTCTTTCAAAATTATAACTTGATAGATTATCTTTCTCCGCTGGAAAATATCCGCTTGGTCAACAAAAAGGCAAGCAAGGATACACTTCTTGAGCTTGGTTTGGATGAAAGTCAGATCAAGCGGAATGTTCTCCAGTTATCAGGTGGTCAACAACAACGTGTTGCCATTGCTCGTAGTTTGGTCTCAGAAGCTCCAGTTATTCTCGCTGATGAGCCAACAGGAAATCTGGATCCTAAAACTGCTGGAGATATTGTCGAACTGCTCAAATCACTTGCCCAGAAAACAGGTAAATGTGTCATCGTCGTAACCCACAGCAAAGAAGTGGCACAAGCATCAGATATTACACTTGAGTTGAAGGACAAGAAACTGACTGAAATATAGAATCTAGTTATTAAACTTTAAAATAGTATTAGTTGGTAACCAGATACGTGTAAAGTAATAATAAACGAAGTGAGTCTTTAACAACTATTTCCCGCAGTAGTGATAGCCTAGATAATAACAAAGTTATTATCAAGGTCGGAATTTTTGAGAGTAAAATAGTTTGGGGAACTATTTTAGCCTGAGCATAGAAATTAAAGGGCGAAGGGCTCAAAAATTAGGGATGAAATTCCTACAGGAAATTGCTCCCGTCCGAACAATCTAAGGGAAATAGTAAAAAAATAATTTATATAAGTTATAAGACATTGAAATAGAACAACATCTAGAAAGGGAACCTATGTTACACAATGCATTTGCCTATGTTACAAGGAAGTTTTTCAAATCGATTGTCATCTTCCTGATTATTCTCCTCATGGCGAGCTTGAGTTTGGTCGGCTTGTCAATCAAGGGAGCTACTGCCAAGGCTTCTCAGGAGACCTTTAAAAATATCACCAATAGCTTCTCCATGCAAATCAATCGTCGCGTCAATCAAGGAACGCCTCGTGGTGCTGGGAATATCAAGGGTGAGGACATCAAAAAAATCACCGAAAACAAGGCCATCGAGTCTTATGTGAAACGCATCAACGCTATCGGAGATTTGACTGGATATGAACTTATCGAAACTCCAGAAACCAAGAAAAATCTGACACCTGACCGTGCCAAACATTTTGGAAGTAGCTTGATGATTACAGGTGTCAATGACTCCTCTAAAGAAGACAAGTTTGTTTCCGGTTCTTATAAGCTGGTCGAAGGTGAGCACCTAACCAACGATGACAAGGACAAGATTCTTCTGCACAAGGACTTGGCAGCCAAATACGGCTGGAAAGTAGGGGACAAGGTTAAACTGGACTCCAATATCTATGACGCAGACAATGAAAAAGGTGCCAAGGAAACAGTCCAAGTGACAATCAAGGGACTCTTTGATGGTCACAATAAGTCGGCAGTAACTTACTCACAAGAGCTTTACGAAAATACAGCTATCACAGACATCCATACTGCTGCTAAACTATATGGTTATACAGAAGACACAGCTATTTATGGGGACGCAACCTTCTTTGTAACAGCGGACAAGAACTTGGATGATGTTATGAAAGAGTTGAATGGCATAAGTGGTATCAACTGGAAGAGCTATACACTGGTGAAGAGCTCGTCTAACTACCCAGCTCTTGAGCAATCTATCTCTGGTATGTACAAGATGGCCAACCTCCTCTTCTGGGGTAGCTTGAGTTTCTCAGTTCTTCTCCTTGCCCTCTTGCTCAGCCTTTGGATCAATGCCCGTCGCAAGGAAGTGGGAATTCTCCTCTCTATCGGTCTCAAGCAGGCAAGTATCTTGGGACAATTCATCACCGAATCGATTTTGATTGCTATCCCAGCTCTTGTTGCATCATATTTCCTAGCCAACTACACAGCTCGCGCAATTGGAAATACTGTTCTTGCCAATGTGACTTCAGGTGTTGCCAAACAGGCTAGCAAGGCGGCTCAAGCCTCTAACCTTGGTGGTGGTGCAGAAGTAGATGGCTTTAACAAGACCTTGTCAAGCCTAGACATTTCTATTCAGACATCAGACTTTATCATCGTCTTTGTCCTTGCTTTAGTTCTAGTGGTTCTCGTTATGGCACTTGCATCAAGCAATCTCCTCAGAAAACAACCAAAAGAGCTCTTGCTCGATGGTGAATAATACTGATGCTAGATTGAAAAATGAGGCTAGCAACTGAAAGTTATAAAATGATAAATGAAGTAGAAAGCAATGGTGAAAATCATTGCTTTCAGTTGCTTTCTTTGTACTTTAGTACTTAAATATGATATACTAAGGTTATGGAATTTATTAGAAAGGAGTTTCGCAACTTATATATGGAATCGTGCATAAAAATCTATAGAAATCTTATCTTGAAAATAGATAGATAAATCTGTAGAAGCCTATCCATATCGCAAACATAGGCTAGTAGACCTAGGCAGGGTCTACCTTGGAAAATATAGAATAGTGAGGAAAAATAAACATTATGAGACAAACAAATGTTAGAGGAAGCTTGTCCCTCCGTGGCTTTAGAAAATTGAGAACTGGTGCAATTGTTGCGACAGGTGTGATTTTGCTAGGTCTGGGCTTCTTAGCTCCAACTGTGTCAGC
>NZ_VMMM01000017.1:0-35956 GCF_013277195.1 Streptococcus sp. 2579
AGTTTCATTTAGTATTATTTTGTAGACTTAAAATCTAGTAAAAAATCAGTCATCTTGCTATGCTCCTGCTCTTGCTGTTTACCACGTTTTTGACTTATACTAGACTCATTTCCAAAAGCATTATATAATAGTGATATGAAATCAACTAAATAAGAAATACAAGCAATCAAAACTCGCTTAAAAGACCCTACTAAAGCTAATACTAAACAAAAAATCAAATAGCAAACTAGGAAGTTTATTTCAAACAATCCAACATACTGATTTTAGGCTGAAGATAATATTGGAGTGCTAATTAATGAGGTTATAATAAATAGCTGACAGCTTGTGTTGGTTTTGGATTTTTTAAGAGTAGATGAGTATTAAAACTATAAGGAGGACGCAGGTGGCTAAAAATTTAAAATTAAAATTAGCTCGGATAGAGCTTGATTTAACACAAGGTCAACTGGCAGAGGCTGTGGGGGTGACGCGCCAGACTATAGGCTTGATAGAAGCAGGGAAATACAATCCTAGTCTCTCCCTTTGCCAGTCTATTTGCAGATGCTTAGGAAAAACTTTAGACCAACTATTTTGGGAGGAAGAAGATGGTAAATAAATTTATTCATTATCAATTACTTGACGAAAGAGAAGAACAACTAATCAATAAAGCTGGGGCAGAGTCTTTTTCACTCTTTATTGGGCTTGTACTTCTAAGCTATTTGGTGGCAGTGTTGGCTCCCTCTCTTTTTAATCCGAATTTTCTAGTCTATACCCTGATAGTAGGAATTTTCTTCTTTTTCAATCGTGCCCGTTATCTGGGAGTGACCTACTATAGTCGTTTTCATTTTACGATTTTGGGTTGTTTTTGTCTAACCTTGGCTATTACGGCTCTTTTGATGTTGCAGAATTATCAATTCAACATAGAAATTTATCAGTACAATCCTTTGAACGTTAAATACCTATCTGCTTGGGCGATTACTTATGTCATTTACCTTCCATGGGTCTTTATTGGCAATCTTGGTCTGAAGAGCTATGGTGAATGGGCTCAGAAAAAGTTTGAACAAGATATGGATGAACTAGAGAGTGGTGAATAGCTTGTTACTCTTTTCTCAATCCAGCTAAAATGTGATATAATAGTACTAATTTATTGGAATACATGAAAGTTCTTGAAAATTTTCATGGGTTTCTAGCTAAGGAAGTAGGAAAAGTATGTATCCAGATGATAGTTTGACATTGCACACGGACTTGTACCAGATTAACATGATGCAGGTTTACTTTGACCAGGGGATTCACAATAAAAAGGCGGTTTTTGAGGTGTATTTCCGCCAGCAGCCTTTTAAGAACGGCTATGCGGTTTTTGCTGGTTTGGAAAGAATTGTGAACTATCTTGAAGATTTGCGTTTTTCAGATAGTGATATTGCCTATTTGGAGTCGCTGGGCTATCATGGGGCATTCTTGGACTACCTCCGCAATTTCAAGTTGGAGTTGACCGTTCGTTCTGCCCAAGAAGGAGACCTGGTTTTTGCTAATGAACCGATTGTGCAGGTGGAAGGCCCTCTAGCCCAATGTCAGTTGGTCGAAACAGCCCTTTTGAACATCGTCAACTACCA
This sequence comes from Streptococcus sp. 2579, assembly GCF_013277195.1. NCBI lineage: Bacteria > Bacillati > Bacillota > Bacilli > Lactobacillales > Streptococcaceae > Streptococcus > Streptococcus sp. 2579. The sequence continues at coordinate 1,587 of NZ_VMMM01000017.1, forward strand.
GACCTTGGTGGCGACTAAGGCAGCTCGTATTCGCTCGGTTATTGAAGATGAACCCTTGATGGAGTTTGGGACACGTCGGGCTCAAGAAATGGATGCGGCTATCTGGGGAACACGCGCAGCGGTGATTGGTGGTGCTAATGGAACCAGCAATGTGCGTGCTGGTAAACTCTTTGATATTCCTGTCTTGGGGACTCACGCCCATTCCTTGGTGCAGGTTTATGGTAATGATTATGAGGCTTTCAAGGCTTATGCTGCGACCCATAAAAATTGCGTCTTTCTTGTGGATACCTATGACACACTTCGAATTGGGGTACCCGCTGCCATTCAGGTGGCGCGTGAGCTGGGTGACCAGATTAATTTCCTTGGTGTCCGCATTGACTCTGGAGACATTGCCTATATTTCTAAAAAAGTTCGTCAACAACTGGACGAGGCAGGATTTACTGATGCTAAGATTTATGCATCAAATGACCTTGATGAAAATACCATCCTTAACCTCAAAATGCAACATGCTAAGATTGATGTTTGGGGAGTAGGTACTAAGCTGATTACAGCATATGACCAACCAGCTCTTGGGGCGGTTTATAAGATTGTTGCGATTGAAGATGAAAATGGTAACATGCGTAATACCATCAAGCTGTCAAATAATGCGGAAAAAGTGTCGACGCCAGGTAAGAAGCAGGTGTGGCGCATTACCAGTCGTGAAAAAGGTAAGTCAGAGGGCGACTACATCACTTATGATGGCGTAGATGTTGCCAGCATGACAGAAATCAAGATGTTCCATCCGACCTATACTTATATCAAGAAGACCGTTCGTAATTTTGACGCTGTTCCTCTCTTAGTGGATATCTTCAAAGACGGAAAATTGATTTATAACCTGCCTAGCTTGACTGAGATTCAGGACTATGCTCGTAAGGAATTTGACAAGCTTTGGGATGAGTACAAGCGTGTGCTCAATCCGCAGCATTATCCAGTAGATTTGGCGCGTGATGTATGGCAAGACAAGATGGACTTGATTGACAAAATGCGCAAGGAAGCTCTTGGTGAAGGAGAAGAAGAATGAGTTTGCAAGAAACGATTATCCAAGAACTGGGCGTGAAACCAGTGATTGATGCCCAGGAAGAAATCCGTCGTTCCATTGATTTCTTAAAGAGATACTTGAAAAAACATCCCTTTCTTAAAACTTTTGTGCTAGGGATTTCTGGAGGACAAGACTCAACCTTAGCAGGACGTTTGGCTCAATTAGCTATGGAAGAACTGCGAGCAGAGACGGGCGATGATAGCTACAAATTTATCGCTGTCCGTCTGCCTTATGGAGTGCAAGCTGATGAAGCAGATGCTCAAAAAGCTCTTGCTTTCATCCAACCAGATATCAGTTTAGTCGTTAATATCAAGGAATCAGCTGACGCCATGACGGCAGCAGTTGAAGCGACAGGAAGCCCTGTTTCAGACTTCAACAAGGGGAATATCAAGGCTCGTTGCCGTATGATTGCTCAGTATGCCCTTGCTGGTTCCCATAGCGGAGCGGTCATTGGGACAGACCATGCTGCGGAAAATATCACAGGTTTCTTTACCAAGTTTGGTGACGGTGGTGCGGATATTCTCCCTCTTTACCGCCTCAATAAACGCCAAGGAAAACAACTCTTGAAGGAACTTGGTGCAGACCCAGCCCTTTATGAAAAAATCCCAACGGCAGACCTAGAAGAAGACAAACCAGGTCTAGCTGACGAAGTAGCCCTCGGAGTCACTTATGAAGAGATTGACGACTACCTAGAAGGCAAAACAATCAGCCCAGAAGCACAAGCAAGAATCGAAAACTGGTGGCATAAAGGCCAACATAAACGCCACCTACCAATCACTGTATTTGATGACTTTTGGGAGTGAAAATCTCCGGTGGAGATTTTCAGCCCGAGTCTAAAAATAGGAGAACGAGGAAGGTCCGGGGGACCTTTTTAGCTTATTATCTTGAAATTCAAAAGCAAAACAAGTTTCAATGGAGATTTGGCAGAGAATCATCTATCAGAAAGCGAGGTAGCGTCATGAAAGCAATCGGTACGCAAATATTACAGACAGATCGTTTAATCTTGCGAAGATTTGTGGAAAGTGATGCAGAAGCCATGTTTCAGAATTGGGCTTCGTCCGCTGAAAATCTAACCTATGTCACTTGGGATCCTCATCCTGATGTCGAGGTGACTCGAAATTCGATTCGCAATTGGGTTGCCTCCTATGCCAATCCCAACTATTACAAATGGGCCATTTGTCTCAAAGAAAACCCGGAACTGGTGATAGGAGATATCAGCATCGTTGAAATGGATGAGATTGACTCTAGCTGTGAGATTGGGTATGTTTTAGGAAAAGATTATTGGGGCCGAGGTATGATGACGGAGGCCTTGAAAGCTGTCTTAGACTTTTGTTTTACCCAAGCAGGATTTCAAAAGGTCAGAGCTCGTTACGCCAGTCTTAATCCAGCTTCAGGACGTGTGATGGAGAAGGCTGGAATGTCCTATTTAAAAACCATTGCCAATGGTGTGGAGAGAAAAGACTACGTTGCGGACCTTATTTATTACCAGATAAGTAGGGAAGAATGTTGAATTCTCTTTTATGTTTCCATCGAAGTCAACTATTTATTGTAAATATAATAATTGGCATTCCAAGTTTATTTGCAACTTTAAAATAGCATATTGATTAGCACAAGACAGATGTTCTAGTTCCTTCTTTAATCTTGTTTAGTATTAGTTAAAAAATCGCTTTAAGCTTGTAACTAAGAGGGAGCTAATCGACTAGATTCTCCAGCCGAACAGGTGGTAATATGTTTTTTATAGTGTAATCCTAGCTGTTGTTAAATTTAAAATAGAATCCTCTATCGAGTTAGGGAATTAAATTCCACCAATTTTATTTATGTTTTTCTATCAAAATATCTAACATTAAAATAGTCTCATTCTGATGCGCAAACTATTCGATTGCTACTGCATCGTTGTATAAAGAATGATGAAAGATGAGTGAAAATTATCAAGTTGGAATGTTTGTATTTAAATATATTAGCATGTATTTAGATAAGATGTCTGCAATCCTCTATATATGAAATTGATTACGATATAGTTAAAGTGTTATTTCAATAATCAATATATCATTATAAGTTTATTTAATATATGAAACATATTATTCAACATTTGCCAGAAAAGATGCTATACTAGAAGTAGTAACTTTTAGAAGGAGGATGTAATGGCAAAATCTAATACCAATAAGCGCTATGCATTACGTAAACTCGGAAAGATTTTTGGTTCTGTGATAATCGGGCTAACTTTATTTTTAGGAGGAGTCCTGAATACAAGTTTTGTTCATGCTGATGGGGCAGATGTGACAAGTGAATTGGATGATAATTTTGAAACCCAAGATAACCGAAAAGATATCCCCTATGAAACAATATACGAAAGAGATGACAATCTTCCTAAAGGAACGAAAGAAACAAAAACACCTGGTAAAAAAGGAATAAAAGCTACCGTAAAAACATATTCATCTACAACTTTACAGTTGGTCAGCGAGAAATCTGACGTTGTTATTCTTCAACCTCAAACAGAAGTTATCAAAGTGGGAACAAAGCCTACTGTAGTTACCGAAACGATTAGCTCTCTTATTAGATATATAAAAGATGCCACTCGCCCTGTTGGAAGTAATGTTTTAACAGAAAGTGATGGAGAAGATGGACTTAGAAAAATTACTACAACATATGATGTAAATGATAAAACAGGTGAGGTAACAATTAGAGAAACAACATCTACCATTGAAAAAGAATCAAAGGATATTATCTATAAAGTTGCAGCTAAAGATAAGGTAGAAAAACGCATCACCGAAAAAAGTACAAATATCCGTTTTGAAAAAGATGAAACAAAAGACCGTAGTGAAAATCCTGTTACAATTGACGGAGAGGATGGAACTGTAACCACGACAACGACCTACGATGTCAATCCAGAAACTGGTCATGTTACCGAAAAGGTTACCGTAGAGAAAAAAGAAGCCACGGATACAGTTATCAAAGTTCCAGCTAAAAGCAAGGTTGAGCGTGAAGTTCTTCCTACAAGTGTCATCCGTTATGAAAAAGATGAGAGTAGAGACCGAGGAGCTTCTATTGAGATGGTTGACGGAGAGGATGGCTATGTAACTACGACAAGGATCTACGATGTTAATCCAGAGAATGGTCATGTTACCGAAAAGGTTACTGTTGATAGAAAAGAAGCCACGGATACAGTTATCAAAGTTCCTGCCAAGAGCAAGGTTGAGCGTAAAGTCCTTCCTACAAGTGTCATCCGTTATGAAAAAGATGAGAGTAGAGACCGAGGAGCTTCTATTGAGATGGTTGACGGAGAGGATGGCTATGTAACCACGACAAGAACCTATGATGTTAATCCAGATACTGGTAAGGTCACAGAAAAGGTTACTGTAGACAGAAAAGAACCGACAGACACAGTTATCAAAGTTCCAGCCAAAAGTAAGGTTGAGCGTGAAGTTCTTCCTACAAGTGTCATCCGTTATGAAAAAGATGAGAGTAGAGACCGAGGAGCTTCTATTGAGATGGTTGACGGAGAGGATGGCTATGTAACCACGACAAGAACCTATGATGTTAATCCAGAGACTGGTAAGGTCACAGAAAAGGTTACTGTAGACAGAAAAGAACCGACAGACACAGTTATCAAAGTTCCAGCCAAAAGCAAGGTTGAAGAAGTTCTTGTTCCATTTGCTACTAAATATGAAGCAGACAATGACCTTTCTGCAGGACAGGAGAAAGAGATTACTCTAGGAAAGAATGGGAAAACAGTTACAACGATAACTTATGATGTAGATGGAAAGAGTGGACAAGTAACTGAGAGTACTTTAAGTCAAAAAGAAGACTCTCAAACACGAGTTGTTAAAAAAGGAACCAAGCCCCAAGTTCTTGTCCAAGTAATTCCAATCGAAACAGAATATCTCGATGACCCAACTCTTGATAAAGGTCAAGAAATAGAAGAAGCAGGAGAAATTGGTGAAATTACGCTTACTACAATCTATACTGTAGATGAACGTGATGGAACAATTGAAGAAACTACTTCTCGTCAAATTACTAAAGAGATGGTAAAAAGACGTATAAGGAGAGGGACGAGAGAACCTGAAAAAGTTGTTGTTCCTGAGCAATCATCTATTCCTTCGTATCCTGTATCTGTTACATCTAATCAAGGAACAGATGCAGCATTAGAACCAGCTAAACCAGTTGCTCCAACAACAGGCTGGAAACAAGAAAATGCTATGTGGTATTTTTATAATACTGATGGTTCCATGGCAACAGGTTGGCTACAAAATAATGGTTCATGGTATTACCTCAACAGCAACGGTTCTATGAAAGCCAATCAATGGTTTCAAGTTGGTAGTAAATGGTATTATGTAAATGCATCGGGAGAGCTAGCGGTCAATACAAGTATAGATGGCTATAGAGTCAATGATAATGGTGAATGGGTGCGTTAATAGATTCCTCCCTGCGACAAAATTGATAATAGTATGTCTGGATATATAATTATGTATAAAAAGCTATAGATAAGCTCATCTTATAGCGACTATAAAAAAGTGAACAAGCCTAGTCTTCTGTACATTAGAATTCAGGTTTGTTCACTTTTTGTTTAATACTTAATGAAAATCAAAGAGCAAACTAGGAAACTAGCAGCAGGTTGCTCAACGCACTGCTTTAAGGCTGTAGATAGAACTGACGAAGNNGTTTTGAGGTTGTGGATGAAGTTGACGCGGTTTGAAGAGATTTTCGAAGAGTATAAGTCTTTATCCATTACAAAACGCATACTATCAAGGTTTTATAATGCCTGATAATATTCGCTTTTTGATTGTGAAAATTAGTAGATAAACATGGCATCACCGAAACTGAAGAAGCGGTAGTGTTCTTGGATGGCATGGTGGTAGGCGTCTAAGACTAATTCACGGCCTGCAAAGGCAGAAACCAACATGACCAGAGTTGATTTTGGCAGGTGGAAGTTGGTTGAGAAGGCATCTACAACCTTCCATTCGTAGCCAGGTTTGATAAAGATATTGGTCCAGCCAGAATCTGCTTGGATTTGTCCATCAAACTTGGAACCAATAGTCTCCAAGGTGCGGATAGAAGTGGTTCCAACAGCGATGACGCGACCTCCATTTTCTTTAACCGAGCGGAGGGTGGCAGCAGCTTCCTCAGAAAGTTGGTAAAATTCTGAGTGCATTTCGTGTTCGTCCAGATTGTCAACTGAAACGGGTCGGAAAGTTCCAAGTCCGACGTGCAGAGTGAGATAGACTAGATGAACACCCTTAGCTTGGATTTCTGCCAGCAGTTCTTTGGTGAAGTGAAGACCAGCAGTCGGTGCTGCAGCAGAGCCACTTTCTTTAGCGTAGACCGTTTGATAGCGTTCACGGTCATCCAATTTTTCGTGGATATAAGGTGGCAGAGGCATTTCACCCAGACTTTCCAAGACTTCTAGGAAAATTCCTTGGTATTCAAAGTGGACAATGCGGCCCCCGTGGGTTAATTCTTCTGTAACGACAGCGCTGAGGCGACCATCACCAAAGCTGACACGAGTACCGACCTTGAGGCGTTTGGCAGGTTTGGCCAGAACTTCCCACTCATCTCCAGCAGTATTTTTGAGCAGGAGAAGTTCCACATGACCTCCAGTTTCTTCCTTTTGACCATAGAGGCGGGCAGGGAGAACGCGGGTGTCGTTCATGACAAGGGCATCACCAGGTTCCAGCATATCAATAATAGAGTGGAAGTGTTTATCCTGCATTTCTCCTGTCTCACGGTTGACGATGAGGAGTTTAGAGGCATCTCGTTTTTCAAGGGGTGTTTGGGCAATCAATTCCTCGGGTAAGTGGAAATCAAAATCAGCTGTATTCATATATCTGTTCATTCTTTCTAAGTTCTAATCTTATCCATTATAACATGTTTCAAGTTTGGACGCTCTTTTTTTAGAAATTAAATCGTTTTCACTTGACAAAAATTGGTCTATACCATATAATGAATATAGATTAAAACGGAGGATGAAAAGATGAAAGTTATTAAAGTTGAAAACCAAATCGAAGGTGGAAAAGTTGCTTTTGAGATTTTGAAGGAAAAGTTGGCCAATGGAGCTCAAACTCTAGGACTTGCTACAGGAAGTAGCCCACTTGAATTTTACAAGGAAATTGTTGAGAGTGACCTTGATTTTTCAAATCTAACTAGTGTCAACCTTGATGAGTATGTGGGCCTTGATGGCGACAATCCTCAGTCTTACCGTCACTTCATGCAAGAAAACTTGTTCAACCAAAAACCATTTAAAGAAAGTTTCTTGCCTCGTGGTGTTAAGGATCATGCTGAAGCTGAAGTTGATCGCTACAACCAAATTTTGGCTGACCATCCAGTTGATCTGCAAATCTTGGGAATCGGTCGCAATGGACATATCGGATTTAATGAGCCTGGTACTCCATTTGACAGTCAAACGCATTTAGTAGAACTTGACCAGTCTACTATTGAAGCCAATGCGCGCTTTTTTGACAAGATTGAAGACGTCCCAACCCAATCCATTTCAATGGGGATTAAAAACATTTTGGATGCCAAGTCAATCCTTCTCTTTGCTTACGGTGAGTCAAAAGCAGAAGCCATCGCTGGAACAGTGTCTGGCCCAGTTACTGAGTCTCTACCAGCAAGTAGCTTACAAAATCACCCTGATGTGACCATTATTGCGGATGCTGAAGCGCTCAGCTTACTTGAAAAATAAAAAGCAATGTTCTGTTGAACGCTTTCAACTCTTGTATAAATGTAAGAAAAAATCAAAATTAAACCGCATTTTTGCTTGACAATTATTCCTTTTACGTGTAGAATAAAATAGATATTGAACTTGAAGGGAGTGAAAAAAATGTCTAAAACAGTAGTACGTAAGAATGAATCTCTTGACGACGCACTTCGTCGTTTCAAACGTGCGGTTACTAAAGCTGGTACTCTTCAAGAAACACGCAAACGTGAATTCTATGAAAAACCTTCTGTAAAACGTAAACGTAAATCAGAAGCAGCTCGTAAACGTAAAAAATTCTAATTAGAAATGAAAGGCTAGAGAAATCTAGTCCTTTTTCTTTTAATACTCTTCGAAAATCTCTTCAAACCACGTCAACGTCGCCTTGCCGTATGTATGTGACTGACTTCGTCAGNNAAAACAGTGTTTTGAGCACCTTGCGGCTAGTTTCCTAGTTTGCTCTTTGATTTTCATTGAGTATAAATAAATACTCCAAAGCCTGCAAAAATCTGAAACTTCCTCCTACAATTTGATATAATAGAGAGAAGAACTCATTTGAAGGAGGAAATGATGTCGGTTTTAGTAAAAGAAGTGATTGAAAAGCTTAGACTAGACATTGTCTATGGCGAACCAGAATTGCTTGAAAAGGAAATCAATATAGCGGATATTACGCGACCCGGTCTTGAAATGACAGGTTATTTTGACTACTACACGCCAGAGCGGATCCAGCTCTTGGGGATGAAGGAGTGGTCTTATCTGATTAGCATGCCTTCTAATAGCCGTTATGAAGTTTTGAAAAAAATGTTTCTACCTGAGACACCAGCAGTCATTGTTGCCCGTGGTTTGGTGGTTCCAGAGGAGATGTTAAAGGCAGCCAGAGAATGTAAGATTGCCATTTTAACCAGCCGTACAGCGACAAGTCGTTTATCTGGAGAGTTATCTAGCTATCTGGATTCTCGTTTGGCAGAACGTACCAGTGTGCACGGTGTTTTGATGGATATCTATGGGATGGGTGTCTTGATTCAGGGCGATAGTGGAATCGGTAAGAGTGAGACAGGTCTTGAGCTTGTCAAACGTGGTCACCGTTTGGTAGCCGATGACCGTGTTGATATCTTTGCCAAGGATGAGATTACTCTCTGGGGTGAACCAGCTGAAATTTTGAAACACTTGATTGAAATTCGTGGGGTTGGGATTATTGATGTCATGAGCCTCTACGGTGCCAGTGCTGTCAAGGATTCTTCACAGGTTCAGCTTGCTGTCTATTTGGAAAATTACGATACGCATAAGACCTTTGATCGTCTGGGAAACAATGCAGAGGAACTTGAAATTTCTGGCGTAGCCATTCCTCGTATTCGTATTCCAGTTAAAACAGGTCGTAATATCTCTGTCGTGATTGAGGCTGCTGCCATGAATTATCGTGCCAAGGAAATGGGCTTTGATGCGACCCGTTTGTTTGAAGAACGCTTGACAAGTCTCATCGCTCGAAATGAGGTGCAAAATGCTTGATCCAATTGCTATTCAACTAGGCCCTCTAGCCATTCGTTGGTATGCCTTATGTATTGTGACAGGCTTGATTCTTGCGGTTTATTTGACCATGAAAGAAGCGCCTAGAAAGAAGATCATACCAGACGATATTTTAGATTTTATCTTAATAGCCTTTCCCTTGGCTATTTTAGGAGCTCGTCTCTACTATGTCATTTTCCGTTTGGATTACTATAGTCAGAATGTAGGAGAGATTTTTGCCATTTGGAATGGTGGTTTGGCCATTTACGGTGGTTTGATTACCGGGGCTCTTGTGCTCTATATCTTTGCTGATCGTAAACTCATCAATACTTGGGATTTCCTAGATATTGCGGCGCCTAGCGTCATGATTGCCCAAAGTTTGGGACGCTGGGGCAATTTCTTTAACCAAGAAGCTTATGGTTCAGCAGTGGATAATCTGAATTATCTACCTGCCTTTATCCGTGACCAGATGTATATTGAGGGGAGCTACCGTCAACCGACCTTCCTTTATGAGTCTCTATGGAATCTGCTTGGCTTTGCTTTGATTTTGATATTCAGACGAAAATGGAAGAGTCTCAGACGAGGCCATATCACTGCTTTCTACTTGATTTGGTATGGTTTCGGTCGTATGGTTATTGAAGGCATGCGAACAGATAGTCTCATGTTTTTTGGTCTTCGAGTATCTCAATGGCTATCAGTTGTCCTTATCGGTCTCGGTATTTTTATCATTCTATATCAAAATCGAAAGAAGGCCCCTTACTATACTACAGAGGAGGAAAACTAAATGTTAGAAGTTGCATATATTCTTGTTGCCCTAGCTTTGATTGTCTTTTTAGTCTATCTAATCATTACTGTACAAAAGCTTGGGCGTGTTATCGATGAAACAGAGAAAACGATTAAAACCTTGACTTCAGATGTAGATGTGACCTTGCATCATACCAATGAATTGCTGGCTAAGGTTAATGTCTTGGCAGATGATATCAATGTCAAGGTGGCAACGATTGATCCACTTTTTAGTGCTGTTGCAGATTTATCTCTATCTGTTTCAGACCTCAATGACCATGCGCGTGTCTTGAGCAAGAAAGCTTCATCAGCTGGTTCAAAAACACTCAAGACTGGGGCAAGTTTGTCAGCTCTTCGTCTTGCAAGTAAATTTTTAAAAAAATAAAAAAGGAGAATCCTTATGGGTAAACTATCCTCAATCCTTTTAGGAACTGTTTCAGGTGCAGCTCTTGCCTTGTTTTTAACAAGCGATAAGGGTAAACAAGTTTGCAGTCGGGCTCAAGATTTTCTAGATGATTTGAGAGAAGATCCGGAGTATGCCAAGGAGCAGGTCTGTGAAAAACTGACAGAAGTTAAGGAGCAGGCTACAGATTTCGTTCTGAAAACCAAAGAACAGGTTGAGTCAGGTGAAATAACTGTGGACAGTGTCCTTGCTCAAGCTAAATCATGTGCCCGTCAAGCGACAGAAGCATCAAAAAATCAATTCAATAATCTCAAGGAACAATGGCAAGAAAAGGCCGAAACTCTTGATGAATCAGAAGAGATTGTGATTGACATAACAGAAGAATAAAAGAAATAGTAACTATTCTAGGTCCTATAAACTCTCTAGTGGATTATACCTCTATAGAGCTTATAGGTTTTTTTATGTGGATAAAACCTTAAATAAAAAGAAATTTAATGATTTTTGAAAATAGATAAGTATAATCTACTTTTTTGTGAACAGAGTTGTTTTTAAAAAAATATCAATATATTCACAATGTTATACTTAAATATACAATATTTTCGAATGTTAAAGAATATAAGGCCAAATATTTGATTAAGTATGTAGAAAATAGTATAATTGAGCTGTGATAGCTGTGATAGCTGTGATAGCTGTGATAGCTGTGATGTTATTTGCCTATAGCAATCATCATAGTGATTTTTGTAGCTTAACTCTTTTTAAGGAGTTGAAGTTATAAAGATTGCTTTTTTATTATATTTTCCTTAGGAGGAGAAATGGAACACAAATCGAATTCATATAAAGTAAATCGACAGCAACATGAAAAGGTACTGCGCTTTTCGATTCGTAAATATAGCTTTGGTGCTGCTTCAGTAGCTGTTGCGGCATTGATGTTTTTGTCTGGGCATCAGGCTGTTCGAGTTGAGGCTGCTCAAGTTTCAGATATTACTGAAGCACCGGTTATCCCAGATAAAGAAGAGGCTCATACTGCTACAATAGTAGATTTGCCTAAAACAGAAGATTCTCTAACTACAGATAAAGAAGAAAAATCACCAAGTACAGCTGAGAATCCGGCTGAGACTTTATCTGAGAAACTACCTGAAACTTCAACTGAGAATGCATCTGAAAACGAGACTACTGCCCTTGATAAAGAGGTAGTTGAAAAACAAACATTAGATAAGACTAAATTACAAGCTAATATTACAAAAGTTCAAGAACTCTTGGATAAAGTCAACAAGGAAAAAGCTCCAGCTTCAACCCTTGCTGCAATCCAAGCAGATTTAGAAAATGCTAAAAATGCATTAAATAATAATGAGTTAACACAAGCTGAAGTAGATGCGGCAGCTAAAACGCTTAGCGATAAATTGTTTATATTATCTTCAATGCCTAAGATTGGCACTCCTGAAAAAGTAGTAAAAGAAGGCAAAAATACGATTGCTAATACTGGGTCTCGTGATTCACGTAATGGCGAAACCATGGAAGAAGGTGCTGATCTTCGCTCAGCACCTATTGATAAAAATACCAAACGTGGAAAATTAGATCTCGTTGTAGCAAATTCTGGATTTGTTACAGGATATGCAACACCATCTTCGACAATTGAAATTAAGAAAAATGGGAAAACGATACTGACTTCTAAATTAGATGATACAGGAGCCTTCAAATTAAATGCCCCAGGTATTGAAGTTGGAGATAGAGTTGACTTAGTAGTGAATGGACAAAGTGTTTCTAATACTACTGTAAAGAAAACAGATACTGTATCATTCAATGACAGTTTAGCTGGTATTGCTCAAGTTGATGGATATACAGCAGCAGAAGCTGATGTAGAAATATCAATTGGTGGACAAAAATACACGACTAGATCACAATCAAATGGATACTTCACAGTCAATGTTGATACAAAATTGATGGTGAACGATGCCGTTATTACAACTGTCGTTAAAAAGAATGGGAAAGAAGTAGGTTCTGGAACAAGTACGGTTCGTAATACGAAAGTAACAGACTTCGGGGTTGGTTGGATTAAAAACCCGATGATTGATTATTCGCACCGTGATGTATTTTCTCCAGATACGAAACAATATGCATTCGTAAGTAAAGGAACTGCTGATCAAGCGTATGACAATATTCGTGCTTATCGTGAAATGCGTATTGAAAATAATGGGGATAAATATTATTATTGGATATTAGATTCAGGTCCAAGACCAAATGGACTGGCTGGTGTTTCTAAAAAAATTTCACTTGCGATTCCACGTACAGTAGGAGATCCTTATGACTTTACTTATACAAAATACCAAGATGGAAAACAGACTTTCCATAAGGATTATGCTAGTGCAACAGCATGGGAGTATGAAAACTCAACTTTTCGTGCTTATGTAAAAGATGGCGTCCGACGTTCAGGGGCGGCTTATACTGAAAATGTAGACGGATGGCTTAAATATATAAACCCAGAGGCTGGTACTAGACTGACTAATTGGAGGTTTAATATTTATCGTAAAAATAGCGGAGATGGTACAGAGCCTGACAACGATGCCTTTTCTCGTGTTAGTGATATATTGGGGATTCGTAAAGATGGTCTTGAATACAATCTTGTTCGAGGTGTTATAGAAGATAGAATGAACGTAGTTGCTGGGCAACGTTCAATTATCACTTTCAAAACTAAAATTCTTGACGGAGATGACCTAAATAATAGCATTATGTCGGATTGGGGGGATAAAAACACCAATAACCCTATGCTTGACGAAATAAAAAAACGTCTAGCCAATGACCCATTCCTTGCTTATGGAGGATATACAGAGGGTGGATATAGACGCTATAGAACTGGTGAAAATGCAATTATCGGTGTATTACCGTTGAAACCAGACGAAGCAGCTAAATATGATCTTAAACCAGTATCTAAAGAGCAAACAACTAATAAAGGTGTCGTTCCACCTGCTATTAATAGTATTGCTAATACAAAAGACTTACCTGCTGGTACAACATACCGTTGGTTTAAAGATCCAGATGTATCAAGACCTACAGCACCAAATGTACCTGTGTATGGTAAAGTGGAAGTCATTATTCCAGAACGTGGAACATTTATTGTAGATGCACCTATTCATGTTACAGAGGATAAGGCAAAAACACCAGAAGCTCCATTAGCAACAGCAAATGAAGATGGGTCTGTAACAGCTAAACCACAAGATTCAAATAAAGTGGATAAAATTAAAGTTAGCTATACAGATGAAAATGGTTCTAATAAGACAGCTGAAGGAAATAAAGGAAAAAATGGAACGTGGACTGTTACGAATAATCCAGAAGTCCAAATTGATGCAAATACAGGTGCAATCACAATTCCAGCTGATAAAGTCAAAGACAATACAGAAGTAACAGCAGTTACAACAAATGGAAACAGTGATGAATCAACTCCAGCAACAGCAACTGCAAAAGCACCAAAACCTGAAAAACCAATTGTAACGGCACCAAACACTGGTGATGTAACAGCAAAACCACAAGATTCAGCTAAAGCAGATAAAATTACGGTTACTTATAAAGACGAAGATGGAACAAATGTAACGGTAGTAGGTAATAAAGGAAATGATAACACATGGACTATTGAGAATAATCCAGGTGTAACTATTGATGCAAATACAGGTGCAATCACAATTCCAGCTGACAAGGTGAGAGATAATACCGTAGTAACAGCCATCACAAAAAATGGCAATAGTGTTGACTCAGATCCTGCATCAGAAACTGCAAAAGCACCAAAACCAGCAACTCCAACAGTAGTAGCAAAAGAAGATGGATCTGTAACAGCAAAACCACAAGATCCAACAAAAGCAGATAAAATAACGGTTACTTATACAGGAGAAGATGATTCACCAAAAACAGTAGTAGGAACAAAAAATCCATTTAATCAATGGATTTCAGATGATCCAGAAATCAACATCAATGAAGACACAGGTGAAATTACAATCCCTGCTGAAAAAGTAAAAAATGAAACAGTTGTAACAGCTATCACCAAAAATGGAACGAGTGATGATTCAGAACCAGCAAAAGCAACTGCAATAAAACCGGATAATGAACCACCTGTTTTAACTCTATCGACTAATAATGTAACGGTAGTAGAAGGGGAAACTGTAACATTTACAGTGACGGCAAGAGATGATAAAAAGGTTACTTTTGAAGGTACTGAATTTTTAACAAAATATTTTAATAGAATAACTTCTGGATCAGTGACATATAAGAATGTAAAAACAACAGATACAGAAAAAATTCTAGAAGTAACCATTAAAACTGTAGCAGACGATGTTGGTAAACAAAATACAATTATATTTAACGCAACAGATGATGCAGGAAATAAAGCTACACCAGTGATTTTCTCATTTGATGTAACACCACGTGATAGAACAGCACCAACGATTTCAGCTAATGGAGCTACAGTTACAAATCGTGAGGAAATTATACCAATTCCAGTAACAGCTAAAGATAACGATGGTGGAGTTGGAATGCGTGAAGATACTCCAATCGAAGTAAAAGACTTACCAGATGGATTGAAATTTGAAAATAATCAAATCGTAGGAACTCCAACTGGAACACCTGGAACTGCCAAAGTAACGATTACAGCTTATGATAAAAATGATAATAAGGCTGAGAAAACAATTGAAATTGTAGTCAAAGGGCAAAATGAGCAGTATAACCCATTAGGAAAAGACCAAACTGTTCCTAAAAATTCAGTACCTAAGGCAGAGGATAGTATTGCGAATAAAACTGACCTTCCACAAGGAACAAAATATACTTGGTTAACTACACCAGATACGAGTCAAGGCGGGCAAACAGTTTCTGCAGTTGTTGTGGTAGAATATCCAGACAAAACAAGAGATAACGTTAGTGTGAATATTAGTGTACCTACGAATTTAACAGCAGAAGTTACGAAACCAAATGAAGTTTTGGAGAAACGTGCAGTCGAATCCAAAAAAGTAGTCACACCAAATAAAGAGGGTTCAACGATTGCAACAGAAAAAGCAGAAAATGGTTTAACCGTTAATGGAGAAGGTAAATTAACTGGAACGCCAAAAGTAGAAAATTGGGGCAAAGACGAAGAAAAACGTGCTATCACAATTCCAGTTAAAGTTACGAATGGAAACGAAGAAATCACAGTAAGCGTACCAGTTACAATTTTACGTGATACGGATGGAGATGGAGAACCAGACACTACAGATCCAGATGATGACGGTGACAAAATTACGGATGAGGAAGAAAAGGCAAAGGGAACAGATCCAAAGATTTTTGATAAACCAGACAAGCCAACCTCATATGGTCTAACAGGAGCAGTAAAACCATCTACTGTTACTGAGAATAAACAAGTGACTGAACCAGGAGTTGTTACACCAAATAAGACAGGATCAACGATTGAAACACCAGCTTCTGTAAATGGATTAACCGTTGATAATAATGGAAGTTTAACAGGAACTCCAAAAGTAGACTCTTGGGGTGAAGGTGAAGAAGAACGTGATATTACTATCCCAGTAAAAGTTAAGAAGGATTCGGAAGAAGCTAATGTAAGTGTACCGGTTAAAATCCAACGCGATACAGACGGAGATGGCAATCCAGATGTGACAGATACAGATGATGATAACGATGGAATTTCAGATGACGATGAAAAGAGAAATGGAACAGATCCAAAAGTAGCAAATGGTCTGACAGGAATCGTTACAGCTCCAGCTAAAGTGAAAGAAAAAACTCCAGTACCGACGACTTTACCAAAAGTTGTAACGCCAAATAAAGAAGGTTCAACAATTACAACAGAAAATCCAGTAAATGAATTGAAAGTGAATGGAGAAGGTAAATTAGAAGGAACACCAACCGTAAATGATTGGGTTGGCGGAGAAGAAGAACGTAATATCACAATTCCTGTTAAAATTACGAGAGAAAAAGATGGAACTCCAAAAGAGGAAGTTACGGTACATGTTCCAGTGACAATCCAACGTGATACAGATAACGATGGAACTCCGGACGTTGACGATTTAGATGATGATAACGATGGAATTTCAGATGAAGATGAAAAGAATAATGGAACAGATTCAAAAACTGCAGACGGACTAAGTGTGAAAGTTACAAAACCGAATGTAGTGCTGGAGAAAAAAGAAGTTACTCCAAAAGAAGTTGTCACTCCAAATAAAAAAGATGCAACAATTACTACAACTACGCCAGAAGTGAACGGTCTGACAGTTAATGGAGAAGGAAAATTAACAGGAACTCCAACAGTGGAAAATTGGGGTAATGATGAAGAAGAAAAAACTATCAGTATCCCAGTTAAAGTAACGAGAGAAAAAGATGGTAAAAAAGAAGAAGTTGAGGAAAACGTTCCAGTCACAATCCAACGTGATACAGATGGAGATGGAATTCCAGATGTTTTAGATACAGATGATGACAATGATGGCATTCCAGATGATGTGGAGAAAAGTAATAAAACAAATCCAAAAGTTCCTGATAATCTAACAGCAATAGTTGCTGCACCAACTAAAGTTAAAGAGAAAAGCCCAGTTACTCCAACAAAAGTTGTTACACCGAATATGCCAAATTCAGCAATTACGACAGAAAATCCAATGAATGGCTTGAAAGTCAATAATGAAGGCAACTTAGAAGGAACACCGTCAGTAGATAATTGGAAAAAAGACGAAGAAGAACGTCATATCTTAATTCCGGTTAAAGTAAAAAATGGTGATAAAGAAATCATAGTAAAAGTTCCAGTCACAATCCAACGTGATACAGATAATGATGGAATCCCAGATTCAGAAGACACAGATGATGATAACGATGGAATTCCAGACACTGTAGAGGATAAAAACGGAACAGATCCAAAAGCTGCAAATGGATTAGAAGTAGCAGTTACCAATCCAGACAAAGTGAAGGAGAAAACTCCAGTTACTCCAATAAAAGTTGTAACTCCAAATAAAGAAGGTTCAACGATTGTAACAAACGCCCCAAATGGAACAGTGAACGGTCTAAAAGTCAATGATAAAGGCGAACTGGAAGGAATCCCAACAGTAAATGATTGGGATAAAGAGGAAGAAGAACGCCCTATCGATATCCCTGTTAAAGTTACTAAAGTTTTAGAAAAATTCACAGAAAATGGTAAACAAGAAGTAAGGGAAGAAAAAGACGTAACAGTTCGAGTAACAATCCAACGTGACACAGATGGAGACGGAGATCCAGATGTTACAGATACAGATGATGATAACGATGGAATTCCAGATGAAGTTGAAAAAGCAAATGGAACAGATCCAAAAAATGCAGACAATCTAACTGCAAAAGTTTCAGATCCAGTTAAAGTTACAGAAAAGACACCAGTTCCTTCAACATTACCGAGAGTTGTCACACCGAATAAAGACGGTTCAACAATTACAACAGAAAACCCAGTAAATGGATTAAGTGTTGGTGAAGATGGTAAATTAACAGGAAGACCAAGCGTAACGGATTGGGGTAGTGATGAAGAACGTAAAGTAAACATTCCAGTTAAAGTGAAGAATGGGGATGAAGAAATACGTGTAGAAGTACCAGTTATTATCCAACGTGATACAGATGGAGATGGAGATCCAGATGTGACAGATAAAGATGATGATAATGATGGAATTTCAGATGAGGAAGAAAAGAAAAACGGAACAGATCCAAAAGTTGCTACAACACAAACTCCTGTGGAAATAACTATTACACGTGAGAAAAATGGAGACGCAATTGTTACACCGAAAAAACCAGACGGAAAACCGTACCCTAAAGATACGAAGGTAGAAATTCCAGGTGAAAATGGAACAACAATAGTAGTAACGATAGGTGACAAAGGTTTTGGAACAGTACCAAATGATCAACTTCCAAAAGGCGAAGTACCAGGACAAGGTGTAGTAACCGAACCAAACAAACAGCCATCAAAACCAGTAGATGTAACAACGCCAGTTCGTAAGACACCAACGGTAGAATTGACTCAAAATCCAAGCACAGGAGATGTCACAGTAACACCTAAGAAAGTAGATGGCTCAAACTATCCTACAGGAACTACTGTAACAATCCCAGGCAAAGATGGAAAAACTATTGATGTAGTAATCGGTGAAAATGGATCAGGTACAGTTGCAAATAATGATTTACCAGAAAGAGATGTACCAGGAACAGCTATCATTACAGAACCAAATCAAAAACCATCGCAACCAGTGGATATTACAACACCAGCTAAAAAGGTACCAACATTACAATTAGATCAAGATCCAAAAACTGGAGATGTAACGGTAACACCTAAGAAACCAGATGGAACAACATATCCATCAGGAACTAAGGTAGAAATTCCAGGTAAAAACGGAAATCCAATCACTGTAACAATTGGAAAAGATGGAACAGGAACAGTTCCTAATAATGATTTACCGGATGAAGATACTCCAGGAACAGGTAAGATTAAAGAAGATGGTAAACCAGAGGTAGAGATTAAGGTAGAAACACCGAAAAAAATTGACCCTAGTGCGCCAGAAACAGCACAAGTAGGGACAATTGAAATCACAAGAAAACCAAACGGAGATGCTGTAGTAACACCTAAGAAATCAGATGGAACAAATTATCCTAAAGATACTAAAGTGAAAATTCCAGGAGAAAATGGAATAAGCATCGTAGTAACAATAGGAGAAAATGGTTCAGGAGAAGTACCGAATGACCAACTTCCAAAATATGAAGTACCAGGAAAAGGAACAGTAACAGAACCGAATAAGAAACCATCACAACCAGTTGCTGTAACAACACCAGCTCGTAAGACACCAACAGTGGAAATGGAACAAAATCCAAATACAGGAGATGTAACGGTAACGCCTAAGAAACCAGATGGAACACCATATCCAGAAAATACTAAAGTAGAAATTCCAGGAAAAGATGGAAAAACTATTGAAGTAACACTTGACAAAGATGGAAAAGGTACAGTTCCGAATAATGATTTACCTGATGAGGATACTCCAGGAACAGGTAAGATTAAAGAAGATGGTAAACCTGAGGTAGATGTTAAGGTAGAAACACCGAAAAAAATCAATCCAAATCATCCAGCTACAGAACAACCAACTGAAATTGACATCACAAGAAAACCAAATGGAGATGCGATTGTTACACCTAAGAAACCGGATGGAATACCATATCCACCAGGAACAACTGTGAAAATTCCAGGAGAAAATGGAACACCTATTGTTGTGACAATCGGAAAAGATGGTTTTGGATTAGTTCCGAATGACAAACTTCCAAAAGATGAAGTGCCAGGAAAAGGAACAGTAACAGAGCCAGGAGCTAGACCATCACAACCAGTGGATGTGATAACGCCTGCTCGTAGGCCGTCAACTATACGTTTGGATCAAGATCCAAAAACTGGAGATGTAACAGTGATTCCTATGAAGCCAGGTGGAGGAACATATCCACCAGGAACGAAGGTCGAAATACCAGGTAAAAATGGTAATCCAATTGTAGTAGAAATCGGACAAGGTGGAACAGGAACAGTTCCAAATAACGACTTACCAGACGGAAATGTACCTGGAACAGGTAAGATTACAGAACCAGGAAAACCAACTACGGAAGCTCAGGTGCTAACACCAGGTAAAATCAATCCAACCGCTCCTCAAACAGACCAACCAGGTAAGATTGAAATTACAAGAAATCCAAATGGAGATGCAGTAGTTACACCTAAGAAACCAGATGGAACAACATATCCATCAGGAACTAAGGTTGTGATTCCAGGAGAAAATGGAACATCTATTATTGTAACGATTGGAGATAACGGCTCAGGAACAGTTCCAAATGATAAACTTCCAAAAGAAGCTGTCACAGGAAAAGGAATTGTAACAGAGCCGAATAAGAAACCGTCACAACCAGTAGCTGTAACGACACCTGCTCGTAAGACTCCAACAGTAGAGCTGACACAAGATCCAGCTACAGGAAATGTCACCGTCACACCGAAAAAACCAGATGGTTCAACATATCCACCAGGAACTACGGTAGAAATTCCAGGGAAAGATGGCAAACCAATCGTTGTACCAATCGGAAATAATGGAACAGGAACAGTTTCAAATAATGATTTACCTGATGAAGATACTCCGGGAACAGGTAGGATTAAGGAACCAGGTAATCCAACAGTTGAAGTTAAGGTAGAAACACCGAAAAAAATTGATCCTACTGCGCCAGAAACGGCAGAATTAGGTACAATTGAAATCACAATAAAACCAAATGGAGATGCTGTGGTAACACCTAAGAAACCAGATGGAACAACAACCTATCCAGAAGGTACTAGGGTGAAAATTCCAGGAGAAAATGGAACATCTATAATTGTGACAATCGGAAAAGATGGATCAGGAACAGTTCCAAATGATCAACTTCCAAAAGAAGCTAAACCAGGAAAAGGAACCGTAACAGAACCAGGTAAGAAACCATCTAATCCGGTGGATGTAACAACCCCAGCTCGTAAGACACCAACAGTAGAGTTGGATCAAGATCCAAATACAGGGGATGTGACGGTAACACCTAAGAAACCAGATGGAACACTATATCCAGAAAATACTAAGGTAGAAATACCAGGTAAGAATGGTAAACCTATCGTCGTAATAATTGGAAAAGACGGAAAAGGAACTATACCTAATAAAGATTTACCAGATGGAATAGAACCAGGAAAAGGAACGATTACGGAACCAGGAAAAGATCCTGTAGAAGTAATTGTAACAACCCCAGCCCGTAAGATACCAACACTAGATGTTTATCAAGATCCAAATACAGGTGACGTTACAGTAACGCCTAAGAAACCAGATGGTTCAACATATCCACCAGGAACGAAGGTAGAAATTCCAGGTAAGAATGGCACACCAATTGTCGTAATAATTGGACAAGACGGAAAAGCTACAATACCAAACAGTGAATTACCAGACGGTAAAGTTCCAGGTACAGGTAAGATTACTGAACCAGGTCAACCAGCTGTAGAAGTTCCAGTAGAAACTCCAGCTAAGGTAACACCAGCAACACCAACAGATACAAATCCAGTTGCACCAGTGACACCTGATACGCCAGTCAAACCTTCTACTGATGGAGATTCTGGTCAAGATACACCTACACCAACTAGTCCAACTCCAAATGCAGTTACTCCAAATGCAGATCAGGTAGATACTAAGACTACTGTTGATAAAGGAGCTAAGTCAAATGATTCTCAAAATGTATTGCCAAATACAGGAACAGAATCAAATGCGACTCTTGCATCTCTAGGACTTCTTGGTATGCTAGGCGGTCTCGGACTTGCTCTTAGAAAGAAAAAAGAAGACTAAAATAAAAATTTAGTCAAATGAACATTCATTCTTTTGTGTTTTAACAACGAACTAGATTGATTCTGATAGTTGTTTTATCCATAAAGTACAAAGAATGTTTAGAGAAAGAAAGCGAACAATGCTAGGATTTTGTTAAAGGGAATTCTAAGTATTGTTCGCTTTTGTGGTATAATAATTATTATGCAGAAAAAACCAACGTCAGCCTATGTGCACATCCCGTTTTGTACCCAGATTTGTTATTATTGTGATTTTTCAAAAGTTTTTATCAAGAATCAGCCAGTCGACAGCTATTTAGAGCATCTGTTAGAAGAGTTTCGTTATTATGATATTCAAAAGTTGCGGACCCTCTACATTGGTGGTGGGACACCAACAGCCTTGTCAGCTCCGCAACTGGAGGTGTTATTGAAGGGCTTGACTAAAAACTTGGACTTGTCTGTCTTGGAAGAGTTGACCATTGAGGCAAATCCAGGGGACTTGGATGCGGATAAAATTGCTGTTTTGAAGAACTCGGCTGTCAATCGTGTTTCGCTAGGTGTGCAAACCTTTGACGACAAAATGCTGAAAAAGATTGGGCGCAGTCATTTGGAGAAGGATATTTATGAAAATATCGACCGCCTGAAACTGGCTGGTTTTGACAATATCTCCATCGATTTGATTTATGCGCTGCCAGGTCAAACCATGGAGCAGGTCCAGGAAAATGTGGCTAAGGCCATTGGACTGGATATTCCCCATATGAGTTTGTATAGTTTGATTTTGGAAAACCACACGGTCTTTATGAACCGGATGCGACGAGGGAAATTGCCTCTGCCTAAGGAGGAACTGGAGGCTGAGATGTTTGAGTACATCATCGCAGAGCTGGAGCGAGCTGGTTTTGAGCATTATGAGATTTCTAATTTCTCCAAACCTGGTTTTGAAAGTCGCCACAATCTCATGTACTGGGACAATGCTGAATACTATGGCATCGGTGCTGGAGCGTCTGGTTATGTCAATGGAGTGCGCTATAAAAATCATGGTCCCATTCGTCATTATCTCAGTGCAGTTGAGGAAGGCAACGCACGTATTACAGAAGAGCATCTGAGTCAAAAAGAGCAAATGGAAGAAGAAATGTTCCTGGGACTCCGCAAGAAATCAGGGGTCTCGATGGCGCGATTTGAGGAAAAATTTGGCCGGTCTTTTGATGGACTATATGGTGAAATCATCAGAGACTTGGTTCAACAAGGTCTCATGCAAATAGAGGGTGACCAAGTTCGCATGACAAAAAGAGGTCTCTTTTTAGGAGACACCGTAGCAGAACGATTTATTTTGGAGTAGAATGATGGGCTTAACTTATCAAATGAATATGAAAATTCCTTTTGATATGGCTGATATGAACGGTCATATCAAGCTTCCAGATGTGGTTTTGCTATCCCTACAAGTTTCAGGGATGCAGTCGATTGAACTAGGAGTTAGTGATAAAGCCATTTTGGAAAACTATAATCTGGTCTGGATTATCACAGACTATGATATTGAGGTGGTTCGTTTGCCTCGTTTTGCGGAAGAAATTACCATCGAAACGGAAGCCCTGAGCTACAATCGACTTTTTTGCTATCGTCGCTTTACCATTTATGATGAAGCAGGTCAGGAACTCATCCATATGATGGCGACCTTTGTTTTCATGGATCGAGACAGTCGAAAAGTCCATGCTGTTGAACCTGAGATTGTGGCTCCTTACCAATCTGATTTTAATAAAAAGCTTATCCGCGGCCCAAAGTATGAATCCTTGGAAGAACCATTCAGTAAGGATTACCATGTTCGTTTTTACGACTTGGATATAAATGGTCATGTCAATAACAGTAAATACTTGGACTGGATTTTTGAGGTCATGGGAGCGGACTTTTTGACCCAATATATTCCCAAGAAAATCAACCTCAAGTATGTCAAGGAAGTTCGACCAGGTGGGGTGATTACATCGGCTGTTGAACGGACTGAACTGGAAAGCAAGCATGAGATTACAAGCGACGGTGTTACCAATGCACAGGCTATTATTACTTGGCAAGAAATAGAAAAGGCTTAGGGAGAAATAGATGAAATATAAAGGCTATTTAATTGATTTAGACGGAACCATTTATAAGGGGAAAGATAGAATTCCAGCAGGAGAGGCTTTTGTTCATGAATTGCAAAAGCGGGACATCTCCTATCTCTTTGTGACTAACAATACAACCCGCACTCCTGAGAGTGTTCAGGAGATGCTGGCTCAGAATTTTAATATCGATACTCCTCTATCGACTGTCTACACAGCGACTTTGGCAACTATCGACTATATGAACGACTTGGGACTGGAAAAGACTGTCTATGTCATCGGAGAAGCAGGTCTCAAGGAAGCCATCAAGGCGGCTGGTTATGTGGAAGACAAGAAAAATCCTGCCTATGTGGTAGTAGGTCTGGACTGGCAAGTTGACTATGAAAAATTTGCGACAGCAACTCTAGCTATCCAAAAGGGTGCTCACTTTATCGGAACCAATCCTGATCTCAACATCCCTACAGAACGCGGTCTTTTGCCAGGGGCTGGTTCACTGATTACCCTACTTGAAGTAGCAACACGAGTGAAGCCTGTTTATATCGGAAAACCAAATGCTATCATTATGGACAAGGCGGTTGAGCACTTAGGTTTGGAACGTGAAGAGTTGATCATGGTTGGGGACAATTATCTGACTGATATTCGGGCTGGGATTGACAATGGCATTCCAACGCTCTTGGTGACGACAGGTTTTACCAAGGCAGAAGAAGTAGCAGACCTGCCAATCGCACCGACTCATGTGGTTTCTAGCCTTGCGGAGTGGAACTTTGATGAAAACTAAATTAACCTTTTGGAGCTCTATGCTCTTTCTCCTCTCTCTTTTTATCCTTCTGACCATTTATCTGGCTTGGATTTTTTATCCGCTGGAAATCAAGTGGTTGAACTTAACGAATCGAGTTTATCTAAAACCAGAAACCATTCAGTACAACTTTCATATCTTGATGAATTACCTGACCAATCCTTTTAGTCAGGTCCTAGAGATGCCAGATTTTCGTTCGTCAGCAGCTGGTCTGCACCACTTTGAGGTGGTCAAGAACCTCTTTCACTTGGTTCAGCTAGTAGCTCTAGTGACACTTCCAAGTTTCTATTTCTTTGTCAATAAGATTGTAAAAAAGGGCTTTTTATCTTTATTTAGTAAAGGGCTCCTGACCCTAGTGGTTTTTCCTTTGCTGATTGGACTTGGGGGAGTTTTGATTGGTTTTGACCAATTCTTTACTCTTTTCCATCAAATTCTCTTTGTGGGAGATGATACCTGGCTTTTTGACCCATCCAAGGATCCAGTTATTCTGATTTTACCAGAGACTTTCTTCCTTCATGCTTTCCTCCTCTTTTTTGCCCTCTATGAAAGCTTCTTTGGCTATCTTTATCTGAAAAGTCGTAAGAAGTGAATTGAAAGCTGTTTTTAATTTGTATATATAAAAATGCATATGATTTAAAGCTATCCTTAAGAGTGAATTAAGCAAATCCAATTGTGTCAATCGTTCGCAAACAGTCTATTTTTCTTGAAAAAATAGGCTTTTTTTCTAAAAATCTCTAGTCAAGCGCTTTATTTTTTTGTATAATAGAAGTAGCAAAGTATAGATAAGAAGAGAAAAGCATGATTACACTATTTCTATCACCGAGCTGTACATCATGTCGTAAGGCTAAGGCCTGGTTAGAAAAACATAAGGTTCCCTTTGTGGAACACAATATTATGACCAGTCCTTTAACAAGAAAAGAATTGCAACACATCCTTTCCTTGACCGAAAATGGTACTGATGACATCATTTCAACTCGTTCAAAAATTTTTCAAAAATTGAATATTGATGTAGAGAGTATCTCGGTATCGGAATTGCTTCATTTAATTGAGCAGTACCCTAGTCTTTTGCGTCGTCCAATTATTATCGATGCCAAACGCATGCAGATCGGGTTTAATGAAGATGAGATTCGTGCTTTTCTCCCTCGTAGTTACCGTAAGCAAGAACTAAAAGAAGCAAGAATGAGAGCTGGTATTAGTTAATGAACAAACAGTATAGTTACCCACTAGATTTGTCGTGGAGCACTGAAGAACTTGCTTCAGTGCTTTCTTTTTTTAATGATGTTGAAGCTGCCTATGAAGGCAAGGTAGAGGCTCAAAAGCTACTGGATTCCTATAAGGGATTCAAAGCGGTTGTGCCAAGTAAGAGCGAAGAGAAACGTTTGGGACGAGAATTTGAAACAGTGAGTGGCTATTCGCTTTATCGAGCAGTTCAGGCTGCCAAGGAAAAAGGGGAAGGAAAGATTTCTCTTGGAAAGTAAATTTGAATTTGCCAAAGAGCTTGTCAAGAGAGCGGGTCAGTACATCCTTGACCACATGCAGGAAGACTTGCGCGTTGAGACCAAGTCCTCTCCAACAGACTTGGTGACCAGACTGGACAAGGAAGTTCAGGAACTCTTGGTTGGTGAAATTCTATCCCGTTATCCTGAGGATAAGATTTGTGCTGAAGAGGGTTGTTTGCGAGCTTCAGTTCAAGAGGGCAAGGTTTGGATCATTGATCCCATTGATGGTACCAATAACTTTGTAGCCCAGCAGGAAGATTTTGCTGTTATGATGGCTTATTTTGAAAATGGTCAGGGACAGTTTGGACTGATTTATGATGTGGTCAAAGGGGATTGTTACCACGGTGGTGGGGAATTTCCAGTTTGTCTAAATGATAGGCTCCTAGCTCCCTTTAAAGCCAAACCACTTGGAGATTTTCTCATTGCGGGAAATAGTGGCATGCTGGAAACCAACGAATGGGGCTTGGCTGATTTGAGTCGAGCAGTACTTGGTGTTCGTGTTTATGGGAGTGCGGCCATTAGTTTTGCCAAGATTTTGTCAGGGCATTTGTTGACCTATGTCACCTATCTGCAACCATGGGATTATGCTGCGGCTAGTATTTTAGGGGAAAGTCTGGGCTATCGGGTTGTAACCCTATCTGGTCAACCGCTTGATTTTCAAACCAGACAACCGGTCATGATGCTACCTCTTGAGATGCAGGAGGAAATTCAGTCCTATATTTACGAAAGGAAAAGAACTTAAATGCAATTTCCAGAAGGATTTGTTGAAAAATATGAAGAGATACTAGGAGATGAGGCAAGAGATTTTCTTGCCTCTTTTGAGGAGGAAGCGGTTTCGGCTTTTCGGGTCAATCCTTTAAAAGAAGCGCCAGTTTCCTTTCCTGATCCTATTCCTCAAACCCCTTGGGGCCATTATGGAAAGGTGTCAGGGAAATCGCCTGAGCATGCTACTGGTTTAGTTTATTCGCAAGAACCTGCTGCTCAGATGGTGGCTCAGGTAGCCCAGCCTAGTCCTGGTATGAAAGTCTTGGATTTGGCTGCTGCACCGGGTGGAAAATCAACTCAGCTGGCAGCCTATCTAGCAGGGGAGGGGCTCCTTGTTTCCAATGAAATTTCAAGCAAGCGGGCTAAGATTTTAGTAGAAAATATGGAGCGATTTGGAGCGACCAATGTCGTAGTGACTAATGAATCTGCTGACCGCTTGGCCAAGGTTTTTAAGGGCTATTTTGACCTCATTGTCCTTGATGCTCCTTGCTCTGGTGAAGGAATGTTTCGTAAGCAACCAGATGCTATGGACTATTGGAGCTTAGATTATCCAAGTCAATGTGCTAGCTTGCAAAGAGAAATTTTGGAGGATGCAGTGACCATGCTAGCTGATGGTGGTCGTCTGGTTTATTCAACCTGTACCTGGGCCCCCGAGGAAAACGAAGAGATTGTCAATTGGCTACTGGAGGAGTATGATTTTGATTTGTTGCCAGTAGAGCATATCAATGGAATGGTAGCTGGTATTGACCTGCCAGAAACGGCTCGGATGTATCCTCATCAGTTTAAGGGTGAGGGACAGTTTGTCGCCCATTTACAATTTAAAGGAGAAAATCCAGCCCCTAAATGTAAGGCAAGCAAAAGTAATCTCAGTCGTGAACAAGTTGTCTTGTGGCAGGAATTTGCTCAAAACCACTTGAAGAACAATCTAAGGGGAATCTTGCAGACTTTTGGGGACCAACTCTATCTCCTGCCAGAACTTTTGCCAGATTTAGGAAAACTCAAGATTGCTCGCAATGGACTGCATCTGGGCACTTTTAAGAAGAAACGTTTTGAACCCAGTTTTGCTCTTGGTCTAGCCTTGAAACCGAGTCAGGTCAAGCAGTCGGTTGAAATTGACCAAGAGGAATTTGTAAAGTATGTGGCAGGAGAAACCGTTCAGCTGGCGGAAAGTATGCCAAATGGTTGGTACCAAGTTTTGGTTCAAGGCAATGGTTTGGGCTTTGCTAAGGTGACTGGAAATGTTTTGAAAAATTATTTTCCTAAAGGCCTCAGATTCAAGTGAAAATGCTAGTCAAAGTAACTTGTCTATGTTATAGTGGAAGTATGGATTTTTTTCAAATTGTCTTTCATTTTAAGTCAAAATTGGTGGAAAGGTAACTAAGCAAATTTCTAGTTAAACCAAGCTAATACTCTTCGAAAATCTCTTCAAACCGCGTCAACGTCGNNATTTTCATTGAGTATAAGAACTTCAGTTGGCTCTCAATTTTCAAAAGAAAAACATAAATAAATAGTTGAAAAAATTCACAGCATTCACCATTATTTTCAAGGAGAAAAACAGTGAAAAAAAGGAAAAAACTCGCTCTATCCCTTGCAGCTCTTTTGCTGGCAGGTTCTTTGGCGGGATGTGCTAGCTGGATTGATCGTGGAGAATCCATGACAGCTGTTGGTTCAACGGCTCTTCAGCCCTTGGTCGAAGCAGCAGCAGATGAATTTGGCTCTATGCACATTGGAAAAACAGTCAACGTCCAAGGTGGAGGATCTGGTACAGGTCTGTCTCAGGTTCAGTCTGGAGCCGTTGATGTAGGAAATTCAGACGTATTTGCCGAGGAAAAAGACGGTATAAACGCATCCGCTCTAGTAGACCACAAGGTTGCTGTAGCGGGCTTGGCAGTGATTGTAAACAAAGAAGTTGACGTTGAAAATCTGACAACTGAACAACTCCGTAGTATCTTCACAGGCCAAGTGACCAACTGGAAAGAGGTCGGTGGAAAAGATCTAGCCATTTCTATTATCAACCGTGCAGCAAGTTCTGGTTCGCGTGCAACCTTTGATAGTGTTGTCATGGATGGCCAATCTGCCATGCAGAGTCAAGAACAGGATTCAAATGGGATGGTCAAAAACATTGTTTCCCAGACACCAGGAGCCATTTCTTACCTAGCCTTTGCCTATGTGGATGACTCGGTGAAACGCATGAAGTTGAATGGCTATGAGCCAATTGCAGAAAATGTTACAAGCAATAACTGGCCTTTGTGGTCTTACGAACACATGTATACCCTAGGTCAACCAAATGAATTGGTGGCAGAATTTCTCAACTTTGTCCTCTCAGATGAAGCGCAAAGTGGAATCGTTAAGGGGATGGGTTACATTTCTGTTAAGGAAATGAAGGTTGAAAAAGATGCTGTAGGAACGGTGACAGCACTAGAAGGGAGTCAATAATGAATCAAGAAGAATTAGCTAAAAAATTACTTTCTCCCTCAAAGAACTCTCGTTTAGAGAAACTTGGAAAAGGCTTGACCTTTGCCTGTCTGTCTTTGATTGTCATTATTGTGGCTATGATTTTGATATTCGTAGCCCAAAAAGGTTTGTCGACCTTCTTTGTAAATGGGGTTAATATCTTTGATTTCCTATTTGGCCAAACTTGGAATCCTTCAGGGAAACAATTTGGTGCCCTTCCTATGATTTTGGGTTCCTTTATCGTTACCATTCTCTCAGCCCTTATCGCAACACCCTTTGCTATTGGTGCAGCAGTTTTTATGACCGAAGTCTCACCAAAAGGGGCGAAGATTTTGCAACCAGCTATTGAATTGCTGGTCGGGATTCCTTCAGTCGTGTATGGATTTATCGGTTTGCAGGTCGTAGTTCCCTTTGTACGCAGTGTCTTTGGTGGAACTGGTTTTGGGATCTTGTCAGGGATTTTCGTTCTCTTTGTCATGATTTTACCAACGGTAACCTTTATGACAACCGATAGCTTGCGTGCGGTGCCTCGTCACTATCGCGAAGCTAGTTTGGCTATGGGAGCCACTCGCTGGCAAACCATCTGGCGCGTGACCTTGAAGGCGGCGCGTTCAGGGATTTTTACAGCAGTGGTCTTTGGGATGGCGCGTGCCTTTGGTGAGGCCTTGGCCATTCAGATGGTCGTCGGAAACTCAGCCGTTGTCCCAACTTCATTGACAACACCTGCTGCAACCTTGACCTCTGTGTTGACCATGGGTATCGGAAATACCGTTATGGGAACAGTTGATAATAACGTTCTTTGGTCACTAGCCTTGGTATTGCTCTTGATGAGTTTGGCCTTTAACAGTGTGATTAAATTGATTACGAAAGAAAGAGGAAAGAAAAACTATGCACGCTAAGAAATTAGATAAAATTGCAACAGCTGTCCTCTACTCGATTGCAGGAATTATTGTTGCCATCTTGGCATCCTTGATTCTTTATATCTTGGTTCGTGGTTTGCCCCACATCTCTTGGTCTTTCTTGACTGGCAAATCATCTTCTTACCAAGCAGGCGGAGGGATTGGAATTCAGCTCTATAATTCCTTTTTCCTCTTAGTTATTACCTTGATTATCTCTGTGCCTTTATCTATGGGAGCTGGGATTTTCCTAGCTGAATATGCCAAAAAAGGTCCTGTGACCAACTTTGTCAGAACCTGTATTGAAATCTTGTCTTCACTGCCATCAGTGGTTGTAGGTCTCTTTGGTTACTTGATCTTTGTAGTTCAGTTTGAGTATGGATTTTCAATCATTTCAGGTGCCTTGGCCTTGACAGTCTTTAACCTGCCTCAGATGACACGTAATGTTGAGGACAGCTTGAAACACGTTCACCATACGCAGCGTGAAGCTGGTCTGGCCCTTGGGATTTCTCGTTGGGAGACTGTGGTCCATGTGGTCATTCCAGAAGCCCTACCAGGTATTGTAACGGGTGTCGTCTTGGCCTCTGGTCGTATCTTTGGTGAGGCTGCGGCTCTTATCTATACAGCAGGACAATCCGCTCCAGCCCTTGACTGGTCTAACTGGAATATTCTCAGTGTGACCAGCCCAATCTCTATCTTCCGTCAAGCAGAAACCTTGGCTGTCCATATTTGGAAAGTCAACAGTGAAGGTACTATTCCTGATGGAACCATCGTATCAGCAGGTTCTGCAGCCGTGCTCCTCATCTTTATCCTCATTTTTAACTTTGGAGCTCGCAAACTCGGAAGCTACCTACATAAGAAATTAACAGCTGCCTAAAGGAGAAGCCATGTCAAAATATAATTGGGATGAAAAGCATATCATCACCTTTCCTGAAGAGAAAGTGGCCCTCTCTACTAAGGATTTACATGTTTACTACGGTAAAAAAGAATCCATCAAGGGTATCGATATGCAATTTGAAAAAAATAAAATTACAGCCTTAATTGGCCCTTCTGGTTCAGGGAAATCAACCTACCTCCGCAGTCTCAACCGTATGAATGATACTATTGATATTGCCAAGGTCACAGGTCAAATCCTCTACCAAGGGATTGATGTCAACCGTCCAGAAATCAACGTCTACGAGATGCGTAAACACATCGGAATGGTCTTCCAACGACCAAATCCCTTTGCCAAGTCTATCTACCGCAATATCACTTTTGCCCATGAACGTGCAGGGGTTAAGGACAAGCAAGTCTTGGATGAAATTGTGGAAACTTCTCTCCGTCAGGCTGCCCTTTGGGACCAGGTCAAAGACGATTTGCACAAGTCAGCCTTGACCCTATCAGGTGGTCAGCAGCAACGTCTCTGTATCGCTCGTGCTATCTCTGTTAAACCAGATATTCTCTTGATGGATGAGCCAGCATCAGCCTTGGATCCGATTGCGACAGCCCAGCTGGAAGAAACCATGTTGGAATTGAAGAAGGACTTTACCATCATCATCGTGACCCACAGCATGCAGCAGGCTGCGCGTGCTAGTGATTACACAGGATTTTTCTACTTGGGTGACTTGATCGAGTATGATAAGACGTCTAATATTTTCCAAAATGCCAAACTACAGTCAACCAATGACTACGTAACAGGACACTTTGGATAGAAAGGAAACAGTATGACAGAAGCGATTTTACAGGTGTCAGACCTGTCCGTTTACTACAATCAAAAGAAGGCCTTGAATAGTGTTTCCCTCTCTTTCCAACCCAAGGAGATTACAGCCTTGATTGGTCCATCTGGATCAGGGAAATCAACCCTCCTCAAGGCTATCAACCGCATGGGGGATCTCAATCCAGAGGTGACCACAACTGGTTCAGTAGTTTATAACGACCATAATATTTACAGCCCACGTACAGATACAGTTGAATTGCGGAAGGAAATCGGTATGGTTTTCCAACAGCCCAACCCTTTCCCTATGTCCATCTACGAAAATGTTGTCTATGGGCTTCGTATCAATGGAGTGAAGGACAAGCAGGTTCTGGATGAAGCAGTGGAAAAAGCCTTGCAACGAGCTTCTATCTGGGATGAGGTCAAGGATCGCCTACATGATTCAGCTATCGGACTTTCAGGTGGACAACAGCAACGTGTCTGCGTTGCCCGTGTCTTGGCAACCAGTCCTAAAATCATTCTCTTGGATGAACCGACTTCAGCCTTGGACCCTATCTCGGCTGGTAAGATTGAGGAAACCTTGTATGGTCTAAAAGATAAATATACCATGCTCTTGGTTACGCGTTCTATGCAACAAGCCTCTCGTATTTCTGACAAGACAGGATTTTTCCTAGATGGAGATTTGATTGAGTTTAACGATACCAAGAAGATGTTCCTCAACCCACAACACAAGGAAACAGAAGATTATATTTCAGGAAAATTTGGATAAGGAGATAAATGATGTTACGTTCTCAATTTGAAGAAGATTTAGAGAAATTGCACAACCAGTTCTACGCTATGGGACAAGAAGTGCTATCTCAAATCAATCGTACGGTGCGTGCCTTTGTTACGCATGACCGTGATTTGGCCAAGGAAGTCATCGAAGACGATGCAGAAGTAAACGAATACGAAGTGAAATTGGAGAAGAAATCATTTGAAATGATTGCCCTTCAACAACCCGTTTCTCAGGACTTGCGTACTGTTTTGACAGTCTTGAAGGCTGTATCTGACTTGGAACGTATGGGTGACCATGCTGTTTCTATTGCCAAGGCGGCAATTCGTATGAAAGGGGAGCAACGTATCCCAGCTGTTGAAGAAGAAATCAAGAAAATGGGTCGCGATGTCAAGAACTTCGTCGAAGCAGCCCTTGAACTCTACCTGAATGGTTCAGTAGACCATGCCTATGAAGTAGCAGCCATGGACGAAAAAATCAACCATTATTTTGATAGCATTCGTGACTTGGCTACAGAAGAAATCAAGAAAAATCCAGATGCCATCGTTACAGGTCGTGATTACTTCCAAGTGATTGCCTTCTTGGAACGCATTGGAGATTATGCCAAGAATATCTGTGAATGGGTTGTTTACTTTGAAACAGGTAAGATTGTCGAACTATAAAATAGGTTCATTCTGTATAAAAAGGAGCTGGAAGCCAACTGATAGCTCCTTTTCTTGAATGAAAAAAATATTTTCAAGATAAAAATTCAAAAAAGTGCTTGACAAGTAGCTTGAATAGCGTTATAATTATACAAAATCAACAGAGAGGTTGTTTATTTATGAAATCAAAAAAATGGATATTTGTTTTATGTAGTTTTCTTGCAAGTTTCTTCTTAGTAGCTTGCCAGTCAGGTTCGAATGGTTCTCAGTCAGCTGTTGAGGCCATTAAGCAAAAGGGGAAATTAGTTGTGGCGACTAGTCCTGACTATGCACCTTTTGAATTTCAGTCTTTAGTTGACGGGAAAAATCAGGTAGTCGGTGCGGACATTGATATGGCTCAAGCTATCGCTGATGAACTTGGGGTGAAGTTGGAAATCTCAAGCATGAGTTTTGACAATGTTTTAACCAGTCTTCAAACTGGTAAGGCTGACCTAGCAGTTGCGGGAATTAGTGCTACTGACGAGAGAAAAGAAGTTTTTGATTTTTCAATCCCTTACTATGAGAACAAGATTAGTTTCTTGGTTCGTAAAGCTGATGTAGAAAAATACAAGGATTTAACTAGCCTTGAAAGTGCTAATATTGCAGCCCAAAAAGGGACTGTTCCAGAATCTATGGTCAAGGAACAATTACCAAAAGCACAGCTGACTTCCCTAACCAATATGGGGGAAGCAGTTAATGAATTGCAGGCTGGAAAAGTAGATGCTGTTCATATGGATGAGCCTGTTGCCCTTAGCTATGCTGCTAAAAACGCGGACCTAGCTGTCGCAACTGTCAGCTTGAAGATGAAGGACGGCGAAGCCAACGCAGTTGCCCTTAGAAAAAATAGTGCTGATTTGAAAGAAGTGGTGGACAAGGTCATCCAAAAACTCAAGGATGACGGCACCTACCAAAAATATCTTGAAAAGGCAGCAACCTTAACAGAAGTTGAAGAATAATACTCAATGAAAATC
>NZ_VMMM01000017.1:35983-76837 GCF_013277195.1 Streptococcus sp. 2579
GACGAAGTCAGTAACCATATCTACGGTAAGACGACGCTGACGTGGTTTGAAGAGATTTTCGAAGAGTATAAAAAAAGCAGAGTTGGAAGTCATTCCAATTCTGCTTTTAAATAGTTTAAAACCTTTTCCAGATTGTCTAAGGATACCTTGGCAAATTGATAAGGACAGGCATCCAAGTAAGCCTCTTCAAAGAAATCCAAGCCCAGTTGACTGTGTTTGAGACTGGCGATTTTAGAATACTGTCTCAAGTCTAGTAATAAACCATCGTGTAGGGGATAATGAGGAAGGGGACAAGGTGTTTTGGTTAAACTTTTCTCGAGTTGTTTTTGGTAGTCTTCTTGATTGGACAAGCGAGCTAGACGGTTTTTCTCAAACAGTTGACTGTCAATATAGAGTGACAGAGCTTTTTGCATGATGAGGTTGCTGTCGTAGTCTAGGATATTTTTGTAGGCCACAAAGGCTTCTTTAATAGTATTTGGAAGAATGAGCGCCGTAATCCGCAGGGCTGGAAAGAGGCTGGTTGAGAAGGACTTGATATAAATGACGCGCTCTTCTGTATCCAGATAGTGGAAGGTCTGGCCCTTCTTGGAGTCCAAATCACCTAGATAGTCGTCCTCTACGATATAGACACCGTACTTGGTAGCTAAGTCAAGGATAGCTCGTTTGTCCTGCTCAGAATAGGAATGCCCCAGAGGATAGTGAAAACGAGGGATGGTATAGAAAAACTTAATTTTTCCTGTTTTGAAGTGACTTTCCAGCTCCTCCAAGTCAATCCCATCAATGCCTCGTTCAATGGTTTGATAGTCCAGACCTTGAGCAATCAAGAGTCGATTCATCCGATGATAGGTCGGTTGTTCCACCAAGATTTCCTTTGCTTGGCTAGGGAAGGATATTTGAGAAAGGATAAACAGGGCTTGTTGGGTCCCAGAAGTCAATACTAGTTGGTCAGCCTTGCAGTAGAGGGCTTGATCAAAGAGGAGTTTATGAATAGACTGTCTTAGGTCTTCTAATCCTTCTTGATTGTCATAGTAGTTGAAGAGGTAGTTTTCCCGTCCAATCAAGGTTTCATTGACGCAGAGTCGGAAATCGTCATAGGCACTGGCA
This sequence comes from Streptococcus sp. 2579, assembly GCF_013277195.1. Lineage (NCBI taxonomy): Bacteria > Bacillati > Bacillota > Bacilli > Lactobacillales > Streptococcaceae > Streptococcus > Streptococcus sp. 2579. The sequence goes on from NZ_VMMM01000017.1 coordinate 37,088, forward strand.
TGTTCGTCAGTGACTTCGATTTCTAGGTCCTGGTGTTGCCCTTGCTCTAAGACATAGTAGCCACTCTGGGGCTTGGCATAGAGGTATTGTTCGTGCCGTAATTCCAGCAGGGCACGTTGAATGGTGTCCTTGCTACAGTGAAAGTCAAGGCTCAGTTGACGGATAGAAGGCAGGCGACTTCCCGTTGGAAAACGTCCAGACTCGATACCGTTTTTCAGATAGGAAACGACCTCTTGGTACTTGCTTTGTTTCTTCATTCCAGACCTCCCTTGATTTTGTTACATTGTACCTTTTTTTTTCCTTCTTGGCAATGTCTAAAGTGTTTCTCTCGTTCACATCTAGGGGCAAATGTGGTATACTTAGGAGTAAGATTTATAGAATAATAGACAAGAAAGAGAATGGATAAGAACGTGCAGGAACCAGTGAAATTATTTCAATACAATACCCTTGGAGCCTTGATGGCTGGCCTTTATGGTGGTACTATGACAGTAGGAGAATTGCTAGAGCATGGTGACCTTGGTTTGGGAACCTTGGATTCCATTGATGGGGAATTGATTGTCTTGGATGGCAAGGCTTATCAGGCCAAAGGATCAGGCGACCAGCCAGAAATTGTGGAGGTGTCACCAGATGCCCTTATTCCTTATGCAGCAGTAGTACCGCACCAGGCAGAGGTCATTTTCCGCCAGCGCTTTGAGATGACAGACAAGGAATTGGAAGAGCGAATCGAGTCTTATTATGATGGGGAAAATCTTTTCCGCTCAATTAAGATTCGTGGCGAATTTTCACATATGCATGTGCGCATGATTCCCAAGTCGACACCAGATACCAAGTTTGCTGATGTCGCGACCCATCAACCGGAATATAGTCGTGACAATGTGGCGGGGACCATTGTTGGTTTCTGGACGCCAGAGATTTTCCATGGAGTCAGTGTGGCAGGCTACCATCTGCACTTCATTTCAGATGATTTGACCTTCGGTGGTCATGTCATGGACTTTGTCATCAAGGAAGGTATTATCGAGGTGGGAGCTGTTGACCAATTGGACCAACGTTTCCCAGTCCAAGATCGTCAATACTTGTTTGCTAAGTTCAATGTTGATGAGATGAAAAAAGATATTGAAAAGGCAGAATAGGAGAAGAAAATGAACATTCATATCATTATTACCATTGTGTTTTTGCTGACTTTTCTAACAGAGAGCATTTGGTATGCCAAAAAGAAATACCAGATTAATCTAGCTGTCTTGGGCTTGGGTGCTGTTGCCTTCTTTGTTTCTTCGCAGATTTTAGAAAAACTGGTGCATATCTTAGTTTTACATCCTCAAAAAGACGGTAGTATTGCCCTCTTGCAAGACCATCCGCTTGTCTATATCATCTATGGCCTAGCCATGGCAGCATTTTTTGAGGAAACTGCTCGTCTTATTTTCTTCAAATGGTTGGAGAAAAAGAGAAGTTTGGAAAAGGCAGACGCCTTGGCCTATGGGTTAGGGCATGGTGGCTTGGAGTTGATTTTCCTAGGTCTTACTAGTTTGCTTAATCTCTACTTCGTTCTCTCAGCAGTTCAAACGCAGAATCCACAGGTCATGCAATTGCTGTCTGAAAATATGTTGAAAACTATCCAGTCGCTATCAGTCTGGCAGATTTATTTGCTTGGTTTTGAGCGAATCTTGGCCCTAGGTTTCCAATTACTCTTGACTGTTTGGGTTTACCAAGCTGTTCGCCAGAAGAAATGGATTTATCTCCTAGCAGCCTATGGCCTACATGCCTTCTTTGACCTAGCACCATCTCTAGTCCAAGTTGGCTGGTTGACAAATCCAACCTTGGTTGAAGTTGTCCTAGCACTTGAGCTCATTCTGGTTGCCTATGGAACCAAGGCTATCTTTTGCAAAAAATCATAAAAAGAGGGGAAACCTCTTTTTCTTATGCAAAAACCAAACAAGGTCTTTTTATGGTCGTCAAATGGTCTTAAAAATGGTATAATGGAATGAATTTTGTAAAAGGAAGAGTGACATGTCTGTAAGAGAAAAAATGCTTGAAATCTTAGAAGGAATTGATATCCGTTTCAAGGAACCCTTGCATAGCTATAGTTATACAAAAGTAGGTGGAGAGGCTGATTATCTGGTCTTTCCACGAAATCGTTTTGAGTTGGCGCGCCTTGTGAAATTTGCCAATCAAGAAAATATCCCTTGGATGGTCCTTGGAAATGCCAGCAACATTATCGTTCGTGATGGTGGGATTCGCGGATTTGTCATCTTGTGTGACAAGCTCAATAACGTTTCCGTTGATGGCTATACCATTGAAGCTGAAGCTGGTGCCAACTTGATTGAAACAACTCGCATTGCCCTTCGTCATAGTTTGACTGGCTTCGAGTTTGCTTGTGGCATTCCAGGAAGCGTTGGCGGTGCTGTCTTTATGAATGCGGGTGCCTATGGGGGCGAGATTGCCCATATCTTGCAGTCTTGTAAGGTCTTGACCAAGGATGGAGAAATCGAGACCCTGTCTGCCAAGGATTTGGCTTTTGGTTACCGCCATTCAGCTATTCAGGAGTCTGGTGCAGTTGTCTTGTCAGCTAAATTTGCCCTAGCCCCAGGAACCCATCAGGTTATCAAGCAGGAAATGGATCGCTTGACGCACCTACGTGAACTCAAGCAACCTTTGGAATACCCATCTTGTGGTTCGGTCTTTAAACGTCCAGTAGGGCATTTTGCAGGTCAATTAATTTCAGAAGCTGGCTTGAAAGGTTATCGTATCGGTGGCGTAGAAGTCTCAGAAAAACACGCAGGATTTATGATCAATGTTGCTGACGGAACGGCCAAAGACTACGAAGACTTGATTGAGTCTGTTATCGAAAAAGTCAAGGAACACTCTGGCGTTACTCTTGAGAGAGAAGTCCGTATTCTAGGTGAAAGCAAGTAGGAAGCTGTAGTTGAAAAGCTGCTGCTATGTCATGGAAAGGGGGTGAAAGCCTATCGTTAGTGCAGAAGAATGTAGGCAGTTCAATTTCCTACACGAGGTAGTAGCGGCCTGACAGAGCCCTGATCTGTTAATCTATGAAAAAGAAGGAATAAATGACAATTGAAAAAACCAATTATTGAATTCAAAAACGTCTCAAAAGTTTTTGAAGACAGCAACACTAAGGTTCTCAAAGACATCAACTTTGAGTTGGAAGAAGGGAAATTCTACACCCTTCTAGGCGCATCTGGTTCAGGGAAATCAACTATCCTTAACATCATTGCAGGTTTACTGGATGCGACGACAGGAGATATTTTGCTGGATGGTGTCCGTATCAATGACATTCCAACCAACAAGCGAGACGTCCATACAGTCTTCCAATCCTATGCCTTGTTTCCACATATGAATGTGTTTGAAAATGTTGCCTTTCCGCTCCGCTTGCGTAAAATTGACAAGAAAGAAATCGAGAAACGCGTAGCGGAAGTTCTCAAGATGGTTCAGTTGGAAGGTTACGAAAAACGTTCCATCCGTAAACTCTCTGGAGGACAACGTCAGCGTGTGGCTATTGCCCGTGCCATCATCAACCAACCCCGTGTGGTTTTGCTGGACGAGCCTCTGTCAGCGCTGGACTTGAAATTAAGAACAGATATGCAGTACGAACTGCGTGAACTGCAACAACGATTGGGCATTACCTTTGTCTTTGTCACTCACGATCAGGAAGAAGCCTTGGCTATGAGTGACTGGATTTTCGTTATGAATGATGGCGAGATTGTCCAGTCTGGAACACCTGTGGATATCTACGATGAGCCGATCAATCACTTTGTTGCCACCTTTATCGGTGAGTCAAATATCTTGCCAGGAATCATGATTGAGGACTACTTGGTTGAGTTCAACGGCAAACGCTTCGAAGCGGTTGATGGTGGGATGAAGCCAAATGAACCTGTTGAGGTTGTTATTCGTCCAGAGGATTTGCGGATTACCCTTCCTGAAGAAGGCAAGCTCCAAGTTAAGGTCGATACCCAGCTCTTCCGTGGGGTTCACTATGAGATTATTGCCTATGACGAACTTGGAAATGAATGGATGATCCACTCGACTCGCAAGGCCATTGTGGGTGAGGAAATCGGTCTGGACTTTGAACCAGAAGACATCCACATCATGCGTCTCAATGAAACCGAAGAAGAGTTCGATGCCCGTATCGAAGAATACGTGGAAATCGAAGAGCAAGAAGCAGGTTTGATCAATGCAATCGAGGAGGAAAGAGATGAAGAAAACAAGCTCTAAACTCTTTGTAGTGCCCTACATGCTTTGGATTGCACTCTTTGTCCTGGCACCCTTGGTATTGATTTTCGGCCAATCCTTTTTCAACATTGAAGGACAATTCAGTTTAGAAAATTATAAGTCCTATTTTGCGTCACAAAACTTGACCTACCTAAAAATGAGTTTCAACTCTGTACTCTATGCAGGAATTGTGACCTTTGTGACCTTGCTTATCAGCTATCCAACAGCCCTCTTTTTGACCCGTCTCAAGCACCGTCAACTCTGGCTTATGCTGATTATCCTGCCTACTTGGATCAATTTGCTCCTTAAAGCCTATGCTTTTATCGGGATTTTTGGTCAGAATGGCTCTATTAACCAATTCTTGGAATTTATCGGAATCGGTTCACAGCAATTGCTCTTTACCGATTTCTCCTTCATCTTTGTCGCAAGCTACATCGAGCTTCCCTTTATGATTTTGCCGATTTTCAATGTCTTGGACGATATGGATAACAATCTCATCAATGCCAGCTATGACCTCGGTGCGACCAAGTGGGAGACCTTCCGTCATGTCATCTTCCCTTTATCGATGAACGGCGTGCGAAGTGGAGTTCAGTCGGTCTTTATTCCAAGCTTGAGTCTCTTCATGCTGACCCGTTTGATTGGTGGGAACCGCGTTATCACCTTGGGGACAGCCATTGAGCAGAACTTCCTGACCAATGACAACTACGGTATGGGTTCAACCATCGGTGTGATTCTCATTCTGACCATGTTCATCACCATGTGGGTGACCAAGGAAAGGAGAGAACGATGAAAAAATTTGCCAATCTATATCTGGGACTGGTCTTTCTTGTCCTCTACCTGCCAATCTTTTACTTGATTGGCTACGCCTTTAATGCAGGCAACGACATGAACAGCTTTACAGGCTTTAGTTTGAGCCATTTTAAAACCATGTTTGGCGATGGTCGTCTCATGTTGATTGTGACTCAGACCTTTTTCTTGGCCTTTCTGTCAGCCTTGATAGCGACCATTATCGGGACTTTCGGTGCTATTTACATTTATCAGTCTCGTAAGAAATACCAAGAAGCCTTTCTTTCCCTCAATAATATCCTCATGGTTGCTCCTGATGTTATGATTGGTGCTAGCTTCTTGATTCTCTTTACCCAACTCAAGTTTTCACTTGGATTCTTGACAGTTCTTTCCAGTCACGTGGCCTTCTCCATTCCTATCGTGGTCTTGATGGTCTTGCCTCGACTCAAGGAAATGAATGGCGACATGATTCATGCGGCTTACGACTTGGGAGCCAGTCAATTTCAGATGTTCAAGGAAATCATGCTTCCTTACCTGACACCGTCTATCATTGCAGGTTATTTCATGGCCTTCACCTATTCGCTAGATGACTTTGCCGTGACCTTCTTTGTAACGGGAAATGGCTTTTCAACCCTCTCAGTCGAGATTTACTCTCGAGCTCGCAAGGGGATTTCGCTAGAAATCAATGCCCTGTCTGCCCTTGTCTTTCTCTTTAGTATTATCCTAGTTGTTGGATATTACTTTATCTCACGTGAGAAGGAGGAGCAAGCATGAAAAAACTCTATTCATTTTTAGCAGGAATTGTAGCCATTATCCTTGTCTTGTGGGGAATTGCGACTCATCTCGATAGTAAAATCAATAGCCGAGATAGTCAAAAACTGGTTATCTACAACTGGGGAGACTATATCGATCCAGAACTCTTGGAGCAATTCACAGAAGAAACAGGAATCCAAGTCCAGTATGAGACCTTTGATTCCAACGAAGCCATGTATACCAAGATTAAGCAGGGTGGAACGACTTATGATATTGCCATCCCAAGTGAGTACATGATTAACAAGATGAAGGACGAAGACCTTTTGGTGCCACTTGATTATTCAAAACTTGAAGGAATCGAAAATATCGGACCAGAGTTTCTCAACCAATCCTTTGATCCAGGTAATAAATTCTCTATTCCTTACTTCTGGGGAACACTGGGAATTGTCTACAATGAAACTATGGTCGATGAAGTGCCTGAGCATTGGGATGACCTCTGGAAGCCAGAGTATAAGAACTCTATCATGCTCTTTGATGGGGCGCGTGAGGTGCTGGGACTAGGACTCAATTCGCTAGGCTACAGCCTCAACTCCAAGGATACCCAGCAGTTGGAAGAGACAGTGGACAAGCTTTACAAGCTCACTCCAAATATCAAGGCTATTGTGGCGGACGAGATGAAGGGATACATGATTCAGAATAACGCTGCTATCGGCGTGACCTTCTCTGGTGAAGCCAGCCAAATGCTAGAAAAAAATGAAAATCTACGCTATGTGGTACCGACAGAAGCCAGCAACCTTTGGTTTGACAATATGGTCATTCCCAAAACAGTCAAAAACCAAGATGCAGCCTATGCCTTTATCAACTTTATGTTGAAACCTGAAAATGCTCTCCAAAATGCGGAGTATGTCGGCTATTCAACTCCAAACCTACCAGCCAAGGAACTGCTACCAGAGGAGAAAAAAGAAGACAAAGCCTTCTATCCAGACGCTGAAACTATGAAACACCTAGAAGTTTATGAGAAATTTGACCATAAATGGACAGGAAAATATAGCGACCTCTTCCTGCAGTTTAAAATGTATCGGAAGTAGGAGTTAGCAGTCACGAAACGAATCAGTTAGAGCTGGTTCGTTTTTTTTTTGAATCAGATGGAAGTGTCAGTATGAAATTGAAAAATTCAATTCTCAATAAACCTTTGAAAAAAATATTTAAGCCCTTGACCGTTATTAAGACCTTCTGTATAATGATATAAGAGAGATTATGCAAAATTTTCCATATAAATAAAAGAGAAATACAATATGAATGAAAAGATATATTTGAAGGATATTTTCAGATTTAATGAGTTATTGTCACAATCGGAGTATAAAGGGTATCGTATTAAGTTACGATTTAACAAGAATTGGGATGATTATAGTTTTGTTGATGATTATATCAGTGGATCTGAAGATTTTTTACCATGGATTTTAAGTAATGGTTCAGATAAAAAAAGTCGAAATCGTAGAAACGAAATTCAGTTTCAATTTATAGAAGTGGAGTATCATAAATGGCTCTTTGTTGGGGCCTATCTTATAAAAGAAACGAATAGTCAGATAAAGCAAGTGACCTATGGGAACCATCATGTTAAGTTCGCTTTAGCTGAACGATTAGAAGAGTATGATAAGTTTATAGAAAAAGTTTTGGTTAATCATACTAATACAGGTCAATCATGGTTTTATGTTAATCCTAAAATAATTGAATCAGTTGTAGTAGAATCTGTAAACAGTATTTCCTATTTTAATCAAACGTCTCATTTTCCAGGTTATGAAAATATTTCATTTTCTTATCAAGAATTAAAGAAAAATTGGGCAAACAGTTCTTGGAGACAATATCTATCAGCTGTTTATGGTGTCTATGTTATTACTGATGTTAGGACAGGAAAGCTCTATGTAGGTTCTGCTTATGGAGATAATGGAGTTTATGGAAGATGGTCTACATACTTAAGTGAAGGATATGATAAATCCGAAATGGAAGAAAATCGTTATCCGAATAAAAGATTGTGTGAGATAGTCGAAAAATATGGAATAAGTTATATTAAAAAGTATTTTCAATATAGTATATTAGAGATTTTTCCAAAGAATGAAGTTGGAAAACAAAAGGCACTTCAACGTGAACGATATTGGAAGAAAGTATTAAAATCTAAAGAACATGGTTATAATGCAAATTAGGAGAGGCTATGAATAATTTGAATGATTGGGAAAAAGCTCGTCGAGAAGAAGAATTGAATCAAGAGCTAAAAAGACAGAATAACTTGTTGGAACAGCAGAGATGGGAACAGCAGTTTTCTAACCAAAAACAACAGGCAGCACTAGATGAACAAAATCGTCTTGCTCGAGAACAACAAGAAACATTAAAAGAGAGAAATGAGTTAGAACGTCAGAGGCAATGGGATGAGGAATCTCGACATCAAAGAGAGTTAGAATTACGTATTGAGCAACAATATAAAGATAATATATTTGATTTAAAAAAACTGTGGGCCAAAGCTGAATCAGAAAATGAGAGAGGGAGAATTCAGATACTCTTAGCAGAAGCAGAAGCTGACTGGAATGAGTATATACTGGAGAAAGAGAGAGAAGCAGAAAGAAAGCGATTGGCTACAGAGCAATTTCAAATAAAACAGCAGGAAGAAAGAGAACAGAATGAATTATTAGAGCGCCGTAGACAGAAAATTAGTAGGATAAAGTGGTTTTTTGGAATAGTTATAAGCTTACTTTTATTAGTGATAATTGTAACTTTTTTCATAGGTATGAATAAGTCTAAATCATCTCATAATAGTACTAAGCAATCAACTCAATCATCTAATTCAGCAACCTCCACAAGTTCTACAAAGCAAGCTTCTCTTGGTGGAAATAAATCTAAAGATAAACAAACTTCATCAACAAGTTCTGCTTCTTCTAGACCACAGGCTACAAAAGTATATATTGGAAACCTTATTGGTTTAAGTAAATCTGATGCTATATCAGAATTGAAGAGTAGAAAAATTACTGAGAATCATATAAAAGTTGAGGAAGAAGAAAGTGATGAATATTCTCCCGGTACAATTTTACGTCAGAGTTTATCGGAGGGAACTTTATATGATTTGAATGATTCATCCGATATTATTTTGACTGTTGCAAAAGAACGAACTAGCGCTACAATGCCAAATTATGCAGGTTCAAGTTTTGAATTTACCAAAAATAATTTAATCACATTGTTGGTATTAAAGAAGCCAATATTGAAAGAGTAGAAGTTTCAACTGCTCCTGAAGGTACATCGGAGGGAACTGTAGTAGATCAAAGTCCGAAAGTAGGAGAGGAAGTTGATTTGAAACGTACACGAGTTAAAATTTCAATTTATAAGCCCAAAAATTCTCAAACATCACGAAGTAGATCTAGATAAATTAAGAGGTTAATGCAGAAAGTTAACTTATGGCTAACACATGCTATTTGGTTAGAATCATTTCCAGTTGACGCAAGTTCAAAAAAACGTTATAATAAGAAAGTTGAGAATTGATTTTCTCTTGTCTTAGTCCAGAGAAATGGCGGTGCTGCGAGCCATCTAAGCTAGAAAGTCATGCTACTCAATTTAACAATTGCATAAGAACAAGAGAATGACAAGTTCATTGAATGAAGGTGGTACCGCGGTTTTTCGCCCTTCGTGATATGAGCTTGTCTTTTGATTTTTGGAGGTGTTGATGAAAACATTTCTTGTCAAACAAAAGTTTCGTCTTGGAGGCGAACGCTTCGCTATCAAGGATGACAGGGGAGAAATCGCCTATCAGGTGGAGGGATCATTTTTTAAGATTCCCAAAACTTTTACCATCTATGATGTGGCTGGTGAACAAGTCAGTCAGATCAGTAAAGAAATCTTGACCTTGCTTCCTCGTTTTGAGATTCAGCTTAGGGATGGCTCGAGTTTTGTCATTCGTAAGAAGTTGACCTTCTGGCGAGATAAGTATGAGTTTGATAATCTAGGTCTTCGTATCGAGGGCAATATCTGGGATTTGGATTTCAAATTGCTGGATGATCGCGATCAGCTGATTGCGGAAATTAAGAAGGAACTCTTCCATCTGACCTCTACCTATACCGTAACGGTTCTTGAGGATGCTTATGCAGACCTAGTCATTTCTCTCTGTGTCGCGATTGACTATGTGGAAATGCTGGAAAGCCAATCACATTAAACAAGTAATAAGGAGACAATATGAAACAACTATCTAGTGCACAAGTCCGCCAAATGTGGCTTGATTTCTGGGCGACCAAAGGACACTCTGTAGAACCATCAGTGAGTTTGGTTCCTGTAAATGACCCAACACTTTTGTGGATCAACTCTGGGGTAGCAACCCTTAAGAAATACTTTGATGGGACTATCATCCCTGAAAATCCACGTATTACCAATGCCCAAAAAGCGATTCGTACCAACGACATCGAAAACGTAGGGAAGACAGCACGTCACCATACTATGTTTGAAATGTTGGGGAACTTCTCTATCGGGGATTACTTCCGTGACGAAGCTATCACTTGGGCTTATGAGCTTTTGACAAGCCCTGAGTGGTTTGACTTCCCAGCTGAAAAACTTTACATGACTTACTATCCAGATGATAAAGATTCTTACAACCGCTGGATTGAGGTAGGAGTGGACCCAAGTCACTTGATTCCGATTGAGGACAACTTCTGGGAAATCGGTGCAGGACCTTCTGGACCTGATACAGAGATTTTCTTTGACCGTGGAGAAGCATTTGACCCAGAAAATATCGGTCTTCGTTTGCTTGCAGAAGATATTGAAAACGACCGTTATATCGAAATCTGGAACATCGTTTTGTCACAATTTAACGCAGACCCTGCTGTTCCTCGTAGCGAATACAAGGAATTGCCACACAAGAACATTGATACGGGCGCTGGTTTGGAGCGTTTGGTGGCCGTTATCCAAGGGGCTAAGACCAACTTTGAAACAGACCTCTTCATGCCAATCATTCGTGAAGTAGAGAAATTGTCTGGTAAGGTCTATGACCAAGATGGCGACAACATGAGCTTCAAGGTCATCGCAGACCACATCCGTTCACTTTCATTTGCTATCGGTGATGGTGCCCTTCCAGGAAATGAAGGCCGTGGTTATGTCCTTCGTCGTCTCCTTCGCCGTGCTTCTATGCATGGTCAAAAATTGGGAATCAACGAGCCTTTCCTTTACAAACTCGTTCCAACTGTTGGAAAAATCATGGAAAGCTACTACCCAGAAGTGCTTGAAAAACGTGACTTTATTGAGAAAATCGTTAAGAGCGAAGAAGAATCATTTGCGCGTACTCTTCACTCAGGTCAACACTTTGCCCAAGGCATTGTAGCAGACTTGAAAGAAAAAGGTCAATCTGTTATCGCTGGTTCAGATGTATTCAAACTCTATGATACTTATGGATTCCCAGTTGAATTAACTGAAGAAATCGCTGAAGAAGCTGGCATGACTGTAGACCGTGAAGGTTTTGAAGCAGCCATGAAAGAACAGCAAGAACGTGCGCGTGCGTCAGCTGTTAAGGGTGGTTCAATGGGGATGCAAAATGAAACCCTTCAAAACATCACTGTAGAAAGTGTCTTCAACTACAATGCTAGCCAATTGCCTTCTAAGTTGGTGGCTATCGTGGCTGACAATGCAGAAGTAGAAGCTGTAGCAGAAGGAACTGCATCACTGATCTTTGCAGAAACACCATTCTATGCTGAAATGGGTGGACAAGTAGCTGACCACGGACAAATCTTGGATGAGTCAGGTAAGGTCGTAGCTACTGTGACCAATGTTCAAAAAGCTCCAAACGGACAAGCTCTTCATACAGTTGAAGTTCTTGCACCACTTGCTTTGAACCAAGAATATACCTTGGCAATTGATACAAATCGTCGTCACCGTGTTATGAAAAACCACACTGCGACTCACTTGCTTCATGCTGCCCTTCATAATATCCTTGGAAATCACGCAACACAAGCAGGATCTCTTAACGAAGTCGAATTCCTTCGCTTTGACTTTACCCACTTCCAAGCAGTGACTGCTGAAGAATTGCGTGCGATTGAACAGCAAGTCAACGAAAAAATCTGGGAAGCTCTTGAAGTCAAGACAGTTGAAACAGATATTGACACTGCCAAGGAAATGGGAGCTATGGCCCTCTTTGGTGAGAAATACGGCAAGGAAGTCCGTGTTGTTACTATCGGTGACTACTCTATCGAGCTTTGTGGTGGTACCCACGTTGGTAACACTTCTGAAATTGGTCTTTTCAAGATTGTCAAAGAAGAAGGTATCGGTTCAGGAACTCGCCGTATCTTGGCAGTGACTGGTAAGGAAGCCTTTGAAGCCTACCGTGAACAAGAGGACGCTCTTAAAGCTGTCGCAGCAACTCTTAAAGCACCACAAGTCAAGGAAGTACCTCACAAGGTAGAAGGACTTCAAGAACAACTTCGTCAATTGCAAAAAGAAAATGCTGAGTTGAAAGAAAAAGCCGCAGCCGCAGCCGCAGGAGACATCTTCAAGGATGTTAAGGAAGTCAATGGTCACCGTTACATTGCTAGCCAAGTTTCTGTATCAGATGCAGGTGCCCTTCGTACTTTTGCAGATAACTGGAAACAAAAAGACTACTCTGATCTTCTTGTCCTAGTTGCCGCTATCGGTGACAAAGTCAATGTCCTTGTAGCAAGCAAGACAAAAGACCTTCATGCAGGAAACCTTGTCAAAGAATTGGCACCAATCGTCGATGGACGTGGTGGTGGTAAACCAGACATGGCCATGGCAGGAGGAAGCAACCAAGCTAAGATCCAAGAATTGTTGGATGAAGTAGCAGGTAAATTGTAATCAAGTAATACTCTTCGAAAATCTCTTCAAACAATGTCAGCTTCACCTTGCCGTAGGTATGTAACTGACTTCGTCAGTCTTATCTACAACCTCAAAACTGTGTTTTTAGCAGCCTGCGGCTAGCTTCCTAGTTTGCTCTTTAATTTTCATTGAGTTTAAAGATCTATCCATTTGGGTAGGTCTTTTTCATACCAAAAAAGCCAAATCTGATTGGATCTGACTTTATAATCATTGACTATTAGATTGTATTAGCTGCCCAGACACTTACCGAAGCAGCTGAGACTGGGAATTGTCCATAACCTTCCTCATCGATTGTAACTTGATCTTGGTGGTTTTCAAGTAAATCTACAAAGGTTTGGTTAGCCCATTCTTGGCCGACAAACATTGACTTGCTGTTTTCTTGGTCATTTGAGATAAGGACTGCGATTGGGTATTGATTTTCAGCACCTGAACGTACCCAACCGATACAGTTAGCATCATCAAAGTAGTCTGTTTGCTCTCCATAGGCCAAATCTTTTCGGATGGTTAGGAGGCGGTCAAGGACTTCTTTGAAATCTTCTTGAGCATATTGCCCTGAAATCCCATAGTAGTCGCCGTAAAAGACACATGGAAGGCCATTTTGGCGTAACAGAATGAGGGCATAGGCTGCTGGTTTGAACCATTCTTCAACAGTAGACTCAAGAGCCTGACCTCGTTGTGTATCGTGGTTGTCGACAAAAGTCACAGCCTTGTCAGGCTTGAGTTCAACCAGGCTATCTGTGAAAATGCCACGAAGGTCATAGTTGGAACCTGCTCGGCTAGCATCAAAGAGATTCTGGTGGAGACGAACATCGACAAGGTCAAAGCGTTCTTCCGTTTTTTCGAGATAGTCCAGATTGGCTTCTTTGTCTGGGTTCCAAAATTCCCCAAAAACATAGAAATCCTCACCGTATTTTTCCTTCATATCGCGGATGAAATTGCGCATGAAGAAAGAGTCGATGTGTTTAACGGCATCCAAGCGGAAACCAGCTACACCAGTCGTTTCCATGAACCAGTCAGCCCAGTCATAGATGTTTTGGATGACTTCAGGATGTTTAAAGTCTAGGTCGGCATACATGAGGTAGTCGTAGTTTCCGTTTTCGTTATCGACCAATTCCTCGTTAGCCCAGCCTTTATTGTCCCCTTGGATGAGATAAATCCCAGACTTACGACGTTTGGCATCGTAGTCTGTACCTGTGAAGTGGTACCAATGCCAGTGGAAGTCATTGTAGGTATCTTGGCGACCATCAAAGGTAAAGCTAGTCCAGCCATTGATGGTGAAGGGTTCTCCAAGTTCGACTGTACGGTCTACAGGGTCCACTTCGATGACCTGAAAGGCTTCCATGTGATCGGCCGCAGCCTTGTGGTTGAGTACCACATCAGCCATTGGTTGGATTCCCTGTGCTTTTAGAGCTTGAATGGCTTGAAGATAGTTTTCTTTAAAACCATACTTGGTGCGGACAGTCCCTTTTTGATTAAACTCTCCTAAGTCAAATAAATCATAGACCCCATAGCCGACATCTTTTTCATTGGTAGCCTTGAAAGCTGGTGGCATCCAGACATGACTGATACCGAGATCAGCTAGGTGTGGAGCATCTTCAGCCAGACGCGTCCAGTGCTGACCGTCGTGGGGCAGATACCATTCAAAGTATTGCATGAGTGTTTGATTTTGCATGATGTTTCCTCTTACTTGTCAATCTTGTTCTTTATTCTATCATAAAGTATTGGTTAGCGCCAACGTTTGCGTAAGAATAGAAGGAAACTATTGTATCTACTTAAAATAAAGTGTTGATTTTTTTGTATCAAAGTGCTAGTATAATAGTATGTAATATAGATAAAGATAGGAGTCATCCCATGATTGAATTTCAAAATGTTAGTAAGTTGTATGGTGATAAAGAGGCTTTGAGCAATCTCAATTTGCAGATTGAAAATGGGGAGATTATGGGCTTGATTGGCCATAATGGGGCTGGAAAATCGACCACCATAAAATCCTTAGTCAGTATCATTTCGCCCAGCAGTGGTCGTATTCTGGTAGATGGTCAGGATTTATCGGAAAATCGCTTGGCGATCAAACGAAAGATTGGCTACGTAGCAGACTCGCCTGACTTATTTTTACGCTTAACGGCCAATGAATTTTGGGAATTGCTTGCCTCATCCTATGATCTGACTAGCTCTGACTTGGAGGCTAGTCTAGCTAGGCTATTGAACGTTTTTGATTTTGCTGAAAACCGCTATCAGGTTATTGAAACTCTTTCTCACGGAATGCGTCAGAAAGTCTTTGTCATTGGGGCACTCTTGTCTGATCCTGATATTTGGGTCTTGGACGAACCCTTAACTGGTTTGGATCCCCAGGCTGCCTTTGATTTGAAGCAGATGATGAAGGAACATGCACAAAAAGGTAAGATAGTTTTGTTTTCAACCCATGTCCTAGAGGTAGCTGAGCAAGTCTGTGATCGGATTGCCATTTTGAAAAAGGGACATTTGATTTATTGTGGTAGCGTAGAGGACTTGAGAAAAGACCATCCAGACCAGTCTTTAGAAAGTATCTATCTTAACCTTGCTGGTAGAAAAGAGGAGGTTTCAGATGCGTCTCAAGGTCATTAAAAAATTAGTTGATATCAATATCCTCTATTCATCTCAAGAAGCTAATCTGGCTAACCTACGAAAGAAGCAAGCCAAGAATCCTGGGAAAAAAGTAAATGTTTCCGCTAGAGTCCTAAGTTCTTACATTTTTTCTAGTCTCTTGATGCTTTTAATGTTTATAAATATAGCATTTCGTTTTCCTTTTGAGGAAATACCAAGTTTTTTTAGTAGCATGGTTGCTATTTTACTGGTGCTTGCCTTTTCAACTTCTTTCACTGCATTTTACAATGTCTTTTATGAGAGTAAGGATTTGGTATCGTATAGGCCTTATGCCTTTAAAGAATCAGAGATTATAATTGCTAAAGGACTGTCTGTCCTCTTGCCAGCTCTGCCTGGAATTGTACCAATCCTAGCTTATTTTCTAGTTCTCTACATTAGGCTAGCACCTTCTCTTTGGCTTGGCTTGCCTTTGATGCTGCTGTCCTTGGCCTTATTATTTGTCTCTGTTACTTTAGTGATGGTAGTGGCAGTACATTTCTTGGCTCAGACTAGGGTCTTCAGAAAGTATCAGTCTATTTTTGCCAATGTGATGATTGGGATAGGAGTTCTCATACCTTTAATATTTGTCCTCTTTCTACAGTCGACTTTTGGAAGTATTGTTGACAAAGTTAGAGACATTCCATTTCTCCTTTATCCTCTTCATATCTTTTACAAAATAGCAGTGGAGCCTTTTTCGACAGAAGCCATACTGGGTCTGCTCGCTTGGATAACTCTAACTGTCTTCTTACTTTACCTGACCAAAAAGAAGGTTCTTCCTCATTTTTATGACGTGATTCTGCTTAACAGTGAGGAGAAGGTCAAGAAAGAACGTCGCAATAAGGAGAGAATTTCAACTACTAATAAAAAGGGCTTTTTCCGTATGGTTTTACGCTACCACCTCACCCTCTTGGGACAGGGAACTGGCGTGGTTACAGTGCTTTTTACAAGTGCTTTCCTTCCTTATCTCATGATGATTGGTCTGATTTCCAAAATCCGAGATTCTCAGATAGTTCCATATATTCATCCTCTATACTGGTTACCCTTGTTTTTTGTAGGAGTGTTTATAGCAGTTGTCAATAACAATATCACCAGCCTGCATTCAATTGCTTTATCCTTGGAGAGGGAAAATGTTGATTTTCTGAAGAGTTTACCCTTTGATTTTGCTCGTTATGTGAAAGTGAAATTTTGGATTATATTTGCTGTCCAGTCCTTTTTACCAGTTCTGACTTTACTTGGCTTTTCTCTATATCTAGGCTTGCCCATCCTTTCGATGATTTACCTTCTTGTGGCATGGATCCTTGCCAGTGTTATCCTTTCTTGCCACCATTACCTTAAGGACGTGAAAAATCTGTCAACCAATTGGAGTAGTATTACTGACCTGGTGAACCGTTCAAATCGTATAGTAGCAATAGTTTTGATTTTTATTTATAGTGCAATCTTAATGGCCCTTGTAATAGGGAGCTTATTCTTGGTTCGGTCTCTCGCCCCTGTCCTTGCCATCAGCTTGGGAGTAGGAGTTCTTATCCTCTTGCTTGCTCTTGCTATTTTTGGATATCATTACTACCTGTCACGCATATTGACAGAAATAGAAAAAAGATGAGCTAGTTGGTCGCTTGCTTGATAAATTCAATTCTACAAACGCTTTTATAGTTTGTTATAATGTAGTTGTAAATGATTAAGATTGGTAATCAAAAAATATAGGGAGGAATGTTTTGAATAAGAAATATAACATAGTTCTATTTTTGTTGTTTATAGTTTATTTATTGGGATATTTTTCAATTTCAAAAACTTTCATTCCTATAATGTGTGTGATCCAAGTGTTTTTGATAGAACATATATTTAAAGTTCGAAATAGAATGATGCAAATAGGCGAAATTTTAATTATTGTTGCTTCTATAATATTATTTATTGATAGTATATTGAGTTTGTAACAAAAGGCTTTTCTATAAAATTAAATTTTCCAGATACCTGCTGAAGCTGATTTATCTTCTACTATCTACGTCACTAAACTTGACAGACATATATTGTAGTTACAACCTCTCTACCTATAATCTCAAAGTTAATCTGAGGCTAGTTTTTTAGTTTGCTCTTTGATTTTCATTGATAAAAAGAAATGCTCCTCCACGATGGAAGAGCATCTTTTATTGTGATTTTGATTCGGTTTCTGCCGACTCGGGATGGAGTTCTTGGTAACTTGGTGCCTTGAAAAGGTCAGCACTGGTCTTACCTTGTCGTTGGCTAAAGAGACTGGTTGATTGACTACCTTTTTCCTGCTCAATCTTTTGAAGAATTGGTAAAGAATTGAGGTAAGAAATACTTTCAGTATCAACTTTTCCAAGATGATCTGCTTGGTAGAAACGGATCAAATCGCCAGTTTGAATCTGGTCGCTGATTTTCAGCTGTTGACTGGCTGCCTGACGAACGCTTTCCAGTTCGGTCTGAGTTTGTTCATCAAAATTGCTGATTTCAAGACCGCTCTCAGTATAGTAGGTTCGTCCGTCGTAGCTGGTATATTTGGGTGTGACGAAGGAATTGGCAGTCCGAAAGGCAACGATTTCTTGATGATCTGGAGACAGAAGGTCTTGGCCGACTTGAAGGAAGGAATTGGACTCAATACCAAGGAGGTGTTCGAGAGTCGGTAAGATATCGATTTGTCCACCGTAGGTATTGATGATTTGCCCCTTTTCATAACCAGGCATGACCACCATAAAAGGCACTCGTTGCAACATGGCATTGTCGTAATTCGACCAGTTCTCAGAAGTCTTGCCAATCAAGGGTGCCAGCTCAGGATTGCGGGAGTTGGAAATCCCATAATGGTCTCCGTAAATGACGATGATGGATTTTTCATAGAGGCCACTTTCTTTGAGATAGTCAAAGAAAGCCTTGATGGCACTGTCCAGATAGTTGGCGGTTTGGAAGTAGCCGTTGATTGTTTCATCTTTGGTCTTAGCCAGTGGGAAACCAAGCTCATCGCCTGTCAGATTGCTAGCATAGGGATAGTGATTGGACACTGTGATATACTTAGCATAAAAAGGTTGCTGTAAATGCTCCAGATACTGAATAGAATCTTTCATCATGATTTTATCATTTAAACCATATTGGAAAGAATTGCTACTGTCCTGCTTGGTGAAGTAGGAAGCATCAAAGAAGTATTGGTAGCCCCATTGTTTGTAGGTCGTATTTCGGTTCCAGAAGGTCCCAATATTACCGTGAAAGACAGCACTTGATTGGTAGCCATTTTTCGATAGGATAAAAGGCGCTGCCTGCTGGGTATTGGTACCACCGTAATTGACCATAAAGGAACCTTGGTCAAGTCCAAACAAACCAGTCTCCAGCATGGTTTCTGCATCTGAGGTCTTCCCAGCCTTGACTTGGTTAAAGATATTCGAAAAGGCTAGGGTTGATTGCGAATGGTAGAGGGAGTTGAGGAAGGGAGTGACTTCATGCTCAGTTCCATCTATGTTGAGTTTATAGTCAAGCAGGAACTGTTGGAAACTCTCCAAGTGGAGATAAATCACATTTTTTCCTTTGGCAAGGCCAAAATAGTCTGGATTGGGTTTAGCAGAATGTTCTTGAATATAATCTGTAATAGGTTGCAGGTCGGTCTCAGAGGCCTTGGCACGTTCCTTGTTGGCGCTGTAGGATTGGTTGGCACTATAACCTAGAAAAGCTGGTAAACTGAGGGCGCGGACAACATAATAATTCGAAAATCCTCGCGACAGGAGATCGGGACGTTCAATTTCAGCCAAGAAAAGATTAGCAGAAAAGAGCAGGGCTGAGAGAGCAGTGATAGCAACACTGGAGCGGAATTTGAAGGGTCTCCTATCCAGTTGGATGAATTTTTTATAGAAAAGGAAAGCCAGCAATGGGAAATCCATAAAATAGATGAAATCCCAAGGACGCAGTAACTCTAGTTCTGCAGTGCCGACAGACACCTTGCTGACCACCTTCATGGTATTAGCCGTGATAAAGTCGCTAAATTCTCGATAGTAAAAGACGTTAGAATAAAGCCAAATGAATAAAAGGCTATAAATAGCTATACTCAGGCCATAAAAAATCTTGGTTGACCGAGCATAGAGGGCTAGAGCCAGCAGGAGTAGTCCCAAGGGAAGGGGATTGAAAAAGGCGATAAAGGCAAGGTAATTTCCCTGCAACTTGCCCACTTGAATATCTAAATTAAAGTCAACGGCATAGGCTAATAAGGTTTTGAGCCAATATAGGATTAAAAGGGTTAGGACAAAACCCAGTCTGGTACCGACGGCTTTTTGGATTTTGTTAAAATTGCTTTTCACACATTTACTTCCTAATTTTTTATTAGTATTAGTATACCATTTTTTAAAAGAAGAGTAAAAAAGCAAGGGTAGTTTCTTTTTTGAGAATTGTCTAAAAGTTTGATATAATGGTAGTTATGAATAGAATAAGAGTCAGCAAAAGGGGTGAAAAGAAGCTCGCTAAGGGGCTAGTTTTACTAGAAGCCAGTGATCTTGAGAATGTCAATCTTAAGAATCAGGAAGTAGAAGTGCAGAGTCAGGAAGGAACCTTTCTTGGGACTGCCTACCTTTCGCAGCAAAACAAGGGCTTGGGCTGGTTTGTTAGCACAGACAAGGTGACCTTCAATCAAGCTTTCTTTGAAACGCTGTTTAGACAAGCTAAAGAAAAGAGAAAATCCTATTATCAAGATGATTTGACAACTGCCTTTCGTCTCTTTAATCAAGAGGGAGATGGCTTTGGCGGTCTGACAGTGGACCTTTATGGCGACTATGCTGTCTTTTCTTGGTATAACTCTTATGTTTATCAGATTCGCAAGGTTATCTCAGAAGCCTTTAGCCAGGTTTTTCCTGAGGTGTTAGGGGCCTATGAGAAGATACGCTTTAAGGGTTTGGACTATGAATCAGCCCATGTTTATGGTCAAGAAGCACCTGACTTTTTCACTGTTCTGGAAAATGGTGTCTTGTATCAAGTCTTTATGAATGATGGCCTGATGACAGGGATTTTCCTTGACCAGCACGAGGTTCGCGGTAGTCTGGTTGATGGATTGGCTATGGGCAAATCTTTGCTCAACATGTTTTCTTATACAGCAGCCTTTTCAGTAGCTGCGGCCATGGGAGGAGCTAGCCAGACAACTTCTGTTGACCTAGCCAAACGTTCACGAGAATTGTCTCAAGCGCATTTTCAGGCAAATGGGCTCAGCACAGACGACCATCGTTTTGTGGTCATGGATGTCTTTGAATATTTCAAGTATGCCAAACGAAAAGACTTGACCTATGATGTGATTGTCCTAGATCCGCCTAGCTTTGCTCGGAACAAAAAACAAACGTTCTCTGTGGCCAAGGATTATCACAAGTTGATTTCCCAGAGTCTTGAGATTTTAAATCCGGGCGGTATTATTATTGCCAGCACCAATGCTGCCAATGTTTCCCGCCAGAAATTTACAGAACAAATTGATAAAGGCTTTGCAGGAAGAAATTACCAGATTTTAAATAAATACGGTCTTCCCGCAGATTTTGCCTATAATAAAAAAGATGAAAGTAGTAATTACCTCAAGGTGATTAGTATGAAGGTTAGTAAATGAAATTAATCGTTTCAGTAATGCCAAGAAGTTTAGAGGAGGCTCAGGCTCTGGATGCCACGAGGTACCTAGATGCCGACATCATTGAATGGCGCGCCGACTATCTGCCTAAGGAAGCGATTTTGCAGGTGGCTCCAGCTATTTTTGAAAAATTTGCAGGTCGTGAGTTGGTTTTCACATTGCGAACTCGCTCTGAAGGGGGAGAAATTGACCTTTCTCCAGAAGAATATATCCATCTAATCAAGGAAGTGGCACAACTCTATCAACCAGACTATATTGATTTTGAGTACTATAGCTACAAGGATGTTTTTGAAGAAATGCTGGATTTCCCAAATCTTGTTTTGAGTTACCATAATTTCCAAGAAACACCTGAAAATATGATGGAAATCTTGTCAGAGTTGACGAGCCTAAATCCAAAACTTGTTAAGGTTGCGGTGATGGCTCACACGGAGCAGGATGTCTTAGACTTGATGAACTATACACGAGGCTTTAAAACCCTCAATCCTGAACAGGAGTATGTGACCATTTCTATGGGCAAGGTGGGCAAGGTTTCTCGTATCACTGCGGGTGTGACTGGTTCGAGTTGGTCTTTTGCCAGTCTGGATGAAGCCAGTGCCCCTGGTCAGATTTCCCTAGCTAACATGAAAAAAATCAGGGAGATTTTGAATGAAGCTTGATGGCTATACACGTTTAGCTGCCGTTGTTGCCAATCCTATTAAGCATTCTATTTCTCCTTTCATCCACAATAGGGCCTTTGAGGCGACAGCTACCAATGGTGTTTATGTGGCTTGGGAGATTGAAGCGAGTGACTTGGCAGAAACAGTGGCTAATATTCGCCGCTACCAGATGTTTGGCATCAACCTGTCCATGCCCTATAAGGAGCAGGTGATTCCTTATTTGGATGGGCTGAGCGACGAAGCGCGCTTGATTGGTGCGGTCAATACGGTTGTTAATGAGAATGGCAATTTAATCGGATATAATACAGATGGCAAGGGATTTTTTAAGAGCTTGCCTTCTTTTACAATTACAGGTAAGAAGATGACCCTGCTGGGTGCAGGTGGTGCGGCCAAGTCTATCTTGGCACAAGCTATTTTGGACGGCGTCAGTCAGATTTCGATCTTTGTTCGTTCAGTTTCCATGGAAAAAACAAGACATTATCTAGACAAGTTACAGGAGCAAACAGGCTTTAAGGTGGACTTGTATGCTTTAGAAGATGTTTCTGAACTGCAAGCAAGGATTGCCGAGTCGGAGTTGCTGGTTAATGCCACCAGTGTGGGCATGGATGGTCAATCATCCCCAGTTCCTGAAAGCATCAATTTGCCAGAAACTATCTTGGTAGCAGATATTATTTACCAACCCTTTGAAACGCCATTTTTAAAATGGGCCAGAAGTCAGGGTAATTCAGCCGTCAATGGTCTGGGAATGTTGCTCTATCAAGCTGCAGAAGCTTTTCAACTGTGGACAGGCAAGGAAATGCCGACAGAAGAAATTTGGCAGTCTTTAACAGAAAAATACCAATAAAGAAAAGGAGATTCTCCTATGAAAATCAGAATCGATATTCCTCATCATCCTTATGATATTCAGATTGAAAAAGGTTGTCTAGCTCAGGCTGGTCAATGGTTGCGAGAACTCTGGCAACCACAAAAGGTAGTCATTGTAACAGATAACCATGTAGCTTCTCTTTATGCAGAGAAGGTCAAGCTCAGCCTAGAAGATGCTGGTTTTCAGGTAGCCGTTTTTGACTTTTTAGAAGGGGAAGAAAGAAAGAATTTAACTACTGTCCAGAAAGTCTATGAATTTCTAGTCAAGCAGGGGCTGACTCGTAGCGATGGAATCGTGGCTCTAGGTGGCGGTGTCGTTGGGGACCTGGCTGGTTTTGTAGCCTCTACCTATATGCGGGGCATTCACTTTGTTCAGATACCGACTAGCTTGACAGCCCAGGTGGATTCTTCTATCGGTGGAAAGACAGGCGTTAACACTCCATTTGCTAAAAATATGGTGGGTACCTTTGCCCAACCAGACGGGGTTCTGATTGACCCACTTGTTCTTGAAACCCTCGGAAAAAGAGAGTTGATTGAAGGAATGGGTGAAGTTATCAAGTATGGCTTGATTGAGGATCCAGAACTTTGGGCTCTCTTGACGGAGCTGGATGGTTCTGTTGAGAGCATTTTGGAACATGCAGAGACCTTGATTGAACATTCTTGTCAGGTCAAGCGCAAGATGGTAGTTGAGGATGAGTTGGACAATGGTGTTCGCCTTTACCTCAATTTTGGCCACACTATTGGCCATGCCATCGAAGCGACTGCCGGTTATGGCAAGGTCATGCATGGAGAGGCTGTAGCTATGGGAATGGTACAGATTTCCAAGGTTGCTGAGAAAAAAGGCCTCATGCCAGCTGGCATCACCCAGTCCATTACAGATATGTGTCAGAAATTTGGCTTGCCTGTTGACTATGAAAACTGGAATGTTGACAAGCTTTATCAAGCTCTTACTCATGATAAAAAAGCGCGTGGTAATACCTTGAAATTGGTCTTGGTGCCAGAGCTCGGTTCAGCGACTATTCACCCGGTTTCTCTGGAAGAGATGAAAGACTACTTGGTAAAATAAGGAGAGTGTATGAGATATTTAACTGCAGGAGAATCACACGGTCCCCGTCTGACAGCTATTATTGAGGGAATTCCAGCTGGACTTCCTTTGACAGCAGAGGACATCAATGAGGATTTGAAACGTCGTCAGGGTGGATACGGCCGAGGTGGTCGTATGAAGATTGAGAGCGACCAAGTTATCTTTACTTCAGGCGTTCGCCATGGGAAGACTACTGGGGCTCCCATTACCATGGATGTCGTCAATAAGGACCATCAGAAGTGGCTGGATATCATGTCTGCGGAGGACATTGAAGACCGCCTTAAAAGCAAACGAAAAATCACCCATCCTCGCCCAGGACATGCCGATTTGGTTGGGGGCATCAAGTACCGTTTTGACGATTTAAGAAATTCTTTGGAGCGTTCATCTGCTCGTGAAACCACCATGCGGGTGGCAGTTGGGGCAGTAGCCAAACGCCTCTTGGCTGAGCTGGATATGGAGATTGCCAACCATGTCGTAGTCTTTGGTGGCAAGGAAATCGATGTTCCTGAAAATCTCACAGTTTCTGAGATTAAGGAAAGAGCTGCCCAGTCTGAAGTTTCTATTGTCGACCAAGAACGGGAACAGGAAATCAAGAACTACATTGACCAAATCAAGCGTGATGGAGATACCATCGGTGGGGTTGTCGAGACAGTTGTCGGAGGTGTTCCAGTTGGTCTTGGTTCCTATGTCCAATGGGACAGAAAATTAGATGCGCGATTGGCCCAAGCCGTTGTTTCTATCAATGCTTTTAAAGGGGTGGAATTTGGTCTCGGCTTTGAAGCTGGTTACCGTAAAGGTAGCCAGGTCATGGATGAAATTCTCTGGTCTAAAGAAGATGGTTATACTCGCCGCACCAACAATCTGGGCGGCTTTGAAGGTGGTATGACTAATGGGCAACCCATTGTTGTTCGTGGAGTTATGAAGCCCATTCCTACTCTTTATAAGCCTCTTATGAGTGTGGATATCGAAACCCATGAACCTTACAAGGCAACTGTTGAAAGAAGTGATCCGACCGCCCTTCCAGCTGCAGGAGTGGTCATGGAAGCCGTTGTGGCAACGGTTCTGGCACAAGAAATCCTTGAAAAATTCTCATCAGATAATATAGAGGAATTAAAAGAAGCGGTAGCCAAACACCGAGACTATACAAAGAACTATTAAGGAGTTCCTATGGCAAAAACAGTCTATATCGCAGGTCTTGGATTGATTGGAGCCTCTATGGCCCTAGGTATCAAACGCGATCATCCAGATTATGAAATTTTAGGTTATAATCGCAGTCAAGCTTCGAGAGATATTGCCTTGAAAGAAGGCATGATTGACCGTGCAACGGATGATTTTGCCAGTTTTGCTCCTTTGGCAGATATCATTATCCTTAGCTTGCCAATCAAACAAACCATTTCCTTTATTAAGGAATTGGCCAACTTGGACTTGAAAAAAGGCGTCATTATTTCAGATGCCGGTTCGACCAAGTCAGCTATTGTAGATGCGGCGGAACAGTATTTGGCTGGCAAGCCTGTTCGCTTTGTTGGGGCTCATCCCATGGCTGGTAGCCACAAGACAGGGGCTGCCTCTGCGGATGTCAATCTTTTTGAAAATGCCTATTATATCTTTACACCTTCGAGTCTGACAGGTCAGGACACGCTTGCGGAAATGAGGGATTTACTTTCAGGTCTTCATGCTCGCTTTATCGAGATTGATGCCAAGGAGCATGATCGGGTGACTTCTCAGATTAGCCATTTTCCTCATATTCTGGCTTCTAGTCTCATGGAGCAGACTGCGGTCTATGCTCAAGAACATGAGATGGCCAGGCGCTTTGCGGCTGGTGGTTTTCGAGATATGACCCGAATTGCAGAAAGCGAGCCAGGTATGTGGACCTCCATTCTCTTGTCCAATAGCGAGACTATCCTAGAGCGGATTGAGGATTTTAAGGAACGTTTAGATGAGGTTGGACAAGCTATCAGTAAGGGAGATGAAGAGCGAATCTGGAATTTTTTCAACCAAGCGCGTGAACAACGCCAGGCCATGGAAATCCATAAGCGTGGTGGTGTGGACAGCTCTTACGACCTCTATGTCGATGTTCCCGATGAAGAAGACGTTATTTTACGAATCTTGGAATTGCTACGTGGAACTTCCTTGGTTAACATCCACATCAATGAGGAAAACCGTGAGGACATTCACGGGATTCTACAAATTTCATTTAAAAATGCTCAAGATTTAGAACGAGCCGAGCACCTCATAACAGAAAACACAGACTATACAGTCGTCATCAAATAAGGAGAAAATCATGTCAAAAATAAAACTTAAATCAATATTTGGTATTATCTTTATTTCTTTTATCCTACTTAGTGCTTGTGCTGTTAAAAAAGATGTGAAAACTAATTCAGAAGCAAGTGTCGAGACAAAAAATGAACCATCCAAGAAAGGAACAAGTTCAGAGAAAACTAATTCAAAGTATGTAGACGATAGGATTATTAATGATTTTATTAACAGCTATAATCAAAATTCTAATAGCCCATTAGAAAATATCAAAAAAGGAAATATAAAAATAAAATATTTCGCATCAAGCTACGGATATTACTTGGAGCTTTTACATGCAAATGATACTGATAAAATCAATGTAACAATAAATCAGACAAATGAAAATAGTGAATCTGGTGTTGCAGGAATGAAAGAAGTATTTCATGATATTGTTAAATCGATTGAATCATCATTATCTGATGATGAGATAAATAACTATTTTGATAATCTTATGTCAAATGAAATAAAAACAGGTTCTAATTTAGGAACTTTGAAGATAGAGTATATACCAGATAAGGAATTAAGCAATGGACATTCAAGAGGTCATATAAAAGTGATTGCACAATAATAAAGACCACAGAGTGATTAGTAATTTTAAAAGAAATAAATAAGGAGAAAATCATGTCAAATATTTACGATAGTGCAAACGAACTCAGTCGCGGTCTACGCGAATTGCCAGAATACAAGGCTGTCAAAGCAGCTAAAGATGCGATTTCAGTAGATGCTGAGGCAAGTAAAATCTTTACAGAGTACGTTGCCTTCCAAGAGGAAATTCAAAGACTAGCGCAGACAGGTCAAATGCCAGACGCTTCCTTTCAAGCGAAAATGGAAGGCTTTGGTAAACAGATTCAGGGGAATAGCCTCTTGTCAGAATTCTTTACCAAGCAACAACAATTGGCAATTTATCTTTCTGACATTGAAAAAATTGTTTTCGAACCAGTTTCAGAATTACTAAAATAAGAAAATAACTATCCTAAAGTCAGGAATTTTTAAGGAATTTCTGGCTTTTTATGATAAAATAGGTAAAAGTATTGCAAGTATGAGGTCCCGTATGAAACTAAAAACAAACATTCACCATTTACATGGTAGTATCCGCGTCCCAGGTGACAAGTCTATCAGCCACCGTTCCATTATCTTTGGAAGTTTGGCTGAGGGTGAGACCAAGGTTTATGATATTCTGCGAGGTGAAGACGTTCTTTCGACCATGCAGGTTTTTCGTGACCTTGGTGTTGAAATTGAGGATAAAGATGGGGTTATTACCATTCAAGGTGTAGGCATGGATGGCTTAAAAGCGCCACAAAATGCCCTTGATATGGGAAATTCTGGAACCTCGATTCGCCTGATTTCAGGTGTTCTTGCTGGTGCAGACTTTGAAGTAGAGATGTTCGGAGACGACAGTCTTTCCAAACGTCCTATGGACCGTGTGACGATTCCACTGAAAAAAATGGGCGTTAGTATTTCAGGGCAAACCGAGCGAGACCTGCCTCCCCTTCACTTAAAAGGGACGAAAACCCTAAGACCTATTCAATATGAGTTGCCGATTGCCTCTGCCCAAGTTAAGTCAGCTTTGATGTTTGCGGCCTTGCAGGCTCAGGGGGAGTCTGTTATTATCGAAAAAGAGTGCACCCGTAATCATACTGAAGATATGTTGCAACAATTTGGTGGTCATTTAAGTGTGGATGGCAAGAAAATCACAGTCCAAGGACCGCAAAAATTGACAGGACAAAAGGTGGTTGTTCCAGGAGATATTTCCAGTGCAGCCTTTTGGTTGGTCGCAGGTTTGATTGTTCCAAACTCTCGTGTGGTGCTTAAGAATGTGGGTATCAACGAAACGCGCACCGGTATTATCGATGTCATTCGTGCCATGGGTGGAAAATTGGAAATGACTGAAATTGACCCAGTCGCTAAATCTGCTACCTTGATTGTTGAATCTTCTGACTTGAAAGGAATAGAAATTGGTGGCGCTTTGATTCCACGCTTGATTGATGAATTGCCCATTATTGCTCTTCTGGCTACCCAAGCACATGGTGTAACAGTTATCAAAGATGCTGAGGAGCTCAAGGTTAAGGAAACAGACCGTATTCAGGTTGTGGCAGACGCCTTAAATAGCATGGGAGCAGATATTACTCCTACGGCAGATGGGATGATTATCAAAGGAAAATCAACTCTTCACGGTGCTAGAGTCAATACTTTTGGAGACCATCGTATCGGAATGATGACAGCCATTGCAGCCCTCTTGGTTGCAGATGGAGAAGTGGCGCTTGACCGTGCTGAGGCTATCAATACCAGCTATCCTAGCTTCTTTGATGATTTGGAGAACTTGATTCATGGCTAAGGTATTACTAGGATTTATGGGGGCTGGCAAATCGACTATTGCAAGAGGCTTGGACCCAGATTATCTCGATATGGATGCTCTGATAGAGAAGCGCTTAGGTATGTCTATTGCGGAATTTTTCGCTGAAAAGGGCGAAGAGGTCTTTCGACAGGTAGAGTCAGAAGTATTAGCTGAGTTACTACAAAGAGACCAAGTTGTGTCAACTGGTGGAGGAGTGGTCATTTCTCAGCGAAATCGTGATTTACTCAAAACCAATTCTGATAATATCTATCTGAAAGCTGATTTTGAAACCCTCTACCAACGTATCGCAGCTGTTAAGGACAATCAGCGTCCGCTTTTTCTAAATAATAGCAAGGAAGAACTTGCAGCTGTTTTTCAAGAAAGACAGGCTTGGTATGAGGAAGTAGCTAGTCGGGTTTTGGATGTGACCGAGTTAAGCCCAGAGGAAATTATAGAGGAACTGAGATGAAAATTGCTTATCTAGGTCCCAAGGGATCATTTTCACACCA
The DNA here is from genome assembly GCF_013277195.1 of Streptococcus sp. 2579. Taxonomy (NCBI): domain Bacteria; kingdom Bacillati; phylum Bacillota; class Bacilli; order Lactobacillales; family Streptococcaceae; genus Streptococcus; species Streptococcus sp. 2579. Next base: position 65,655 of record NZ_VMMM01000017.1, read on the forward strand.
TGTTGTGCAGACAGCTTTTCCTCAGGAGGAATTGCAGGCCTTTGCCAACATTACAGATGTCATCAAGGCCTATGAGCAAGGCTTGGTGGACTATTCTGTGGTGCCAGTTGAAAATTCTATCGAGGGTAGTGTTCATGAAACCTTGGACTACCTTTTTCATCAGGCTCGCATCCAAGCAGTGGCAGAAATCGTTCATCCCATTCATCAGCAGTTGATGGTGGTTCCAGGCCATACTAAGATTGAAAAGATTTTTTCTCATCCACAGGCCTTGGCTCAAGGAAAGAAATTCATTGATGAACAGTATCCAGATGCTCAAATTGAGGTGACAGCTAGTACAGCTTATGCGGCCCGTTTTATTTCCGAACATCCAGACCAGCCTTATGCAGCCATTGCACCTAGAAGTTCTGCAGAAGAATATGGCTTGGAACTGATTGCTGAAGATATTCAAGAAATGGAAGCCAATTTCACACGTTTCTGGGTTTTGGGAGCTGAAGGTACAGCCATTCCCTTGCAAGCACAAACTGAGAAAATGACTTTGGCCTTGACCTTACCTGACAACCTTCCAGGTGCACTTTATAAGGCACTGTCGACCTTTGCTTGGCGAGGAATTGACTTAACAAAAATTGAAAGTCGTCCACTCAAGACAGCACTGGGAGAATACTTTTTCATTATCGATGTGGACTATGCTGATAAGGGCCTGGTCCACTTTGCCCAAAAAGAATTAGAAGCCATCGGAATCCAGTATAAGGTTCTGGGTGCCTATCCTATTTATCCAATATCAGACCATGGAAAGGAGAGAAGATGAGTAAAGAAAATCCTCTCAGTCATCATGAAAAATTACGTTATGATTATTTGCTAAAAAATATTCACTATCTCAATGAGAGAGAAAAAAATGAGTTTGCCTATTTGCAAGAAAAGCTAACTCTTGCTAGGGTAAATAGTAGTTCCAGCTTGGAACAAGAAAGAGAAGAGCAGGTTGACTTACCAAGCTATGCGAACCGGAGTCGCTCACAATCCAAATCACAAGCACACTCTGCTCCTCCCAAAAAGAAAAGACGGAAGCTCCGTCTTAAACGCATTTTTATGGTGATTTTCTCTCTTCTAGTCTGTGTGGCTTTGACCATGGTATTCATGTTTTTGCGTGGTTACCAAGATGCTAGCGCAAAGAAAACTGCTGATGCTAAGGCAGCACAGGTTCAAGTTTTTAATGGTCAAGATACTAGAGATGGAGTTAATATTTTGATCATGGGGACGGACGGTCGAATCGGTCAAAATAGTGCTGAGACGCGGACGGACTCTATTATGGTCTTAAATGTCGGAGGTTCGGACAAGAAAATCAAGCTAGTCAGTTTCATGCGTGATAATTTGGTCTATATAGATGGTTATAGTCAAGTGATTAACGGTAGAAAACAGACGGATAACAAGTTAAACGTAGCCTATGAGTTAGGAGAACAAGAGGGGCAAAAAGGGGCAGAAATGGTTCGCCAAGTCTTGAAAGATAATTTTGACTTGGACATTAAGTACTATGCCTTGGTTGATTTTCAGGCCTTTGCAACAGCGATTGACACGCTTTTCCCTGATGGGGTGACGATTGATGCCCAATTTTCAACATTGAATGGGCGTCCACTAACAGAAGCTACAGTCGGAGATGATTTACACGCTACTGAGACTGAGTCCCCAACCCAAACCATCAAAGTCGGAAAACAGCAGATGAATGGCTCGACCCTGCTCAATTATGCTCGTTTCCGTGATGACGATGAGGCGGATTACGGCCGTACAAAAAGACAGCAACAAGTTTTAACAGCAATTTTAGAGCAAATTAAAGATCCTACTAAACTTTTCACTGGTTCTGAAGCTCTTGGAAAGGTTTTTGATATGACCTCAACCAATGCACCCTATACTTTCCTCCTAACAAACGGTTTATCTGTTTTGGATGGAGCAAAAAATGGTATTGAAAAGCTGACGATTCCAGAACTTGGTGACTGGGTAGATGCCTATGATGTTTATGGAGGCTTGGGTTTGCTGGTCGATCAAAACAAATATCAAACCAAGCTCGCTCAAATGGGCTTGAGATAAGATAATACTCAATGAAAATCAAAGTGCAAACTAGGAAGCTAGCCGCAGTCTGCTAAAAACACAGTTTTGAGATTGTAGATAAGACTGATGAAGTCAGTTACCTATACCTACGGCAAGGTGAAGCTGACGTGGTTTGAAGAGATTTTCGAAGAGTATAAGACAGAAGAATCAAAGTTTGAAGGCTATTTATCTAGCAGTCAGGCTTTGATTTTTTACAGTCTGCAATAGATTTTCACCCCCTATTTGTGGTATAATGAAACGATACGATAGAAAGAATAATGAACAATATGACTGATTTAAAAGCAATTCAGGCTCGTAGTCTGGAGATGGCTGAATATTTTGTGGCCTTTTGTAAAGAACATGATTTGCTTTGTTACCTCTGTGGAGGGGGTGCTATTGGTGCCCTTCGAAACAAGGGCTTTATTCCTTGGGACGACGACCTAGACTTTTTTATGCCCCGTAAAGATTATGAGAAATTAGCAGAATTATGGCCTCGTTATGCAGATGAACGTTATTTCTTGTCAAAGAGTCACAAGGATTTTGTCGATCGTAATCTTTTTATTACCATTCGTGACAAGGAAACTACCTGCATTAAACCTTACCAGCAAGATTTGGATTTGCCACATGGTTTGGCTTTGGATGTTTTGCCTTTAGATTATTATCCTAAAAATCCAGCTGAGCGGAAAAAACAGGTTCGTTGGGCACTGATTTATTCTCTTTTTTGTGCTCAAACTATTCCAGAAAAGCATGGCGCACTTATGAAATGGGGAAGCCGTATTTTACTGGGTGTGACTCCAAAATCTCTCCGTTATCGCATTTGGAAAAAAGCTGAGAAAGAAATGACCAAGTATGATTTGGCTGAGAGCGATGGAATTACGGAACTATGCTCAGGTCCTGGTTACATGAGAAACAAGTACCCAATCGCATCCTTTGAAGACAATCTTTTCCTACCATTTGAGGGGACAGAGATGCCTATTCCAGTTGGTTATGATGCCTATCTCAGTACTGCTTTTGGGGATTATATGACGCCACCACCAGCAGACAAGCAGCTACCGCATCATGATGCTGTCATCGCTGATATGGATAAGTCTTATACAGAATACAAGGGAGAATATGGTGGCTAAGAAAAAAATCTTATTTTTTATGTGGTCTTTTTCTCTCGGAGGTGGAGCAGAGAAGATTTTATCTACCATTGTTTCAAATCTGGATCCAGAAAAGTATGATATTGATATTCTTGAAATGGAGCATTTTGACAAGGGATACGAATCAGTTCCTAAACATGTAGGCATTTTAAAATCCTTTCAGGATTATCGCCAAGCCAGATGGTTACGAGCTCTTTTGTGGAGAATGAGAATTTATTTTCCAAGACTGACTCGGCGCTTGCTTGTGAAAGATGACTATGATGTTGAAGTTTCCTTTACCATTATGAATCCACCACTGTTGTTCTCTAAAAGAAAAGAAGTCAAGAAAATCTCTTGGATTCATGGAAGTATCGAAGAATTTCTTAAGGATAGCTCCAAAAGAGAATCACATAGACGCCAGTTGGATGCTGCGGATACCATTGTAGGAATTTCGAATAAAACCAGCAATTCTATCAAGGAAGTCTATCCAGATTATGCTTCGAAATTACAGACAGTCTACAATGGATATGATTTTAAGACTATTTTAGAAAAATCTCAAGAGAAGATCGATATCGAGATTGCTCCTCAAAGTATCTGTACCATCGGACGGATTGAGGAAAATAAGGGTTCTGACCGTGTGGTGGAAGTGATACGGTTATTGCACCAAGAGGGGAAAAACTATCATCTCTATTTTATCGGGGCTGGTGATATGGAAGAGGAACTGAAAAAACGAGTCAAAGAGTATAAGCTTGAGGACTATGTACATTTCCTTGGTTATCAAAAAAATCCTTATCAATATTTGTCTCAGATGAAGGTCCTCTTGTCTATGTCTAAACAAGAAGGTTTTCCTGGTGTTTATGTGGAATCCTTGAGCCTTGGAATCCCTTTTGTCTCTACGGATGTTGGAGGGGCTGAGGAACTATCACAAGAAGGAAGATTTGGACAAATCATTGAGAGCAATCAAGAGGCAGCTCAGGCAATTACGAACTACATGACCTCTGCCTCAAACTTTGATGTCGATGAGGCTAGCCAATTCATTCAACAATTTACAATTGCCAAACAAATCGAACAAGTAGAAAAACTATTAGAGGAGTAGCATGGAAACTGCATTAATTAGTGTCATTGTGCCAGTCTATAATGTGGCGCAGTACCTAGAAAAATCGATAGCTTCCATTCAGAAGCAGACCTATCAAAATCTGGAAATTATTCTTGTTGATGATGGTGCAACAGATGAGAGTGGTCGCTTGTGTGATTCAATCGCTGAACAAGATGACAGGGTGTCAGTGCTTCATAAAAAGAACGAAGGATTGTCGCAAGCACGAAATGATGGAATGAAGCAGGCTCACGGGGATTATCTGATTTTTATTGACTCAGATGATTATATCCATCCAGAAATGATTCAGAACTTATATGAGCAATTAGTTCAAGAAGATGCGGATGTTTCGAGCTGTGGTGTCATGAATGTCTATGCTAATGATGAAAGTCCACAGTCAGCTAATCAGGATGACTATTTTGTCTGTGATTCCCAAAAATTTCTGAGGGAATACCTCATAGGTGAAAAAATACCTGGAACGATTTGCAATAAGCTAATCAAGAGAGAGATTGCAACTGCCCTATCCTTTCCAAAGGGATTGATTTACGAAGATGCCTATTATCATTTTGATTTAATCAAGTTGGCTAAGAGGTACGTTGTTAATACCAAACCCTATTATTACTATTTCCATAGAGGGGATAGTATTACGACTAAACCCTATGCAGAGAAGGATTTAGCCTATATTGATATCTACCAAAAGTTTTACAATGAAGTTGTGAAAAACTATCCAGATTTGAAAGAGGTTGCTTTTTTCAGATTGGCCTATGCCTACTTCTTTATTCTGGATAAGATGTTGCTAGATGATCAGTATAAACAGTTTGAAGCCTATTCCAAGATTCATCGTTTTTTAAAAGGCCATGCCCTTGCTATTTCTAGGAATCCAATTTTCCGTAAGGGGAGAAGAATTAGTGCTTTGGCCCTATTCATAAATATTTCCTTATACCGATTCTTATTACTAAAAAATATTGAAAAATCTAAAAAATTACATTAGAACGGGGGTGAGCAAGTGATTGATGGAAAACGATTATTATTTAGTTTGACCATAGTCAGTTATGCCTTGACGCTAGTAAGTGGAATTGTGTATCTGTTTAATAATAACAATGTTAGCTTGCTTTCTACTTTATTGTTCTTACTGGTTAGTAGCTTAATTGCTTGTTGGAATGATATCAAGTATTACTTAATCCATTTTATTTTCTATTTAACCATTTTTGTTTTTCTGGTATCAAGGCCAACCATTGATTACTTTAGGGATGGAGCTTTGGATACCTATCATCCCATAGCCTATCGTTTTGCCTTTATAGTCGTCATGGTTTCGATTCTGGGCTTGACCACAGGAGGCGTACTGGCTCGTTACTTCATAGCTAGGAAGAAAATAAAAGTAGCAAATATAGGAAGTTCTCTAAAAGAGGTTTATATCAAGCGGTTACGCTTTGTTTCGCTAGGAGTTTTTCTTCTCACCTATCCTTTCTATTTCATTCGGTTATTTGAACGGCTCCTGTATCGCTTGCAGACGTCCTACTATGCCTACTATGCAAATTTTGAAAGTAAACTGCCTTATTTTACCTACATTTTATCTACCTTTACGGTCTACGCAATGTGTATGTATCTGGCAACCAAGCCAAAGAAATTGCAGGCAACAGCAGTGCTTGTCTCCTTTATTGCAGCTAATACTATTCATTTGGCAATCGGGACACGAAATCCCTTTATTTTAAGTATTTTATTTGCTTTTGTTTATTACTTTATGAGAGAGCAAACTGAAAAGGGAAAATGGATTGGGTTTAAAGAAAAGTTAGCGATTTTTGTGGGTTCTCCTATTCTCATGTTAGCGATGGGAGTGCTCAATTATGTACGGGATAATGTCCAAGTTTCCCATACAGGTTTCTGGGATATCCTGCTTGACTTTATCTATAAACAAGGAACCAGTTTTGGCGTTCTGGCTCGAGGTTTTCTATTTAACAGTAGCCTCCCTTACCGAGATTTCCGTAATTTTACTTTTGGTCCTGTCCTTGATTATTTTGCAAGGGGAAGCTTGGGGGCTATTTTCGGAGGAAAAGCCTTTGAACATACAACCAATAGTGTGGAGCTAGCTATTGATAGTAATAGTTATGCCCACAATTTGTCCTATCTTGTTTTGAACAAGGAATATTTGAAAGGACATGGTATCGGAAGTAGTTATATCATGGAGTTGTATACAGATTATGGTATGATAGGAGTCTTTCTACTTAGTCTCTTACTCGGTATGCTATTTATAGCCATGTTGCAAGTAGCCTATCGCTCTAGAACAATCTTATTTGCCTTGTCCTTACTCATCTTGAATAATCTATTCTTTATGCCAAGAAGTAGCTTTTCAGAAAGTTTCTTCAATCTATTTACAATGCAATTCTGGGGAATTGTTCTTGTGATTATATTTGTAGCAAAAATGCTTACAAAAGAGAACCAGTATCTACTAAACAAAGGAGAAAAAAATCATGTTTGAACATTATTCAGTAGCTGATTTGTTTGCAAATCTTTATAAAAAACGAAAAGTAAATATTTTAGCTCTTATCGCTTTATTTGCTCTCATTGCTGTACCATTTACAATTAAAGCAGTTAGGAATAAAAACACTGTCAAAGATACAACAAGTTATTCAACTTATCTTAGTTATAAAATCACTCCTCCAGAAGATTCAGCTAAAACGATTTTGAATCATCAAATTGGTGGTTATAGTGATTTTTATGGGAAATTGATTGATGGTAATTTGAATGGAGCTTATCTTTTCAATGATGTAGAACCCAGTGAGTTGAAAAAAATTGCCAGTGAATTAGACACGACAGAAACAACCTTGAAAAATTCAACGAATGACTATTGGTGGAAAAAATTGACCGTCTACTATATGATTGACGATGCAGGGGTTGGTGTGAAAATTTTGACACCAAGTAAAGATGTCAATGACTTGTTAGAGCGAAAAATTGATGGATTGATTGAGAAATTTAAACATGTCTATGCAAATGTAAAAATTGAAAAATTGGAAACCATCAACTCTAAAGAATTGAATGCAAATGGTGAAACAGCGCTTGGCTTAAATGTGAAAAATCTGATTCTTCGTTTAGCTGTTATTGGAGTGGTTTGTGTGATTTTGGTTGTGATGGGAAATGTATTGGTTTATCTCTTTAACCCAACAATCAATAGAGCAGGTGATTTTTCTCAGTATCAAATTGATTTTGTAACAGAGATTACAACAATTGCTAACCTAGCAGATGTTTTGTCATACAAAAACGCTGGACAGGAATTGACCATCGTTAGCTCAAATAAAGCTATCCTAGATAAATTGAAACAGAGTCAAGAAGCTTTAAAAGGAATGCATTTTGTCGATTTACAAGATGTGCCATCGCTTTTGGAAAGAGATACAGTCCTTCTTGTTGAAGAGTACGGAGTGACTCGTTATAAGAAATTTGAGCAAAGTCTTCAAATTCTCAGAAACTTAAATCGTTCTATCCTCGGTGTAGCAACCTTTAAATTATAAGGATTCTGATGCATCAGGTCTTCAAAGTTGGCTAAGAGCCGATTTTGAAGGCTTTTTCTATTTGTTAGCAGAAATTTTCTTTTATACTCAATGAAAATCAAAAATCAAACTAGGAAGCTAGCCGCNNGATTTTCGAAGAGTATTATAGTCTTCTACAGAAGTTACCCTATGGAAAATCTATCCCGACAGAGGAGCCTTCTTTTGATAAAATCGTAAAAATCTAGTATAATAGATAGAACTGAAAGTATGAGGTTACTAGCAATGAAAATGAAACAAATTAGTGATACAACTTTGAAAATCACGATGTCTTTAGAGGATTTGATGGATCGAGGCATGGAGATTGCTGACTTTCTTGTTCCTCAAGAAAAAACAGAAGAGTTCTTTTATGCTATCTTGGATGAGTTAGAGATGCCTGATAGCTTTCTAGATACAGGTATGTTGAGCTTCCGTGTGACTCCAAAACCTGATAAGGTAGATGTCTTTGTAACCAAATCAAAGATTGACCAAAATCTAGATTTTGAAGACTTATCGGATTTACCAGATATGGAAGAATTGGCTCAAATGTCGCCAGATGAATTTATCAAAACCTTGGAAAAGAGCATTGCAGAAAAGACTAAAGATGATATTGAAGCGATTCAATCTTTAGAGCAAGTCGAAGCCAAGGAAGAAGAGCAGGAGCAAGCTGAACAAGAAGTTGAGAACAAGAAAGAGCCCTACATCTATTACATCCTTTCTTTTTCTAAGTTAGCTGATTTGGTGGCTTTTTCAAAGACAGTGACTTTTGAGATGGAAACTTCTGAACTCTACAAAATGAACGAGCGCTATTATTTGACCATTCTAGTGGATATTGAAAATCATCCAAGTCCATATCCAGCTTGGCTTTTGGCTCGTATGCGCGAGTTTGCGGACGATAGTGACATCAGTCGCTCGGTCTTGCAAGAGTATGGTCAAGTCTTGATGAATCACGATGCAGTACTTAATCTGCAAAAGATTGGATAATCCTTTCTGGAAAATTATTTCTAGATTTTAGGAAGAGCGAATCATCTGATTCGTTTTTTCTTTTTATACTGAAATAGTGATTTACTATAATAGGAATTTTCACAAAATTCTGTTATAATGGCTATATTAGAAAATTTCGAGGAGACAAACATGACAGTTAAAATTGCTTTACTAGGATTTGGTACCGTTGCAAGTGGCGTGCCTTTCCTCCTAAAGGAAAATGGAGAAAAAATCAATCAATCAGCACATTCAGATATCGAAGTTGCCAAGGTATTGGTCAAGGATGAAGATGAAAAGAATCGCTTGCTTGCAGCAGGGAATGACTTTAACTTTGTAACCAATGTAGATGATATTTTATCAGATCAAGACATTACGATCGTAGTGGAATTGATGGGACGTATCGAACCTGCTAAAACCTTTATCACTCGTGCCTTGGAGGCTGGCAAACACGTTGTTACTGCTAACAAGGACCTTTTGGCTGTCCATGGCGCAGAATTGTTAGAAATCGCTCAAGCTAACAAGGTAGCACTTTACTACGAAGCAGCGGTAGCTGGTGGTATTCCAATTCTTCGTACCTTGGCAAATTCCTTGGCTTCAGATAAAATCACGCGAGTGCTTGGAGTAGTCAACGGAACTTCTAACTTCATGATGACCAAAATGGTGGAAGAAGGCTGGTCATACGATGATGCTCTTGCGGAAGCGCAAAGACTTGGATTTGCAGAAAGTGACCCGACAAATGACGTAGATGGAATTGATGCAGCCTACAAGATGGTGATTTTGAGCCAATTTTCCTTTGGCATGAAGGTTGCATTTGACGATGTAGCCCACAAGGGAATTCGTAACATCACACCAGAAGATGTAGCTGTAGCCCAAGAACTTGGCTATGTAGTGAAATTGGTTGGTTCTATCGAGGAAACTCCTTCAGGAATTGCTGCAGAAGTGACTCCAACCTTCCTACCTAAAGCACACCCGCTTGCCAGTGTGAATGGGGTAATGAACGCTGTTTTTGTAGAATCTATCGGTATTGGTGAGTCTATGTACTACGGACCAGGTGCAGGCCAAAAACCAACTGCAACAAGTGTTGTGGCGGACATTGTCCGTATCGTTCGTCGCTTGAATGATGGTACCATTGGCAAAGACTTCAACGAATATAGCCGTGACTTGGTCTTGGCAAATCCAGAGGATGTCAAAGCAAATTACTACTTCTCAATCTTGGCACCAGACTCAAAAGGTCAGGTCTTGAAGTTGGCTGAAATCTTTAATGCCCAAGAAATTTCCTTTAAGCAAATTCTCCAAGATGGAAAAGATGGTGACAAGGCGCGTGTTGTGATCATCACACACAAGATTAATAAAGCCCAGCTTGAAAATGTCTCAGCTGAATTGAAGAAGGTTTCAGAATTCGACCTCTTGAATACCTTCAAGGTGCTAGGAGAATAAGATGAAGATTATTGTACCTGCAACCAGTGCCAATATCGGGCCAGGTTTTGACTCGGTCGGTGTAGCTGTAACCAAGTATCTTCAAATCGAGGTTTGCGAAGAACGAGAAGAGTGGCTGATTGAACACCAGATTGGCAAATGGATTCCTCATGACGAGCGTAATCTCTTGCTCAAAATTGCTTTGCAAATTGTACCAGATTTACAATCAAGACGTTTGAAAATGACTAGTGATGTTCCCTTGGCGCGTGGTTTGGGTTCTTCCAGCTCGGTTATTGTAGCTGGGATTGAACTAGCCAACCAATTGGGGCAACTCAACTTGTCAGACCATGAAAAATTGCAGTTGGCGACCAAGATTGAAGGACACCCTGATAATGTAGCTCCAGCCATTTATGGTAATCTCGTTATTGCAAGCTCAGTTGATGGACAAGTTTCTGCTATCGTAGCAGACTTCCCAGAGTGTGATTTCCTAGCCTACATTCCAAACTATGAATTGCGTACTCGAGACAGCCGTGGCGTCTTACCTAAGAAATTGTCTTACAAGGAAGCTGTTGCAGCTAGTTCTATCGCCAATGTGGCGGTTGCGGCCTTGTTGGCAGGAGACATGGTGACAGCTGGGCAAGCAATCGAGGGAGACCTCTTCCATGAACGCTATCGTCAGGACTTGGTGAGAGAATTTGCGACGATTAAGCAAGTAGCCAAAGAAAATGGTGCCTATGCAACCTATCTCTCTGGTGCCGGGCCGACAGTTATGATCTTGGCTTCTCATGGCAAGATGCCAACGATTAAGGCAGAATTGGAAAAGCAACCTTTCAAAGGCAAACTGCATGACTTGAAGGTTGATACCCAAGGTGTCCGTGTAGAAGCAAAATAAAGAATAGAAGATAGGATGGGGAAAGTCTCGACTAGGGGCCTTCCTATCCTTTTTTTGAAAAGAAGTTTATACTCAATGAAAAT
>NZ_VMMM01000017.1:76882-138088 GCF_013277195.1 Streptococcus sp. 2579
ACGAAGTCAGCTCAAAACAGTGTTTTGAGGTTGTGGATAGAACTGACGAAGTTAGCTCAAAATACTGTTTTGAGGTTGCAGATGTAAGGTGACGTGGTTTGAAGAGATTTTCGAAGAGTATTAGTTAAAAACTTGATAAAGGAGAAATAAAGATGACAGAAATTTATCTAGCAGGCGGTTGTTTTTGGGGCCTAGAGGAATATTTTTCACGCATTTCTGGAGTGCTAGCAACCAGTGTTGGCTACGCTAATGGGCAAGTCGAAACGACCAATTACCAGTTGCTCAAGGAAACAGACCATGCAGAAACGGTTCAAGTGATTTACGATGAGAAGGAAGTAGCATTCAGAGAGATTTTACTTTATTATTTCCGTGTCATCGACCCTTTATCCATCAATCAACAAGGGAATGACCGTGGACGTCAGTATCGGACCGGTATATATTACCAGGATGAAGCAGACTTGCCAGCTATCTACACAGTGGTGCAGGAGCAGGAGCGCATGCTTGGTCGAAAGATTGCAGTGGAAGTGGAGAAACTACGTCATTACATTCTAGCTGAAGATTACCACCAAGACTATCTTAAGAAAAATCCTTCAGGTTATTGTCATATCGATGTGACTGATGCTGAGAAGCCATTGATTGATGCCTCTAACTATGAAAAGCCTAGTCAAGAGATGTTAAAGGAAAGTTTATCAGAAGAATCCTATCGTGTTACCCAAGAAGCTGCTACAGAGGCTCCATTTACCAATGCCTATGACCAAACCTTTGAAGAAGGGATTTATGTAGACATCACGACGGGTGAGCCACTCTTTTTCGCCAAGGATAAGTTTGCCTCAGGATGTGGTTGGCCAAGTTTTAGCCGTCCGATTTCCAAGGAATTGATTCATTATTACAAGGACATGAGCCATGGAATGGAGCGAATCGAGGTTCGTTCTCGGTCAGGCAATGCTCACTTGGGTCATGTTTTCACAGATGGCCCTCGGGAGTTAGGTGGCCTCCGTTACTGTATCAACTCTGCCTCTCTGCGCTTTGTGGCCAAGGATGAGATGGAAGAGGAAGGATATAGTTATCTATTGCCTTACTTAAACAAATAAAACAGAGATGGTGGGCGCTTCCCACTTTCTTCATTTCTAGAATACGAATAGAAGGGATTTATGAAACACTTATTATCTTACTTCAAACCCTACATTAAGGAATCGATTTTAGCCCCTCTGTTCAAGCTGTTAGAAGCTGTGTTTGAGCTCTTGGTTCCCATGGTGATTGCTGGGATTGTTGACCAATCCTTGCCTCAGAGAAATCAAGGGCATCTCTGGATGCAGATTGGCCTGCTCCTTATATTTGCAGTGATTGGCGTTTTAGTGGCCTTGATAGCTCAATTTTACTCAGCAAAGGCAGCAGTAGGTTTTGCCAAGGAATTGACAAACGATCTTTATCGTCATATTCTTTCCTTGCCCAAGGATAGTAGAGATCGTCTGACCACTTCTAGCTTGGTGACTCGCTTGACTTCAGATACCTACCAGATTCAGACTGGTATCAATCAATTCCTGCGTCTCTTTTTGCGAGCGCCTATTATCGTTTTTGGGGCAATCTTTATGGCCTATCGCATCTCAGCTGAGCTGACTTTCTGGTTCTTGGTCATGGTTGTCATTTTGACCATCGTCATTGTAGGACTCTCTAGACTGGTTAATCCTCTCTACAGTAGTCTTAGAAAGAAAACGGACCAACTGGTTCAGGAAACACGCCAGCAATTACAAGGGATGCGGGTTATTCGTGCTTTTGGTCAAGAAAAACGAGAGTTACAAATTTTTCAAACCCTTAACCAAGTCTATGCTAGATTACAAGAAAAGACAGGTTTCTGGTCTAGTTTATTAACACCTCTGACCTATCTGATTGTTAATGGAACTCTTCTCGTTATTATCTGGCAAGGCTATATTTCTATTCAAGGAGGATTGCTAAGTCAAGGTGCTCTCATTGCCCTTATTAATTATCTCCTACAGATCTTGGTGGAATTGGTCAAGCTCGCCATGCTGATCAATTCTCTAAACCAGTCTTACATCTCTGCTAAGCGAATCGAGGAAGTCTTTGCTGAAGCTCCAGAGGATATCCATTCAGAATTAGAGAAAAAGCAAGTTACCAGTGATCAGATTATACAAGTTCAAGAACTGACCTTTACCTATCCTGATGCGGCCCAGCCTTCTTTGAGAGACATTTCCTTTGATATGCAGCAAGGGCAAATCCTTGGTATTATTGGGGGAACAGGTTCTGGTAAATCAAGCTTAGTACAACTCATCCTTGGACTTTATCCAGCAGACAAGGGGAGCATAGACCTTTATCGAGATGGATTTAGTCCTCGTAATCTTGAGCAGTGGCGGTCTTGGATTGCCTATGTGCCCCAAAAAGTCGAACTCTTTAAGGGAACTATTCGTTCCAACTTGACTCTAGGTTTCAATCAAGAAGTAAGAGACCAAGAACTCTGGCAAGCCTTGGAAATCGCGCAAGCCAAGGATTTTGTCAGTGAAAAGGAAGGACTCTTGGATGCCCTAGTTGAGGCAGGAGGTCGAAATTTCTCAGGTGGACAAAAACAACGGTTGTCTATCGCACGAGCAGTCTTGCACCAGGCACCGTTTCTCATCTTAGATGATGCTACCTCGGCACTGGACACTATCACTGAGTCCAAACTCTTGAAAGCTATTCGAGAAAATTTGCCAAATACGAACTTAATTTTGATTTCTCAACGAACATCGACTTTACAGATGGCAGACCAGATTCTCCTCTTAGAAAAAGGTGATCTCCTAGCTATCGGCAAGCACGAGGACTTGATGAAATCTAGTCAAGTCTATCGTGAAATCAATGCATCCCAACATGGAAAGGAGGACTAGCATGAGACGACAAACTGCAAACCAGACTCTCAAACGTTTGGCCAAAGATTTAGCAAGCCATCCCTTCCTCCTTTTTCTAGCCTTTCTAGGAACTATTGCCCAAGTTGGTTTATCAATTTACCTACCTATTCTGATTGGGCAGGTCATCGACCAAGTCCTAGTGGCTGGTTCTTCACCAGTTTTTTGGCAGATCTTTATTCAAATGATCTTGGTGGTCATAGGAAATACCCTTGTGCAGTGGGCCAATCCTCTCCTCTATAATCGCCTAATTTTCTCTTATACCAGAGACTTACGAGAGCGAATCATCCATAAGCTCCATCGTTTACCGATTGCCTTTGTGGATCGGCAAGGCAGTGGGGAGATGGTCAGTCGGGTGACAACAGACATAGAACAGTTGGCAGCTGGCTTGATCATGATCTTTAACCAATTCTTCATTGGTGTCTTGATGATTTTAGTCAGCATTCTAGCCATGATTCAAATTCATCTCCTCATGACTCTTTTGGTCTTGCTGTTGACGCCACTGTCTATGGTAATCTCACGCTTTATTGCCAAACGCTCCTATCATCACTTCCAAAAGCAAACAGAGACGAGGGGAATTCAGACTCAGTTGATTGAAGAATCGTTGAGCCAGCAGACCATTATCCAGTCCTTTAATGCTCAAGAAGATTTTATCCAAAGACTGCACGAGGCGAATGCCAACTATGCAGGTTATTCGCAGTCAGCTATCTTTTATTCTTCAACGGTCAATCCTTCGACTCGCTTTGTCAATGCGCTTATTTATGCCCTTCTAGCTGGAGTGGGAGCTTATCGTATCATGATGGGTTCCACCTTGACCATTGGGCGTTTAGTGACTTTTTTGAACTATGTTCAACAGTACACCAAGCCTTTTAACGATATTTCTTCAGTGCTAGCTGAGTTGCAAAGTGCTCTGGCTTGTGCAGAGCGCGTCTATGCTGTCTTAGAAAGTCCTGAGGTTGCTGAAACAGGCAAGGAAGTCTTGACCAGTGACCAAGTTAAGGGAGCTATTTCCTTTAAACATGTCTCTTTTGGTTACCATCCTGAAAAGATTTTGATTAAGGACTTATCTATCGCTATTCCAGCTGGTAGCAAGGTTGCCATTGTTGGTCCGACAGGTGCTGGCAAATCAACCCTTATCAATCTCCTCATGCGTTTTTATCCCATTAATTCAGGAGATATCTTGCTGGATGGGAAATCCATTTATGACTATAGTCGTGCCTCTTTACGCCAGCAGTTTGGCATGGTGCTCCAAGAAACCTGGCTCAAGCAAGGGACTATTCATGACAATATTGCCTTTGGAAATCCTAAAGCCAGTAGGGAGCAGGTGATTACTGCTGCCAAAGCAGCCAATGCGGACTTTTTCATCCAACAGTTGCCACAGGGATACGATACCAAGTTGGAAAATGCAGGAGAATCTCTCTCTGTTGGGCAAGCCCAGCTCCTGACCATCGCCCGAGTCTTTCTGGCTATTCCAAAGATTCTTATCTTAGACGAAGCAACTTCATCCATCGATACGCGGACAGAAGTGCTGGTACAGGATGCCTTTGCTAAACTCATGAAGGGGCGTACAAGCTTTATCATTGCTCACCGTTTGTCAACTATTCAGGATGCAGATTTGATTCTTGTCTTGGTGGATGGCGATATTGTGGAGCATGGCAATCATCAGGACCTCATGGCTAGAAAAGGCAAGTATTACCAAATGCAGCAAGCTGCAGCTTTTAGCTCTGAATAAGCCATTCTCTTTTGAAAGTTTATGGACGAAAAAAGTTGCCTTCGGGTGACTTTTTTGTTACAATAGCTAGAAAAATTGTTCACTGTAAATTGTCTTTTAGAAAAGGAGCCTAGAATGAAAGTCTTTCATCATGTAAATATCGTGACTTGTGACAAAGATTTCCATGTTTATCTAGATGGAATCTTAGCTGTTAAGGATTCTCAAATAGTCTATGTCGGTCAAGAGCAGTCAGAGATTTTAGAGCAAGCTGAGCAGATTATAGACTATCAGGGGGCCTGGATTATGCCTGGTTTGGTCAATTGTCACACCCATTCTGCTATGACAGGATTGAGAGGAATTCGAGATGATAGCAATCTCCATGAATGGCTTAATGACTATATCTGGCCAGCAGAAGCAGGATTTACTCCCGACATGACTACAAGAGCGGTTAAAGAAGCTATGATAGAGATGCTCCAGTCGGGAACAACAACCTTTAACGATATGTATAATCCCAATGGTGTGGATATTGAACGGATTTATCAGGCAGTGAAAACTTCCAAGATGCGTTGTTATTTCTCACCGACTCTTTTTTCTTCAGAGGCAGAGACAACTGCTGAGACCATAAGCAGAACTCGAGCAATCATTGAGGAAATTATTGGATATAAAAATCCAAATTTCAAGGTGATGGTAGCCCCACATTCTCCCTACAGCTGTGATAGAGACTTGCTGGAAGAAAGTTTAGACATGGCAAAAGAGCTTGCTATTCCAATCCATATCCACGTGGCGGAGACCAAGGAGGAGTCAGGAATTATCCTGAAACGATACGGCAAACGCCCCCTCGCCTTTCTTGAAGAACTGGGTTACTTAGATCATCCGTCTGTCTTTGCTCACGGGGTCGAATTAAACGAGAGAGAAATTGAACGCTTGGCAACTTCTCAAGTGTCTATTGCCCACAATCCTATTAGTAACCTCAAACTGGCATCAGGGATTGCTCCTATCATTCAACTGCAAAAAGCAGGAGTAGCAGTCGGAATTGCGACGGATTCGGTTGCCTCCAATAACAATCTAGATATGTTTGAGGAAGGACGGACTGCAGCCCTTCTTCAGAAGATGAAAAGTGGGGATGCCAGCCAATTCCCTATTGAAACAGCTCTCAAGGCACTAACAATCGAAGGGGCTAAGGTCCTAGGAATGGAAAATCAGATAGGAAGTCTAGAAGTCGGCAAGAAGGCAGATTTTCTCGTTATTCAACCACAAGGCAAAATTCATCTCCAACCTCAGGAAAATATGCTTTCTCACCTCGTCTATGCTGTTAAATCCAGTGACGTTGATGATGTTTATATCGCTGGAGAACAGGTTGTTAAGCAAGGCCAAGTCCTAACAGTAGAACTTTAAAAGAAAAATCACGAAAAAAGTTTGCAAAAGTCTTGCATTCTTTTTTTGACTATGCTATACTTATATACGGTTTGAAAAAACTGCCTAAGACAGTAGGGGAGTTCGACTCATAAATATCCTACCGAGGACAAAACGTATCATGTAAAAAGAAGCGTATTGTACTTTCGTGTCTAGGTTTGGGCGCGTTTTTCTTTTGAAAAATTTCCCCAAGCAAAATAATAACGGAGGTGAACACACTAATGAGTGAAGCAATTATTGCTAAAAAAGCGGAACTAGTTGACGTAGTAGCTGAAAAAATGAAAGCTGCTGCATCTATCGTCGTTGTAGACGCTCGTGGTTTGACAGTTGAGCAAGATACAGTTCTTCGTCGTGAGCTTCGTGGAAGCGAAGTTGAGTATAAAGTGATTAAAAACTCAATCTTGCGTCGTGCAGCTGAAAAAGCTGGTCTTGAAGATCTTGCATCTGTATTTGTTGGACCATCTGCAGTAGCATTTTCTAACGAAGATGTTATCGCACCAGCGAAAATCTTGAACGACTTTTCTAAAAACGCTGAAGCACTTGAAATCAAAGGTGGTGCAATCGAAGGCGCTGTCGCATCTAAAGAAGAGATTCTTGCTCTTGCAACTCTTCCAAACCGCGAAGGACTTCTTTCTATGCTCCTTTCTGTACTTCAAGCGCCAGTGCGCAACGTTGCTCTTGCAGTCAAAGCGGTTGCAGACAACAAAGAAGACGCAGCTTAATCTTAAGCTACGCAGCGTAGCCTAGCTACGAAAATCTATTATAAATTTAAAACATATTTGGAGGAAATAACAATGGCATTGAACATTGAAAACATTATTGCTGAAATTAAAGAAGCTTCAATCCTTGAATTGAACGACCTTGTAAAAGCTATCGAAGAAGAATTTGGTGTAACTGCAGCTGCTCCTGTAGCTGTTGCTGCAGCTGGTGCTGCTGACGCTGGTGCTGCTAAAGATTCATTCGACGTTGAACTGACATCTGCAGGCGACAAAAAAGTTGGCGTTATCAAAGTTGTACGTGAAATCACAGGTCTTGGACTTAAAGAAGCTAAAGAACTTGTTGACGGTGCACCAGCACTTGTTAAAGAAGGCGTTGCAACTGCAGAAGCTGAAGAAATCAAAGCTAAATTGGAAGAAGCTGGAGCTTCAGTTACTCTTAAATAAGAGGCATATACCAATTAGAATTCGGGATACTATAGTATCAGCCTTTTAGAATCGTGAACACATTTTAGAAACTGATAAATTAATTTAGTTTCCTACCAAAAACCCTACCAAAAATTAATTTGGCAGGGTTTTTCTTTTTAATAAAATTATTTTGGAGAACAGGGTTCGTTTTAAATGACCAGAAGTAAGCTATGTATAGATTCGAATTATAGTAGAATTTCGTATTTCAAATTTTGTAGAAATTTTTAAGACCCCTGACTATCGTTGTCACTATTTTGCAAAACATAAAAAATCAGAGTCAGATTTAGATTTTGCGGAATTTGTCTTTCAAAATCGGGGAAATCCAGATGAATTACAACACCAATTTGGTTTTATCTATGGTGTTCAGACTGATGACAATCCACCCCAAGCTTTAGCTCGTTTTCGTCAGAATGAAATTACAAAAGAAGAAATGCTTGCTGAGTTTAGAAACCCCTATTCTTTTAAATAATTATCCATTCACAACCAATCTTTTTGTGATATAATGAAAATAGAGAAGGTTTATCAATCAAAAACAGGAGAGGAGTTACAAAAATGGCAGTAGTATCATTGGAAAATAATATTAAACTATATAGTTCAGAATTATTTCAAGCACTATTAAAAGCCTCCAATTATAAATTGGATGAGCGTATTGCTCAGACTGTTACAGAAGTCTATGCTCGTAATCTAGATTATTCTGATCCTGAACGGATGCATGTTGGTGTAACTTCTGTTGCTAACAATTTGCTTACAAAAATTAAACAAGAGTATTTTAATGTATAGTATTTTGAAAAGCCACCGAAAAAGGAATTACTCTTTAAGGTGGCTTTTATAGAAGTAAAGTTTAGGCTAGAAAAACAAGAAATAACGCACCATTTTTGGTGCGTTTTGCTTTTTTATGCTATAATGGATTTATAAAAATAAAGGAGTTTGCCATGATTGGAAAGAACATAAAATCCTTACGTAAAACACATGACTTAACACAACCCGAATTTGCCCAAATTATAGGAATTTCTCGCAATAGCTTGAGTCGTTATGAAAATGGAACTAGTCCAGTCTCTACGGAACTAATAGATATCATTTGTCAGAAGTTTAATGTATCTTATGTTGATATCGTAGGAGAAGACAAAATGCTCAATCCTGTTGAAGATTATGAATTGACTTTAAAAATTGAAATTGTGAAAGAACGAGGTGCTAATCTATTATCTCGACTCTATCGTTATCAAGATAGTCAGGGAATTAGCATTGATGATGAATCTAATCCTTGGATTTTAATGAGTGATGATCTATCTGACTTGATTCATACGAATATCTATTTAGTAGAAACTTTTGATGAAATAGAGAGATATATCGGTTATTTGGATGGAATTGAACGTATGTTAGAGATATCTGAAAAACGGATGGTAGCCTAATGGAAATCCAAGATTATACCGATAGTGAATTCAAACATGCTTTGGCACGGAATCTTCGTTCTCTGACAAGAGGAAAAAAGTTCAGTAAGCAACCTATAGCGATTTTGCTTGGAGGGCAAAGTGGTGCTGGCAAGACTACAATTCATCGTATTAAACAGAAAGAATTTCAAGGAAATATTGTTATCATAGATGGCGATAGTTTTCGTTCTCAGCATCCACACTATTTAGAACTGCAGCAAGAATATGGCAAAGATAGCGTTGAATACACCAAGGATTTTGCAGGGAAAATGGTAGAGTCTTTAGTAACCGAATTGAGTCATTTGGGATACAATCTTTTGATTGAGGGAACTTTACGAACGATAGATGTTCCAAAGAAAACAGCACAACTCTTGAAAAGTGAGGGATATGAAGTACAATTAGCCTTAATTGCGACAAAGCCCAAATTGTCCTATCTGAGCACCCTTATCCGATACGAAGAACTGTACGCTGTCAATCCAAATCAAGCACGCGCAACTCCAAAAGAACATCATGATTTCATTGTAAATCATCTAGTTGATAATACACGACAATTGGAAGAACTGGCTATCTTTGAAAGAATTCAAATTTATCAACGAGATAGAAGTTGTGTATATGATTCAGGAGAAGATAAAACTTCAGCAGCAGAAGTGCTACAAGAATGCCTCTTCGGAAAATGGAGCAAGGTAGAGAAAGAGATGTTGAAGGTGGGGGAAAAGAGACTTAATGAATTACTTGAAAAATAAACAATTGATATTTTTAGGAGAGTAGAAGTGAGAGGATTTAATAACAAGATAAAGTTTGTTTATCAAGAACTAACAAATTCCAAAGAGAAATTCGGTAGCTTTCACAAGACTTTAATTCATTTGCATACACCTGCTTCTTATGATTACAAGCTATTTTCTAATTGGACTGCAACGAAATATAGAAAAATTACTGAAGATGAACTATATGATATATTTTTTGAAAATAAGAAAATAAAAGTTGATAAGACAATTTTTTTTAGTAATTTTGATAAGGTTGTTTTTTCTAGTTCAAAAGAATATATTAGTTTTCTTATGTTAGCAGAGGCAATCATAAAAAATGGAATAGAAATAGTTGTAGTAACTGATCATAATACTACCAAAGGTATTAAAAAGTTACAAATGGCAGTCTCAATCATAATGAAAAATTATCCGATTTATGATATACATCCTCATATTTTACATGGAGTAGAAATTAGTGCAGCAGATAAATTGCATATTGTATGTATATATGATTATGAACAAGAGTCATGGGTTAATCAATGGTTAAGTGAAAATATTATAAGTGAGAAAGATGGAAGTTATCAACATTCACTGACTATCATGAAAGATTTCAATAATCAAAAAATAGTTAATTATATTGCTCATTTCAATAGTTATAACATTTTGAAAAAAGGTTCTCACTTATCAGGTGCATATAAACGAAAAATTTTTTCTAAAGAAAACACACGATTTATTGGTGTTAAAAATATAAATTCTGTTGAAGGTTCTAGAAAAAAACTATTAACAGATTTTAATTGTGAGCTCAATTTTCTATTAGATAATGATTCTCACGAAATTGATTCACTCGGGAAGAACAATCTGTGGTTGAAAGGTGGAAAAATTTCTTTCAAGATGTTTCAAGAAGCATTGTTTGATTATAATGTATCAGTTAGTTTATGTGAGCCAAGCTTTAAACAAAAGTCCTATATAAAAGGATTATATATAGAAAATCGTGGGGAAAATAGAAGTTTTCTTGCAGGTGATAAGTTAAAAAAAGATAAAGACTTCTTTTTAACATTTTCACCATCTATGAATTGTTTAATTGGAGGGAGAGGTACAGGTAAAAGCACATTAATTGATATGTTACAATTTGTACTTTCTCAAGATTGTGATAAGCAAAGCAAATTGGAATTTCTATGTAACCATGCAAATGCTTTTGTACTCTATGTTTTAGAAGAAACTGAATATATTATTGAAGTTAGTTTGCCAGATGTCAAACAAGAAAATAAGGATAATATTTTACAATATTATGGGCAAAATCGAGAGAATAGGTTTGGCTATTCTTATATATTTAATTCTGACTCTATTAAAGAATGGACACGGTCTCAGTACACAAAAGTTTATAAAGTTGAAGGTAACCATTTTAAATTAGTTGATAAAACTAGAATTTTAGAGAAAATGTTTGATAGGAGATATTCTGTTAATGAGTTAGTTAAAACAGCTGACGGTGAAAAAATTACAGAATTTATTTCTAATTTAATGATTAAAAATAAAAAATTACCGAGACCAGACTATGGGCTAAGAACTCAGACACTCGAATCGTTTGAAGCAAAATTAAAGGAACTTGATGAATATTTAAAACAGCGGAAGCAATTAATACTCGAAATTATTGAGGATTTTAATGAAACTCAGATTGGTAAGTTAAGAATTTGTTATGAGCAAATTGATAGATGGGAAGAACCGCATTTCGAAAATTATCTTTTCAAGAATAATCGTTCTTCGTTTGATAATTATAGAATTAGTATGCAAGATGTAGCAGACGTTTTATATCTTATCTATCGGGAATTAGGATTGAAAGAATTTGTTAAAGTCATTGTAAGACAAAATATCCCTAATAAGTATTTTATGCTTTTAAAAAGTATCTCTGAAGATAATTTTGCAAAACAAGAAAATAATTGGAGAGATAAATCTGAAATTAATGAATACAACATTACGCATTTAAAAAAGAGTATCTACTCTTTAATTGAAAATAGTAGTTTATTAAATGAGTTTAAAAGAGTTTTAAAAGAGCATGTAGCTAATGAAAGGTTATTTTTGGAGTTTAATATTAACTCGAAAGAATCTTCGCACCAACTTGATATTGTCTATAAAGAAGTTGGTGTATTAAGTTTGGGACAAAAAGTTGTAGCCATGCTTGATTTTTTATTAGCATATAGTGATTATTCTAAAGACTTCAGACCATTGATTATTGATCAGCCTGAAGACAATCTAGACAATCGTTATATTTACAGGCATTTAGTTCAGCAGTTTAGAGATGTGAAAGCTCAACGTCAAATTATTTTAGCAACACATAATGCTACAATTGTAACAAATTCTATGACAGATCAAGTTGTTATTATGGAGTCAGATGGAGTTAACGGATGGATTGAATCACAGGGATATGTTAGTGAAAAATATATAAAAAATCATATCATCAATCAATTAGAGGGAGGAAAAGATTCCTTCAAGCATAAAATGTCTATATATGAGACGGCTTTATCAGAGTAGAGTCAGAAAAAGTAGGTTAGAAATTTAGCCTACTTTTTTCTTTGTCCGACAGGCATAGTGTACATCTGAGGTACAAGTCCTCTGTGGATATTTGTTGCAGCAATCTAAATCGTTTGATGATTTTTTAGAGAAAGCAAAGCAGTTGTATGTTCAGATTGATTTTAGTCAAAAGCATAGCCGTTTTTTGATGACAGATAGAACGATGATAAAACCAATTCGAGGACGCCAACTCAGCAAACGAGATTTATATGATGAAGAATTTTTTAGAATACATTTTGCCAAACAAGAGATTGAAAGTCGTTTAGAATTTTTGTTGAACCGTGTCAATTCTTTAGAAGATTTAATAACAAAAGCAAAAGAATTGAATCTAACCATTGACTTAAAACAAAAAAATGTAACTTTTATCCTGGAAGAAGATAATCAAAAGATAAGCCTGAATCATAAAAAAATTAGCGATAAGAAATTGTACGATGTTCAATTTTTTAATCGTTATTTTGAAGATAGAGAAGTTAGAGATATTCAAGCATTAGAAAATCTTCAGGAAGATTTTCAGACTTTTCGAGAGGAGCAGCATAAGGAGAAAGTCTCCGCTGAAGAAATCGAGGAAGCCTTCAAGAAATACAAGGAAAAACGAGATGCTATCCATGAGTTTGAGATTGAACTTACGGATAATCAGATAGAGAAGTTGGTTGATGATGGTATCTATATCCGGGTTTCGTTTGGTATTAAACAGAGTGGACTCATCTTTATTCCTAACTACCAGCTAGATATTTTTGAGGAAGACAATCAGAAAAAATATAAAGTCTACATTCGAGAAACGTCTTTTTACTTTGTCTATAATAAAGAAAACAAGGATAATAATTGTTTCATCAAGGGTAGGACTTTAATCAGATAATTGAGCAACGATAGCCAAAAACTCCCATATAGACGACCAACTTTAAAAAGTCTTTAAGACAAGATTTCTGAAATTAATCTTATGATTGAACTATCTAACACGAACAAACAATACCAAGAAATCAAAGATGAGCTTGTATTAGAAATTGCAGAGATTGATATGAAGCTAGAAGAAACCCAAGAAAAAATCGCCACCTTAAACAAGATGGTGGAAGTCCTTATCAATTTGAAGAGTGAAGATCATGAGACTAGAAAATTAGCTAAGTATGATTTTGCCCAAATGAACATGACGGAATCAATAACGTTAGATCGACTCAATACAGATATTTTAAAATTACAACAGGAACTTGGTAATGAAATTAATGAATATGAGGAGATAGCTAGAAGACAGGATTCGTTTGTGAAAATTATTAATACCAATAAATTTACAGTCCTAAAATTTCACGAGAATGCTTTACTAGAATAATAGTATTTACGACTAATTCGTTAAAATATAGAGAATAATTTCATTTATTTTTTATTTACTAGTTTATTAAAATGATCAGTATGGTGTAATCTTAACTTGTCTTCTCTTAAAATATCGAGAACTTGTATGGCCTGTTTCATTTTTTCAATTCCACTACTTAATTGGCGTTTAAATTCATAGTATCCAGTTGCATAGAGAAAAACTGTCTGTTCATAGAAGTTAAATTCATTATCTAATAATGTTTTTATCTCACTAATTAAATAGGAACAATTAGAAAATTTTTCCTCATCTATACTAAGAATTAAACAATTTATAGCAAGTTGAGTGACCATTCGTTTATTGGTTTTATTCAGAGAAGAGTAGATATAATTCTTTAACAATTCCTTTGTCAATAAGAAGTAGGAATTGTAGTTAATTGTTCGTGCACAGTTACCAAATATAATAATCTCATAGTAACCCCATTTTTCGACTTTAAAAAGATAGTCTGTCAGTTGAAGTAGTTCTTCATCTGATGGAATGATCCTCGAATCCATTGTGTGCAGAATGGATTTTACCATAGTTTTCTCTAAAGGATCTAGAGTGTAATTTGTAGTGTCAGATAGTAGGCACGCTATATTATCAATACTTTGTGATGAGTATTGTTTACGAATATATTGAACTAGGTTAGCAAATGATTCACTATTGGTGTAGTCATCATCGTGTAAAATAAGAAACTCATCTAGGGTAACGTGCAACTTGTCTAAAATATTGATTAGTCTAATACATGAGATTTCTGATTCTCCACGTTCGAATCGAGATATTTGAGATTTAGAAAGATGCTCGTCAGCAACAGAACATAAACTGATTTGTTTTCCTTTACGAACTTTTCTGAGTGTGATACCAAGTTTTGATTTCATAATTTTCCCGTTTTCCCAACAAAAAAGTAATTGATTCTTATTTATTGTACAATAAATAAAAACTGAAAGGAAGTCTAAATATGAAGAAAATTTTAAAAAATTCCCCAATTTTATTGTTGGTAATGGATATTATTATTGTCGGTGGATAAAATGTTTAGGTGTACACCTAAGAGTCTGGGACAAAAAGATTTTGATTTTAGGAATTCTTGATTATAAATTTTAAAAATCGATAGATTAGACAAAAAAGCGAATAAGACAGAATTCTGAGTGTCAGATAACTCGTTTTGTTAGCTTTTTATATTTAAGGTTAGACTTTTGTCCCAGACTCTTAGTACTGGTTGGAGGATACGATGAAAGATAGTATGGTTAATTATTGGTTAAATTATTTTCCGGAGTATAGTTTAGAAACGTTTGAAGTAGAATAGATATTAAGGGCCTATCTTTCTCTTATTCCAAAGACTCAGCTCCTGTAATAGAAAATTTAAATTTGACTATTGATTCAGGACAGAGAATTGCACTAGTCGGTCAACCGGGGTCAGGAAAAAGTACGTTATCAAAAATACCATCAGGATTATATAAGATTGATACAGGAAAAGTTTTATTTGATGGTGTAAATATTAATCAAATAGATAAAAAAATATTAAGTCAAAATTTAGGAGTAGTTCCACAGGATTCATTTTTATTGAACAGAAGTATTCTTGATAATATAACTTTAAAGCACGAAGTTACTTCACAAAAGATAGAGGAAGTTTGTAAAGCAGTTCAAATCTATGATGAAATCATGGCTATGCCGATGAAATTTAATACTATCATCTCAGAGATGGGTTCAAATATTTCAGGTATTCAAAGACAACGGATAGCACTGGCACGTGCATTAATAAATAATCCTAGTATTGTAATTTTAGATGAGGCAACTAGTGCATTAGACACTATTAATGAGGAAAGAATAACAAAGTATATAAAAAGTCAGGGCTGTACTCAAATAATTGTAGTTCACAGATTGTTATCGATTAAGGATGCGGGATATTATTTTTGTAATGAAAGGTGGTAAGATTGTTGAGTCAGGAAATCATAAGTACTTAATGGCTCTTGGTGGAGATGACTAGAGCTTATATACAAAAAGGAAATGAGGTGTACAGAAAATGAAGAAAGAAAATGAATATGTAATTTCAACAGCAGCCTCACTAGGGGTGATGATTGGAATAGTGTTTGCAATTTTTTTAGATTTTCCAGTTGAATATGGTATTTCTTTAGGCTTGTTGAATGGAATAGTATTGGGTTCGCTGATTGTTTACAAAAACAATAATAATTAAGCATAATTTTTTGCTGTAAACTAACGAGTAGAGATGGCTATAGTTGAAATTATAAATCTAACAAAAAACTTTAAAGATATTGAAGTTATTCATAACACTTCATTTTATTTAAATAATAGAGCGACTACATTAGTAGCTTAAAAACATGATTAAACCGTTATTCTTAGGACTAGCGGTTTTTATTTTTATGTGCCAGGGGGCAAAAAAGGGGGCGAGTAAGTAATTTTCCAACTGTTTAATTCAAGCTAAAAATCCCCAATCGTAGTGATTGAGGATTGAGCAAATAAATCTTAAACAATACCTTGGGCAATCATAGCGTTTGCTACATTTTCAAAGGCAGCAATGTTAGCTCCTGCAAGGTAGTCTTTATCAAGACCGTATGTTTCTGAAGTTGTTTTAGCTGTGTTGAAGATATTTGTCATGATGTCTTTGAGACGTCCATCAACTTCTTCACGAGTCCATGAGAGGCGAAGACTGTTTTGGCTCATTTCAAGGGCTGAAACGGCTACACCACCAGCATTGGCAGCTTTGGCAGGTCCGTAGAAGATACCATTTTCTTTGTAAACTTTGATAGCATCAAGGTCGCTTGGCATGTTGGCACCTTCAGATACACAGATAACGCCTTGAGCTACTATACGTTTAGCTGCTTCACCGTTGATTTCGTTTTGAGTAGCACATGGAAGAGCGATGTCATAGTTTCCAGCGTAAGTCCATACAGAACCTTCATGATAAGTAGCAGTTGCTTTCTCAGCTGCATACTCAGTCAAACGGGCGCGACGTTTTTCTTTAACATCAACCAAAAGATCAAAGTCGATACCATTTTCATCGATGACATAGCCATTTGAGTCAGATACAGAGATGACAGTAGCGCCGAGTTCAGTTGCTTTTTGAAGAGCATATTGAGCAACGTTACCAGAACCTGAAATGACCACTTTCTTACCAGCAAAGCTATTACCGTTAGCTTTGAGCATTTCTTCAGTGTAATAAACCAAACCGTAACCAGTTGCTTCTGGACGGATCAAGCTACCACCAAATCCAAGAGGTTTACCAGTCAAGACACCAGCATCAAATTGGTTAAGACGCTTGTATTGACCGTAAAGATAACCAATTTCACGTCCACCTACACCGATATCACCAGCAGGTACGTCAAGTGATGGCCCAATGTATTTTTGCAATTCAGTCATAAAGCTTTGGCAGAAGCGCATCACTTCAGCATCTGTTTTACCTTTAGGATCGAAGTCTGATCCACCTTTACCTCCACCGATAGGAAGTCCAGTTAAGACATTTTTAAAGATTTGTTCAAATCCGAGGAATTTCAAGATCCCTTGGTTTACAGTTGGGTGGAAACGAAGTCCGCCTTTGTATGGTCCAACAGCTGAGTTGAATTGAACACGGTAGCCACGGTTTACTTGAACTTTTCCATCACGGTCAACCCAAGGAACACGGAAAGAAATCACGCGCTCAGGCTCAGTAATACGTGCCAAGATATTTTCTTCGATATACTCAGGGTGTTTTTCAAATACAGGTTCTAAAGTGTTGAAAAATTCTTCAACAGCTTGGAGGAATTCAGC
Organism: Streptococcus sp. 2579; assembly: GCF_013277195.1. Lineage (NCBI taxonomy): Bacteria > Bacillati > Bacillota > Bacilli > Lactobacillales > Streptococcaceae > Streptococcus > Streptococcus sp. 2579. Next base: position 93,921 of record NZ_VMMM01000017.1, read on the forward strand.
CTCGTGCCCGTTACGAGCTTTTACAGTTTCAAACACGCTTTGGATATATTCTTTAGCAGATGTCATATCGTTCTCCTTTTATTGTCATATTTTATTACATGAGTCATTATAGCAGAATTTTTTTTCACTGTAAAGAAAAAAACAGAAATTTTCTAAAAATTCTTTCAATTCAGTTTTTGGGATTTTTTGAAAATAGATAAAAAAACGAACCTTTTTTTGGAAATATCTTTCTCAAAGAGAAAATCTGAAAATATGCTATAAGAAAGGAAAATGTTTAGCAATTCAGAAATCACTTGTTAATTTATCCGTAATATGTTAGATTTGCCAGTAAAACTATGATCATTTTGGAGGAAAGCAATATTTACATCCCCTTATTCAGGGCAGGATTTTCTATACAAGTATAGATGTCTTGCTGGAGTTGGATCATGGAACCCAAGCGATTATTGAGATTTAGAACTATCATCAGAATTTTTTCATTAGACTTGTTCGGTAACCATACAGTACTATACTATCCATGAACAAGACCTAGAAAAAGTAGCTTTATTTCTTAAGAATTTTAATAGTTTAAAGCACCTAGCACCTGTTTATATTGATGAAACAGGATTCGATACTTATTTTTATCGAGAATATGGTCGCTCTTTAAAAGGTCAGATAATAAGAGGCAAAGTATCTGGAAGAAGATATCAGAGGATTTCTTTGGTTGCAGGATTAACAAATGAATGGTGAGTTAATCGCTCCAATGACCTACGAAGAGAGGATGACGAGCGACTTTTTTGAAGCATGGTTTCAGAAATTTCTCTTACCAACATTAAACAAACCATCAGTTATTATTATGGATAATACAAGATTCCATAGAATGGCTAAGATAGAAGTCTTGTGTGAAGAGTTTGGGCATAAATTTTTACCTCTTCCTCTCTACTCACCGGAGTACAATCCTATTGAGAAGACATGGGCTCATATCAAAAAGCACCTCAAAAAGGTATTACCAAGTTGCAATACCTTTTACGAGGCTCTTTTGTATTGTTCTTGTTTCAGTTTGTTATAAACGCCTAAGATAAGAGCTATACTAGGTAAATAAAAATCTCTATACTATCTGAAAGTGAAGATTACTCACTGTGAGATAGTATAGAGCCTTTTTGTTGTAGTTAAATTATCCTACCCACTCACCGTTGGCATTGACACGATAGCCATCAGGGGTCGTTGTATTGATTGCTAGGGCACCAGAGCTATAGGCATAGTACCATTTGCCAGATACTTTCATCCAGCCTGTTTTCATAGCACCTGAATCTTGAAGGTAGTACCAGCTACCATTATCTTTGAGCCAACCAGTCTTCATAGCGCCTGAACCGTCGAGATAGTACCAGCTACCGTCTTTCACCCAGCCTGTTTGCATCCAACCAGAGTTGTCAAAGCGATACCAAGTTCTATTTATTTTTTCCCATCCATTACTCGTGTATGAGCCGTCATTATGTTTAAACCACCAACGTCCGTTTGATCGAATCCAACTTCCGAAGTATTGGGAATGATTGAACCCATTTTTCTGACTTGAATTTGTATTTGCAGTTTTGGTTTTATGAGTTCCGATAGCCTTCAAGTCTTTGTCAAAAAGATTCGCCTTAGTCGCAAATGTTTGAGTCTGAGAAGAATTTGCTTCTGTATATTGAATGGCCTTTCCATAACCACCAGCTAATTCTTCAGAGCCACCAGATGCTGTTCCGAAACTTTGTGCAACGGTAATCCATCCATTTTGAGTGACAGGGTTTTCAAAGGCTGCAAGCCCCATATAGGTCAGCTTTGGATCAATTAAGGATTTATAGTGTCCAGTTTGACCTGTAACACTGACACCACTACGAGATTTAACATAATCGGCTTTTTCATCATACCATTGCTGGATGGCCTTCATAAATCCGTCATAGTTCCAAGCCAAATTTTCTGAAAGGGAGAAATTTCCTGTAGGCCAAGCGCTCCAAATGTTCTTACTAGACAAGCGTGTGTGATTAATGGTGATCGAAGCTTCTGCTGCACGAACAAAGGCAGTTTTTTCTAGTGCAGTTGACCATTTGATAGGAACATAGCTAGTAACTAGACCTTCGTCTGCTGCCTCTTTTCGAATGGCATTGATACGGTCTAAGATAGCCTGTTTATCTGGCGTTAAGAAAGTCCCTTCAATCCCAACTAGAGTAGTACCAGAAGAAGCACTAGTGACCTCAGAGTTTAAGATATTGTAGGATTGACCATTGATTGCTTGAGTGGAAACCAGCCTATCATTAGCAGCTACTGATTGTGATGTAAGAGTTCCAGCTCCTAACAAGGAAAGTACTAAAACTGTAGCAAGTGTGAACTTTTTAGTTTTATTGTTCATTTTGTGTCCTCCTATTTTTATTATAACATCTCTACTGGGCAGAGTAAACTAAAATTCGGTATAGCTAGGGACTAGATTTATTTTAAATTTAGATGTTTGCAAAAATTTTTCTTAAATTTGGTGTATAATATAAATAGATGATTTTAATGAATCTACTCGACTTGTTCGATAACGATCTGAAGCGAGATTAGGTGTTCAGAAATTGAATTTTTAAGGTTCCAACTTAGCCATACTTTTTAGGTTTCACATCTTTAAATAAGCTAAACACTCCATAATATCATATAAATTATAGTTTAGAGGATGTAGAACAACTCTTCTTTCATCAAGGAAGTAAAATAACTCAATAACACAGGGATTCCATTCCCCTAGAAAGGTTAAATAAATGAAATCATATAAGAAATTTACGATTCTTGCTCTAGCTCTTCTTGGATTTACTAGCCAAACAGTTCTAGCTAATGGTGCTAGTCATTCTACGAATAACTCTACCGGTAGTTCAGCTACTAGCTCTGCAAGTGATTCTCAAGCAGCTACAGAAAACCAGCCAACGACCCCTAGTTCGAGTGAGCAGGAGACAAAACCAACTCTTCCTACTGAGTCTAAGCTACAAACTGGTTGGGTAAAAGAAGATGGGAAGTGGACTTATTATAGTCAAACGGGTGTCAAATTTACAGATACTCTCTATGAGGGCTACCTATTTGATAAGAATGGTTACTTACTTGAAAATAGCTGGTATCAGATGGCTAACAAGTGGTACTACGCCAATGGCTCAGGAAAATATTTGTCTAACCAATGGAGTCAAATCAATGGTAAGTGGTATGCATTTGATCAAAATGGTACCATGATGGCTAATACCTGGAAGGGAAATTATTACCTGAAGTCTAGTGGGGCTATGGCAGATAAAGAATGGGTGTACGATCCTAACTACTCTAGCTGGTTTTATCTCAAGTCAGGTGGGCACTATGCTGAACAGCAATGGGTTGGCTCTTACTATCTGAAATTTGGTGGCTACATGGCTCACAAAGAGTGGCTTTATGATCAAGATTATCAAGCTTGGTATTATCTTAAAGAAGATGGCGTTTATGTCACTGGAACTTATACTATTGATGGAAGTAGTCATTTTTTCAAAGATAATGGTAAATGGGTGCAAGAACTTCCAAAAGGATTTGAAAAGGGGCGCTATAGTAAGACTATTTTCCTAGATCCTGGGCATGGTGGACGTGATTCGGGTGCTTACTATTATGGAATAGCTGAAAAAGATTTGAATCTACAGGTCTCTCGTAAATTACGGAAACGTTTAGAAGAATTGGGCTATACAGTTTTAACATCTCGTGATAGTGATGTGGATGTTGACTTTGTGACAGAGCGTTCTCGTATGGTAAATAAGACGAATGCAGACTTCTTTATTAGTATTCATTTTAACGCTACTGGGAATGACACAACACTGAATCTGGGAATACAGACTTATTCTTATAAGGAAGAAGTGGGTTATCCGAGCAAGATTAACCAGTACTGGCACAATAATCCAGACCGTATAAGTGAAAGTAATCGTTTGGCTGCTGACCTTCATTCATCTCTCTTGACCGAGACAGGAGCTAGAGATGCTGGACTTCTGCAAGCCACCTTCGCTGTTCTTCGTGAGACTGCGAAACCTGCTGTGTTATTAGAGTTGGGTTATATGGATAATTCAGAAGAAAACCAACGAATCCGTAGTGACCAATACCAAGATAAGTTGGTTGAAGGAATTATTAAAGGAATTCAAAAATATTACGCTGGAAATTAAGAAACTAGATCAAACTAAGCTTTGGAGATTGTCCTAGGCTTAGTTTTTTGCATTTGTAATGCTATTCATAACATTAAATTTTCTGAAAATTTATTGAAAACATGATATAATAAAACGTAAAATTAATTCAGGTTTCCTGGACCGATAGGAGTAAACAATGAAAAAACTAGGTTTTGTCCTTTTATCTTCAGTCTTGCTATTGACAGCATGTGCAGTCCGTTTTGAAAAATCAACCGAGACAAATGATTCATCTAAGGTGACAGCCTTGTCTGAAGACAAGCAGAAAATGCTTGATAAGGCCACTGCTGACTATAAGATTTTTGTGCAAGAGCAAATCGATAAACTGTTGACAGATACAGAAGGCTTTGTCAAACTGTTGAAAGAAGGTAAGTTAGAAGAAGCCAAAAAGGTTTATCCACTGATTCGTATGTCTTATGAGCGTTCAGAACCAATTGCCGAAAGTTTTGGTGAGTCAGATGTCAAGATTGACTTCCGTTTGGCAGACTATATGGACGAAAACAAGACAGAAGAAGGTTGGTCAGGTTTCCACCGTATCGAGCGTATCCTTTGGGAAGACAATACAACTAAAGGAACTGAAATCAAGATAAGGAAGAGTAAATCTGCACTAATAAAAAAAACTTTGTACTTTGGAAGCCATTGTGTGGCTAGCTAGAGTGCAAAGTTTTTTTATTTTTTAGTTAAAATGAAGACTGTGTTCCTTATAAGTACAAGGTTATTAAGAGAGTGGTGGACATTAAAATGATGATTTTGAGTTTTTGTTATTTTTGCTTTGGAGCAAGGTAACATAGTCACTTTTGGTGTGGAATAAGTGGGTAAGAAAAACAGTTCTTTGAGTTTGGTCGATAAAGTAAAGCAAGATATACTGACCGATAATTTTTCCTCGCGTAGGGTACTTACTGTTGATTTTTAGTCCTATTTTTTCATCTGCATCAAAGCCAGCTTCAGGAAAAGTTTCTAAACTTTTTAAGCCGTCTAAAATTTTGGCTACAGTATTCTTAGCCGACTGGGGTGATAAAAGAACAGTGCTGATGTAGTTATGGATACTGTCAATTGCCTGACTCACTTCAGTAGATAGAATCACTTTATAAATCATATCGTAGCCTCATGTCATCTAGGGGAGTTCCTTGTCCGGATTCATATTCTCTTAAGGCGCGTTCAGATTGGGCTTGTAGCTCCTGAATCAATCGTTCACGGTGTAAATCTTCTGCAGTTTTTATTGGCAAATCTTGTTCGAGAACAATCTGCTCGATAAAAAGACTAATAGCATCCGTCATAGTCATTCCTTTTTCCTTGATGATAGCTCTAGCTTGTTCCATTGATGACTCATTGATTTTAAAATTGTACTGTTTAGTAAGTGATGTCGTCATGGTATATCTCCAATCTATACTATATATAGCTAGTATATATCTTTTATATTTTTTAGGCAAGAGAAAACTTTGTACTCTAGAAACTACCGAGAGTGCAAAGTTTTTTGAGTCTGGAATATAAAAACAGCAGTTGATTTCAAGAAACAAAAAAGAACAGCCGAAGCTGTCTTTTTATCATTATTTGAGACCGTATTTTTTGTTGAAACGATCCACGCGTCCATCTGCTTGAGTGAACTTTTGACGTCCAGTGTAGAATGGGTGTGAGTCTGATGAAATTTCCACACGGATCAATGGGTAAGTTTCGCCTTCGAACTCAACTGTTTCGTTAGAGCGTTTTGTTGAACCGCTAAGGAATTGGTAACCAGTAGTTGTGTCCATGAAGACAACTGGGCGATATTCTGGATGGATATCTTTTTTCATTTTGCAATAGTTCCTTTCTGCCATGGTCTCTTTGCGAGCCATAGATTGTTACCATACTAGTCTATCAGATTCTGAAAAGTTTGGCAAGTATTTTATCAGTTTTTAAGCAAGTTTTTTAACTTTTGGTAGATGATTTCGTTTTCTTCTAAGCTATAGGAATTAGCACCACTTGCTAGAGGGTGGCCTCCACCATCATGTTCCTTGGCAATTTCATTGATAGGATGGATTTTACTGCGTAAGCGAACTCGGTAGTGGCCATCAGCCTGCTCCACAAAAATTCCCCAGAGACTAACACTGTCAATGCGTCCAGGTGCACCGACAATGGCTGCAGTTTCAGCATCGGTAACATTAAATTGTTTCAAGACTTCTTGACTCAGGATAACTCGCGCTGCACCATTTTCATCCACTTCCAGATGGTCATAGATGTAGCCTTGAAGTTTAGCAATTTTGTAGCTCATAGTGTCCATTTTGCGAGTGAGAGCCGCAAAGTCAAAGTTATGTTCTCTCAAATAAGCAGCCAGGCGAAGAGTCCGTGTAGTCGTAGAAGGATAAAGGAAGCGACCTGTATCACCAACAATTCCTGCAAAGAGCAACTCAGCAGCACGATCTGATAAGGCCAGTTGGGTTGTTTGGGCAAATAGGGTAATCATCTCGCTAGCACTGCTTGAACTAGTATCCACCCATGATAGGTCACCATATACATCATCATTTGGATGGTGGTCAATCTTAATGAGAAAATCACCTTGACTATAGCGCTTATCATCGATACGAGCGGTGTTAGCCGTATCACAGACGATGACAAGGGCTCCTTGGTAGGCACTATCTTCAACAGAATCCATTTCAGCCATCCAAGTAAGAGTTGGTTCATCAAAACCAACTGCTTTGATGGTTTTTTCTGGGAAATGATGTTTGAGAAGAACTTTCAATCCCACCTGACTTCCCAAGGCATCAGGGTCTGGTTTCATATGACGATGAATGATAATCGTGTCGTATTCTTTGATTTTTTCTAAAATTTGATGGCAAATGTCCATAAATGACCTCAATTCTTTCTTATTTCATTGTAGCACAAGAATTTTTATTTTTAAAATGAAAAAGATGTGATATAATGGAGAAAGATAAATTGAGGAGGACGATATGGCATTAGCAAAAATTGTATTTGCCAGTATGACCGGTAATACCGAAGAAATTGCAGATATTGTAGCAGACAAATTACGTGACTTGGGCTTGGATGTCGATGTTGATGAATGTACAACTGTTGACGCTTCAGACTTCCTGGAAGCAGACATCGCTATCGTTGCGACCTATACTTATGGTGATGGAGAATTGCCAGATGAGATGATGGACTTCTATGAAGACCTAGCAGACCTCAACTTGAATGGCAAAATCTACGGAGTGGTTGGCTCAGGTGACACCTTCTACGATGAATTCTGTAAGGCTGTCGATGACTTTGACCGTGTTTTTGTGTCAACAGGAGCAGAAAAAGGTTCAGAGTGTGTTAAAGTTGATCTTTCTGCTGAGGAAGAAGACATTGAACGCTTGGAACAATTCGCAGAAGAATTGGCTGCTAAAGTAGGATAAGCATAAACGTGCGCTGATGCAATCAATCAGTGCATTTTTCTTATCGTGAGTTGGAATTTTACTAGCCTATTTGCTGGCTTTTTGATACAATAATTCAAATAAAGGAGGAGACTGTATGGATTTAGATATTATTCGTCAAGAAATTGATCAAATCGACGACCAAATCGTCAAGCTCTTAGAAGAACGAATGCATTTGGTTGAGGGTGTAGTTGCTTATAAGAAGGCTTCAGGGAAACCGATTTTAGATACCAAGAGAGAAGCAGTTATTTTTGAAAAGGTCAGAAATCGTGTAGAGGACAAGCGCTATCAGGAGACTATTGTCTCGACTTTTTCGGACATACTCAAACGTTCGCGTGATTATCAGGATCAAAATATCAAATGAAAAAAGAACAATTTTATCCGCTAGGGATTTTTCTAGCTGCTATGTTGGGCGGACTTGTCCGCTACCTAGTTTCCACTTGGTTGCCAGCCAGTCCAGACTTTCCTTGGGGCACTCTCTTTGTCAACTATCTGGGAGTTTTCTGCCTGGTTTATCTTGTCAAGGGTTATCTGGTCTATAAGGGGACTAGTAAGGGCTTGGTTTTAGCACTAGGTACAGGTTTTTGCGGAGGTCTAACAACCTTTTCTAGTCTCATGCTTGATGCTGTGAAACTACTGGATACTGGGCGTTATCTTAGTTTAGTTATGTATTTGCTTTTGAGTATTGGTGGAGGTCTACTCTTGGCTTATTTTCTAGGGAGGAAGAAATGGTAATGGTCTATCTTGCAATTGCTTGTGGTTGCGGAGCTTTAGTGCGCTATTTCTTTTCCCGCTATAATCAATCTTCTAAATTGCCACTTGGAACGCTTATAGCAAATCTTTTAGGGTGTTTTTTGATTGGATTATTCTACAATCATGTGGAGTCTAAGGAAGTTTATGCTATTCTAGCAACAGGATTTTGTGGCGGTTTAACGACTTTCTCTACCTTGAATGACGAACTCCAAAGACTGTTAAGTGATAAGAAGGTATTTTATAGCTACCTAGCCTTAACCTACATAGGTGGTTTAGTTGCGATTTTTTTAGGAATTCTGCTATAAATTTCTTTACTTTTTTGTGGAAATTTGGTAAACTGTATCTTGTGTGTAATGGACGCACAAAAATACAGTTTATCCGCTGAGGAAGATTCCTCAAGATTGACAAAGATAGGAGAATAAAATGAATCCATTAATCCAAAGCTTGACTGAAGGTCAACTTCGTACAGATATCCCATCATTCCGTCCTGGTGACACTGTTCGTGTACACGCGAAAGTTGTCGAAGGTAACCGTGAACGTATCCAGATTTTTGAAGGTGTTGTTATCGCACGTAAAGGTGCTGGAATCTCAGAAAACTACACAGTTCGTAAAATCTCTAACGGTGTAGGTGTTGAGCGTATCTTCCCAATCCACACTCCACGTGTTGAAAAAATCGAAGTTGTTCGTTACGGTAAAGTACGTCGTGCGAAATTGTACTACTTGCGTGCTCTTCAAGGTAAAGCAGCTCGTATCAAAGAAATCCGTCGTTAATTCGACTAAAAAACTCTGCTTTTTCAGCAGAGTTTTTATCTAGCCCCCTTAGTTCAATGGATATAACAACTCCCTCCTAAGGAGTAGTTGCAGGTTCGATTCCTGCAGGGGGCATGTAATTAGATATCAAAGAAGTTTGTCAAAAAGTCTTTGATATTAAAAGAACGCATAATATAGGGGATTTATGTACTGACCCCCAAAAGTTAGATTTTTTCTGTCTAACTTTTGGGGTGCAGTTCATTATCTCCATAATATTATGCGTTTTATTATTGAAAAATTTGGGCAATCATCAGATAAAATTGAGACTATATCGAGTATATAAATGTTTGTATAATCAATTTATTCAAAATCGTCAAGTTCTAAATTATTTAAAGGACTATAACATTCATATTTCTTTAAGTAATTGTTTATTTCTTCAGCAGTAGAACAAGGTAAATTAACTCTTAAATAGTCAATATCTTCTTTAGATAAAAAATGATTTGCATTCAAAATTGAGAAGCGAAATAATGCTTCATCAAAAGCAAAATCATAATCGTCATCAGATAATGATTCCATTAATGTTTGAATATGTTTTAGTGAGTAGTCAGGTATCGAATCGGGATAATATACTGGATAATCAGTGACTGAAAAATTGTTTTCTAATCCTGAACTAGTAATTATCAAAGATTCTATGTAATATATTAAAGAATGTTTAATATTACCTTCTTGTTCCAAATGTCTTCCTTGAGCCTTTCGTGTGTTAGATAAACATCCAAAATCTCCTGATACAGTATTCCTATGAGCTTGTTTATTTAAAAGACTCCATTTTATATCACCAAAAGTTGCTTTAAAAGAGATATTATTTTTTTCTTTACAATAATCTTCCATAGTTATGTCTTTATCATAGTATGCTTTGATATAGTCACTATGTTCGATAATAAGATTTTGTGCTTCTTTTGTTAGTTTAAATTCGAACGGAATATCTAATTTGTCAACGTTGATATTATTAATTATTCTTGTAATTAATTCTGCTTTTTTTCCAGAAGTAGGTAAATTATGTTTAGATAATATAGTTTTTAATTCTACTACTTTAAGATATGATAAAGTCTTATTTTTAGTGAAGTATCCTAATTTGTATAATTGATTGTGTGTAGATTCAGGGTCAATTTGAAGAGAGTATTTAAAATATCTTGGGAAATTATAATTTCTCCCTGTTTTTTGAGTCCAATCTATGAGTATGAGTTGCCCAGGAGTAAGGCCGCACTCTAATTTGTTTAGGTAAAAATTGTTACAATCAGAATTTGTGTCTCTATTATGATTATTTTGTTTTAAATTAAATAGTTTGCTAAAAAAATTCATTGGATTTTATTGCTAATCAATTCTTATTGAAAAATGATACTTTTACAGTACCCATGTTCGGATGGCGTGGGCAACGCCGGATTCGTCATTTGTTTTAGTGATGTATTTGGCGATTTTTTTGATTTCTGGATTTCCATTTTCCATGACAACGGGGTTTCCAACGACTTCCAGCATGGCACGGTCATTTTCTTCGTCACCGATTGCCATGGTTTCATCTTTGGTCAATCCGAGTTTTTCAGCCAAGTGAGTAATAGCTGAACCCTTGTCTACATTCTTTTTAAGGAGTTCGAGGTAGAAAGGAGCAGATTTGTTGATAGAGTAGTGCTCGTAAAATTCGGCTGGTATTTTTTCAATCGCAGCATCGAGAATTTCTGGTTCATCGATGAACATACACTTGACAATTTCCTTGCCAGCCATTTCTTCAGGGGTACGGTAGAAGATAGGCATGCTGACGAGGGTTGATTCGTGTACAGTGTATTTTCCGATATTGCGATTTGCAGTATAGATACCGTCCTTGGTAATGGCATGCATGTGGACACCGAGCTTGCGACTGAGGAATTCCATATCCAGATAATCCTCATAGGTCAAGGATTCGCTGATAATCTCATGGCCAGTAGCAGTTTCTTGGACAAGGGCACCATTGAAGGTCACCACATAGTCACCTTGGTCTCTCAACTGCAAGTCGTCCAGAAGTTTGGCAACACCTGCGATGGGGCGGCCAGTTGCAATCACGACTTTGACACCAGCTTCTTTGGCATCTTGGATGGCAGAAAAGACTTCAGGAGTGATTTCCTTTTGGCTGTTGACTAGGGTTCCGTCAATATCGACGGCGATTAGTTTAATACTCATAAATTTCCTCTTTTAGTTTTTATTTGGGGTAAAATGATCGTTCTCAATCAAGTGTAAAAATTGCTGGGTGATGCTTGCGAAGATGCTGTTTTGGTCTAACATTTCTTTCGGGAAATAAAAGCGATTATCTCCGTGGCGACTTCCAGCAAGGGATTGGACGATAGGGGACAGGCTAGAGAGTTCTGCCAGTTCTCCATTTTTTTGTAAAATCTCAATCTGTGTCCTTGGATTTTCAGATTCGGGACGGTAAATATCATAAGGGAGGTCAAAGTTCTTATGAATGGCAGTATAGTAGTCGGGATCAAAGCCGATGTCCTCAACCAATTTTCTCATGCTAGCGAGTTGGTCTTGGTCTTCTTGTGAAAAGGTAATGGATTTAAAGACCTTGCGGTTGACAAAGCGATGCGATAAATCTGCAAGAATCTTGTCAGGACTGGTCATCCAAAGCTGGAAGTAGGTATTCATCACGCCATCATCCAGAGCCAGATAGTCAGTCAAGGTCACATTTTTTTCGAAGAAAGGCAGGAGGTGTGGAGAAGTTCGGGCAAAGAAATCCTTGTCCTCAGGATAGAGTTCCTTGGCGCGTTTGAGAAGATTCTGTAGGAGAACTTCCATGGCGCGTGTTGCTGGGTGGAAATAAACCTGCATATACATCTGGTAGCGACTGAGGACGTAGTCTTCGATGGCATGCATGCCATTGCGCTGAAAGGCAATACCGTTTTCGACAGGACGAATGACTCGGAGAATTCGAGTTAGGTCAAATTCCCCATAAGATGCTCCTGTAAAATAGGAGTCGCGCAAGAGATAGTCCATGCGGTCTGCATCAATCTGACTGGAAATGAGTTGCACAACCTGCTTGTTAGGGTAGGTATGGTCTATGACACTGGCAACTTTTTCTGGGAAATCGGGCGCTACTTGTAGTAAGACTTGGTGAATCTCTGTCTCAGGACTTTGAATAATCTCCTGAGTAATGGCTTCGTGGTCTGTATCAAAGAGATGTTCAAAAGTATGGGAGTAGGCACCATGCCCAAGGTCATGTAGGAGAGCAGCTGTCATGGTCAAGAGAGACTCGGCAGGATTCCATTCCTCAGGATATTTTTCTTCGAAAATCTCTGTGATGCGTCGTGCAATTTCATAGACTCCTAGACAGTGAGAGAAGCGACTGTGTTCTCCACCGTGGAAGGTATAACTGGAAGTCCCCAGTTGCTTGATTCGACGCAAACGCTGAAATTCTTTTGTATTGATCAAGTCATAGATGATTTGATTATTGACATGGATGTAGTTGTGAACTGGGTCACGGAATACTTTTTCGTTCATATGACCATTATAGCAAAATCCTGCTCTTTTTGGTAAAATAGTAGGACAAGAGACAAGAAAGAGGACTTGATGTGAAGATTCGGATGCGAAATACGATTCAGTTTGATGAACAGTTGGAAGTGATTGACCAGCTTTATGATGTTGAAGTGCATGAAAAGGGAGATTATAGCTACCTGCTTTTCTATAATGAGGAAAAGGAAAAAGTAGTGATTAAATTCCATGGTCAAGAACTGGTGATGAGCCGTTTTTCAAATCCCAAGACCATTATGCGCTTTCTAAAAAATAGCGATAGTTTAGCCTATATTCCCACACCTATGGGCATGCAGGAGTTTGTCATCCAAACGAGCCATTATCAAGTTGATGGGCAAAAGATTGAACTAGATTATCAGCTACAAAATCAAGAGGGACATCCCTTTGCCAGCTATCAATTGGAAATTACTTGGGGCTAGGATTATGTCTTTTTCAAATTTAGCTAGCTATCTTCTTGGAGCGGCTTCCTAGTGTGGTAGATTAGGCTAATTTTTGGTATAATAAAAGTTATGGAAATTGAAAAAACCAATCGTATGAATGCGCTCTTTGAATTTTATGCGGCGCTTTTGACAGATAAGCAAATGAATTATATCGAACTCTACTATGCTGATGATTACAGCCTTGCTGAGATTGCAGAAGAGTTTGGTGTCAGTCGTCAGGCTGTCTATGATAATATCAAGCGGACAGAAAAGATTCTGGAAGATTATGAGATGAAATTGCACATGTACTCGGACTACATTGTCCGCAGTCAGATTTTTGATCAGATTTTGGAGCGCTATCCCAAGGATGACTTTCTGCAAGAGCAGATAGAAATTTTAACAAGCATTGATAATAGAGAATAAGAGGAAGAAAAATGGCATTTGAAAGTTTAACAGAACGTTTGCAAAACGTCTTTAAAAATCTACGTAAAAAAGGAAAAATCTCTGAATCTGATGTCCAAGAGGCAACCAAAGAAATTCGCTTGGCCTTGCTTGAGGCCGACGTTGCCTTGCCTGTTGTAAAGGACTTTATCAAGAAAGTTCGTGAGCGTGCAGTCGGGCATGAGGTCATTGATACCCTTAATCCTGCTCAACAGATTATTAAAATTGTAGATGAGGAACTGACAGCTGTTTTAGGTTCTGATACGGCAGAAATTATCAAGTCACCTAAGATTCCTACCATCATCATGATGGTTGGTTTGCAGGGGGCTGGTAAAACAACCTTTGCAGGTAAATTGGCTAACAAACTCAAGAAAGAAGAAAATGCCCGTCCCTTGATGATTGCGGCGGATATTTATCGCCCTGCTGCTATTGATCAGCTTAAGACCTTGGGACAACAGATTGATGTGCCTGTCTTCGCTCTTGGAACAGAGGTTCCAGCTGTGGAGATTGTACGTCAAGGTTTGGAACAAGCCCAAGCTAATCATAATGACTATGTCTTGATTGATACGGCAGGTCGTTTGCAGATTGATGAGCTTCTGATGAATGAGCTTCGCGATGTGAAAACACTAGCTCAACCAAATGAAATTTTGCTCGTCGTTGATGCCATGATTGGTCAAGAAGCGGCCAATGTTGCGCGTGAGTTTAATGCTCAGTTGGAAGTGACTGGGGTCATCCTTACCAAGATTGATGGGGACACTCGTGGTGGTGCTGCTCTATCTGTTCGTCATATTACTGGAAAACCAATCAAGTTCACTGGTACAGGTGAAAAGATTACGGACATTGAAACCTTCCACCCAGATCGCATGTCTAGCCGTATCCTTGGTATGGGGGATATGCTCACTTTGATTGAGAAAGCTTCTCAAGAATACGATGAGCAAAAAGCCCTTGAAATGGCTGAGAAGATGCGTGAAAACACCTTTGATTTCAATGATTTCATCGATCAATTGGATCAGGTGCAAAACATGGGGCCAATGGAAGACTTGCTCAAGATGATTCCAGGTATGGCCAACAATCCAGCCCTTCAAAACATGAAGGTAGATGAGCGCCAGATTGCGCGCAAACGTGCCATTGTGTCTTCCATGACACCTGAAGAACGTGAAAATCCAGATTTGTTAAATCCGAGCCGTCGCCGTCGTATCGCAGCTGGTTCTGGAAATACCTTTGTCGAAGTTAATAAATTCATCAAAGACTTTAACCAGGCTAAACAGCTCATGCAGGGAGTCATGTCTGGTGATATGAACAAGATGATGAAGCAGATGGGAATCAATCCAAACAACCTTCCAAAAAATATGCCAAATATGGGAGGAATGGATATGTCTGCCCTTGAAGGAATGATGGGACAAGGCGGTATGCCTGACCTGTCAGCTCTCGGAGGGGCAGGAATGCCAGATATGAGCCAAATGTTTGGTGGCGGACTAAAAGGTAAAATCGGTGAATTTGCCATGAAACAGTCTATGAAACGCATGGCTAACAAAATGAAAAAAGCGAAGAAGAAACGTAAGTAAGACAAGAGATTGATGCAAATCTCATTTGATGAGAAAATGAAGTAAAAATTTCTATGATAAAACGTATAGTATCAAGGTTTTAGAATACCTGATATTATACGTTTTTTGATTTTAACAATTTACAGATATTTGTATTATAGTGTACGAAAAAATCCACTCAGTTGTCTGAGCGGATTTGGTGTTTAGACATTTAATCTTTATTTTCGTATGGTAAGATCAAGTTCAAGATGATTCCTGTCATAGCTGATAGGGCAGTACCTGAAAGGGTAACTGGACCAAGTTTAAGGATAGCTCCTCCAAGTCCAAGGACCAACATAGCACTTGCGATGATCAGGTTTCGCATTTGAGCGAAATCAACACGTTCTTTAATCAAAACTTTCAAACCGTTGCTGGCGATAACTCCGTAGAGAAGGATTGACATACCACCAAGTACAGCATTTGGAATGGTTGAAATCAAGGCAGTGAATTTACCAAGGAAGCTAAGGGCAATCGCGATGAAGGCAGCGTTACGGATAACTGAGACAGAAGCGATACGAGTCATACCGATAACCCCAGTATTTTCTCCGTAAGTTGTATTGGCTGGTCCACCAAGGAAGGCAGAAACAGAAGTTGCGATACCGTCACCAAGAAGAGTACGGTGAAGACCTGGTTCTTTCAAGAATTGACGGCCACAGATTTGACCCAAAACAGTATGGTCTCCGATATGTTCAGAAATTGTTACGATAGCAATTGGTAAGATGGCGATGGTTTCTGGCCCAAAGTAAAGATTGTACTCTTTAAAGGCACCACCTGTGCTAAATGGCAAGTAGAAACCAGGAATCTCGAACCAGTTAGCTTTAAGAACTGGTGTAAAATCAACCAAGCCAAGAGTTAGTGCGAAGAGGTAACCACCGATAATGGCAAAGAGGAAAGGAATGATTCGTAGGAAGCCTTTTCCTTTTGTATTGATAAAGGCAGCAATCAAGAACGTAACAACGGCTACAAGAGCATTTTTCCAATTTCCGTCTGCTACAAGACCTGCATTGGTAACAGCTGAACCTGCAAGTCCAAGACCGATAACGATGATCATAGGACCGATAATGATTGGTGGCAAGAGTTTATCAATCCATTTTGTTCCTACAAATCGGATGCTGGTAGCAACAAGGACATATACCAAACCAGTCAAGATAACCCCTGTTTGAGCAGCAGATACATCACCACCCATTTCTTTCATAGCAAGTGACATTGCTGTGATAAAGGCAAATGAAGAACCTAGATAAACTGGAACTTTAAAACCAGTAGCAATCATGTAGATGAGTGTTCCAACACCTGAAGCAAAAAGGGCAACAGATACAGGCATTCCCAAAATCAATGGTACCAAGATGGTCGCTCCAAACATGGCGAAAACGTGTTGGAAACTAAGGAGAATTCCTTTTCCAGCTGAAGGACGTTGGTCAACGTCTAGTAACAAATCAACAGTTGATTCTTGTTTCATATAAACCTCACTTTTGGGCATCAAAAAAGAGCCCATTATTTTACAGCAATAGGCCCTCAGAGTAAGACTTCTCTAAAATCTAGACTTTAAAGAGTTTTAAATATTTCTGCGTCTTCGTCACCTCACGGGATGACATTAAAAACCTTTGCTTGTGATAGTATAGCAAAAATTACAAACTTTGTAAATATTTTTTTACTAAAAAGATTAAAGTGGGCGTTTATTGGGCATGCCAGCCTTACGTGGATATTTATTTGGTGTTTCCTTTTTCTTTTCTACCACTGTGATGTAGCGCGGATCTCCATTTGGTAGGGCGTAACTGAGATTATCTTCGACCTTACTAAAGAGGAGGTTGAGAGCATTCTTAGCTTCTAACAACTCCTCAGGCGCATTGCTGGCCTTGAGTGCCAGTAGTTTTCCTCCAACTTTAAGGTAGGGAATGGTCAATTCAGACAAAACCTGCATACGGGCAACCGCACGAGCTGTTACAAAATCATATTGAGCACGGAAGTTCTTGTCTTGAGCCAAGTCTTCTGCACGTCCATGATAGAAATGAACACCGTCCAAATCAAGTTCTTGAGCCAAGAGTTGTAGGAAGTTGATGCGCTTATTGAGTGAATCAATAATGGTCACATCAAGCTGAGGATAGAGGATTTTCATTGGTAGACTAGGAAATCCTGCCCCAGCTCCAATATCAAGAAGTTTGATAGTTTCATTGGGAATCAAGCCTTGAAGAATGGGTGCAATCGAATCATAAAAATGTTTGAGATAAACTTCTTCCTTGTCTGTAATAGCTGTTAGATTAATCTTTTCATTCCATTCAACTAATAGCTCAAAATAACGTTCAAATTGTTTTTTTTGCTGGTCCGACAGTGGAAAATTTTGCTCGGCAAGCAAGTTGTAAAATGTTTCTGGTTTCATAGTTATTTCCTTCTTTAGTATCATCTTATTTTACCACAATCATTAAAAATTTGATATACTGGTACTAATCTAAAAGTAGAAAGGACTTATATAATGACTTGGATTATTCTTGGAGTTATCGCTCTTATTGTTATTTTTGTAATTGTTAGCTATAACGGTTTGGTTAAGAATCGTATGCAAACAAAGGAGGCCTGGAGCCAAATTGATGTTCAGTTGAAACGTCGAAATGACCTTTTGCCAAACTTGATTGAAACTGTAAAAGGTTATGCCAAATATGAAGGTTCTACCCTTGAAAAGGTGGCAGAACTACGTAACCAAGTGGCGGCAGCGACTTCACCATCAGAAGCTATGAAAGCTAGTGATGCCCTTACACGTCAAGTTTCAGGTATTTTTGCAGTTGCAGAAAGCTACCCAGACTTGAAAGCTAGTGCCAACTTTGTTAAATTGCAAGAGGAGTTGACAAACACAGAAAATAAAATTTCTTATTCTCGACAACTCTATAACAGTGTTGTCAGCAACTACAATGTAAAATTAGAAACTTTCCCAAGCAATATTATCGCTGGAATGTTTGGATTTAAAGCAGCAGATTTCCTTCAAACACCAGAAGAGGAAAAGGCAGTTCCTAAGGTTGATTTTAGCGGTTTAGGTGACTAAGATGTTGTTTGATCAAATTGCAAGCAATAAACGAAAAACATGGATTTTGTTGCTGGTATTTTTCCTACTCTTAGCTCTTGTTGGCTATGCAGTTGGTTACCTTTTTATGCGGTCTGGGCTTGGTGGTTTGGTTATCGCGCTGATTATCGGCTTTATCTATGCCTTGTCCATGATTTTTCAATCGACAGAGATTGTCATGTCCATGAATGGAGCGCGTGAGGTTGATGAGCAAACGGCACCAGACCTCTACCATGTAGTAGAAGATATGGCTATGGTCGCTCAGATTCCTATGCCTCGTGTTTTCATCATTGATGATCCAGCCTTAAATGCCTTTGCGACAGGTTCTAACCCTCAAAATGCGGCGGTTGCTGCGACTTCAGGTCTCCTAGCTATCATGAATCGTGAAGAACTAGAAGCTGTTATGGGACATGAAGTCAGTCATATTCGTAATTACGATATCCGCATTTCGACTATTGCTGTTGCCCTGGCCAGTGCTATCACTATGCTTTCTAGTATGGCAGGTCGTATGATGTGGTGGGGTGGTGCAGGTCGCAGACGAAGTGACGATGACCGAGATGGAAATGGCTTAGAAATCATTATGCTAGTGCTCTCCCTACTTGCAATTGTGCTGGCACCTCTCGCTGCAACCTTAGTGCAACTAGCTATTTCTCGTCAGAGGGAATTCCTAGCTGATGCTTCCAGTGTTGAGTTGACGCGCAATCCGCAAGGAATGATCAATGCTCTACGTAAGTTAGACAATAGTAAACCCATGAGTCGTCCTGTTGATGATGCCAGCAGTGCACTTTATATCAATGATCCCAAGAAAGGGGGAGGATTCCAAAAACTATTTTATACCCACCCACCTATCGCAGAGCGGATTGAACGTTTGAAACATATGTAAAATGAAGGCTGGGAAAAAGCCTTTAAAGTCTGAAAAACGCATAATATCAGGTGTGAAAACTTGATATTATGCGTTTTATTATGGGAAGATTTACTTCTTTTTCTCCTAAAATTGTGTTTTTGCCCCACCTATCTGCTATGTTGAAAATTTATAAATCTTCTAAATTAACTATCTCCAAACCGTGTTCTGTTAAGCGATAGATGATTGAACAGACCTCTTTTAAGAAACGACGGTCATGTGAAACAGTTATGAGACCACCTGGATAGGTTGCAAAGAGTTTTCTGATTTGGGGTTGAGAAGTGGGAGAAAAGTTTCGTGTGGGCTCATCCAGAAGGAGAAAGTTTGGTTTTCGTAGCACTAAATCCAAAAGCAGGAGTTTTCCCTGTTGTCCGCCAGATAAGGAGCGAATTTGATGTTGCATTTCTGGATAACTGAAATTGAGACTTGCTAAGTGAGATTGGATTTTTTGTAGTTCCTCTTTTTCTCCAGTTTTGCTGAGGTAAGCTATTGGTGATAAATTCAATTGCAGTTTTTTATGGTAATCTTGTGGCATATAACCAAGCGAAATCTCTCTTTTATCATTAAGAAGTTGCTGTAACTTGGCTAACAGAGTTGATTTTCCAATACCATTTGGGCCGATGATACCAATTTTTTCTTGGCCATGGACAGTTAGTTGTAGTTCCTGAGCCAAAACACGGTCGTCAATGGACAAATTTTCTTTTTCCAGTTGGATTAAGACTTTAGATGCCGGTAATGGCTGTATATCTGAGAAAAAAAGTCTAATTTCTTCCTCTTCAAGTGGTTTTTGGGTCATGGACTGAGCTGTCTTTTCAAAGCGTTTTTCTTGAGAGAGAACATTTTTCATCTTTTTAGCCAATAGGCGACCTGCAGTACTGTCTTTAGTAGCTCGAAGCGCAGTTTCTACATTTTGCTTGACTCGTCGATGTTTTTCCATAGTTTTATCGTAGGTTCTTTGGTCGTTAGCAGCTTGCTGGCTTTGTCTGGCAAAATTAGCCTTTCTCTGCTCACTATAGCGATCATAGTCTAAATGCTCTACTAGCGTTTCTGCTTCTTTACGGTGTTTGACCAGTCGCAAGTGAACAATAGTGTCTGCCGTTTCAGAAAGAAAGTCCTCATCATGGGAGATGAAAATAGCAGTTTGCCGAATCTTTTGAATCTGACTTTTTAGCCAATCAACCGTCTCAAGGTCTAGGTCATTTGAAGGTTCATCTAAAAATAGAATCTCAAAGGGTTTGGCTAACTCATGGATGAGCTGAATTTTCAAAGCTTCACCCCCTGATAGACTGCCAATCTCTTGGTCGCTTGCGAAACGATTGCTATCAAAATGCAATTCCTCAGCCAAACGATAGAGGATACTGTAGTCTAAATCAATAGAATCTAAAAAGAAGTAGTCGTGTAGAGTTTTCTTTTTCAGCTCCTCGGGGAGTTTTTGAGGAATGTAGGCTAGTGATTGATGGTCAGACTGGATGTCTCCCCTGATAGTGAAATCAGGCAAAGCTTCCCCCATTAAAGTTTTAAGTAAGGTTGATTTGCCATTTCCTTCCTCTCCAATAATAGCTACCTTTTCCCCATCCTGGATGGTCATGCTTAGATCAGAGACAAGGTCTCGTAAATCTTTGTTTTGTGTGATGGTCAGGTGATTGATTTTTATCATATGATTGCCCTTTCTAGAATGTCCATAGTGCATAACAAAAAGCTCTACTTTACCTAGTAGAGCCCAAAGTCTATGTCAAAAAAACTCTATGAAAATGCCAGAAAAAAGAGCATAAAAGAGCACACAAAAAGAGACAAAAACAAGATCTACTAAATAAAGGTTCTTTATTTGATAGACTTAGTTGTTCATGTCTCCCTTACCTCCGAGTATTAGTATCTTTATACTATACCTTTAAGGAAATTTTGTCAACAGAAAACTGGAAATTCTATGCTCTAAAATCCGTGTGGTAGGCATTAGTAATGAGTTCTTTGTCTTCCATGTGAGTATCTTCCTTGCTCTGATGTATTCTTGCCTATAGTATAGAACTAAAAAAATGACATAGTAAACATGTTAAAAACTCGAATGTTAATTACAAAGTTTGCTGTGCTGATTTGTAGCCTTTTCATGGTATAATCAAGAGAGTAAATCTTTATGGAGGAAGTATGAAATTAAATATTCAAGAAATTCGTAAGCAGTCTGAAGGCTTGCATTTTGAACAAGCGTTAGATTTAGTTGCTGACCTACGTGCACGTAATCAAGAAATTTTAGATGTAAAAGATATCCTTGCAGTTGGGAAAGTCCAATATGAAGACCGTATGTATTTCTTAGATTATCAGTTGTCTTATACCATTGTCCTTGCTTCAAGTCGTAGTATGGAGCCAGTTGAGTTGGCTGAATCTTATCCAGTCACAGAAGTTTTCATGGAAGGCGCAACTAACCAGCTAGATCAAGAAGTTTTAGACGATGATTTGGTCTTGCCTATCGAAAATGGAGAACTTGACCTTGCTGAGAGCGTGTCAGACAATATCCTACTAAACATTCCTAGCAAGGTCTTGACGGCTGAAGAAGAAGCTGGTCAAGGTTTTGTGTCAGGAAATGACTGGCAAATCATGACAGAAGAAGAATACCAAGCCCAACAAGCGGTTAAGAAAGAAGAAAACAGTCCTTTTGCTGGCTTACAAGGACTATTTGATGGAGACGAATAATGGTCTTGTCAAAAAAACGCGCACGAAAGGTGCTAGAAGAAATTATTGCTCTTTTTCCAGATGCCAAGCCCAGTCTTGATTTTACCAATCATTTTGAACTACTAGTTGCGGTCATGTTGTCAGCTCAGACAACAGATGCAGCGGTAAATAAGGCCACACCAGGTCTCTTTGCTGCCTTTCCAACGCCACAAGCCATGTCTGTGGCGACAGAGGGTGAGATTGCTTCACATATTTCTCGCCTGGGACTGTATCGGAATAAGGCTAAATTCCTTAAAAAATGTGCCCAACAGTTACTAGACGATTTTTATGGCCAAGTTCCTCAAACACGTGAGGAATTAGAGAGTTTGGCAGGTGTTGGTCGCAAGACAGCCAATGTTGTTATGAGTGTAGGATTTGGGATTCCAGCTTTTGCAGTGGATACTCATGTAGAGCGTATTTGCAAACACCACGATATCGTCAAAAAATCAGCGACACCACTTGAGGTGGAAAAGCGGGTCATGGATATCTTGCCGCCTGAGCAGTGGTTAGCAGCTCATCAGGCCATGATTTATTTTGGAAGAGCCATTTGCCATCCTAAAAATCCAGAGTGTGACCAGTACCCACAGTTATATGATTTTAGCAATTTATAAGATGGGGTTTCAAAAGTTTTTGCTTGATTTTAGGCTCGCTTTGTGCTATAGTAATTGATAATTAAATATTCCTTTAAACCTGTCCCGTGAGGCAGGCAAGGAGCGTGATAAAGTAGAAGGGTGAAGTCTATACTGTTTGTAGTAGGGCTTACTTAGCTATACATTTCAAGTCTCCTTGTTTAAGGAGACTTTTCTTTTTGGAGGTTTGTCATGAAGACAAAAGAAGTTGTAGACGAATTGACCGTCAAACGAGCGATTACGCGTATTACTTATGAGATTATCGAACGCAACAAAGATTTGAATAAAATCGTCTTGGCTGGTATTAAAACTCGCGGTGTCTTTATCGCCTACCGAATCCAAGAACGTTTGGAGCAGCTAGAAAATCTTTCAGTTCCTGTTGTGGAATTAGATACTAAACCTTTCCGTGATGATGTTAAAAGTGGAGAAGATACTTCTTTGGTTTCTGTAGATGTGACAGACCGTGAAGTTATCTTGGTGGATGATGTGCTTTATACAGGCCGTACCATCCGCGCTGCTATTGATAATATTGTAGGTCATGGTCGTCCTGCGCGCGTGAGTTTAGCAGTTCTAGTCGATCGTGGACATAGAGAATTGCCAATCCGTCCAGATTACGTTGGAAAAAATATCCCAACTAGTCGTTCTGAAGAAATCATCGTAGAGATGGCAGAACTTGATGGCCAAGACAGAGTTCTGATTACTGAAGAAGCTTAGAAAGCTAAAGGAGTAGCCATGTCAGAAAATCAACAAGCATTGAACCATGTGGTGTCCATGGAAGACCTCACTGTCGATCAAGTGATGAAATTGATCAAGCGAGGAATTGAGTTTAAAAATGGAGCCCAGCTTCCTTATGAAGACCATCCGATTGTTTCCAATCTTTTCTTTGAGGATTCTACACGGACGCATAAGTCCTTTGAAGTGGCAGAGATTAAACTGGGGCTGGAACGACTTGACTTTGATGTGAAGACTAGTTCGGTTAATAAGGGTGAGACACTTTATGATACCATTTTGACTTTGTCTGCTTTAGGAGTGGATGTCTGTGTGATTCGCCACCCAGAGGTTGACTACTACAGAGAGTTGATTGCTAGTCCTACGATTACGACTTCCATCATCAATGGTGGAGATGGTTCGGGCCAACACCCTAGCCAGAGCTTGCTTGATTTGATGACTATTTATGAGGAATTTAGTCACTTTGAGGGTCTCAAGGTTGCGATTGCAGGTGACTTGGACCACTCGCGCGTTGCCAAATCTAATATGCAGATTTTGAAACGCTTGGGAGCTGAACTCTTTTTCGCTGGACCTGAGGAATGGAGAAGTCAAGAGTTTGCAGACTATGGACAGTTTGTAACCATTGATGAAATCATTGATCAGGTGGATGTCATGATGTTTCTTCGTGTGCAACATGAACGTCATGATAGTGGAGCTGTCTTTTCAAAAGAAGACTACCATACCCAACATGGCTTGACTCAAGAACGTTACGATCGTTTGAAAGAAACAGCAATCCTCATGCACCCAGCTCCAGTCAACCGTGATGTAGAAATTGCAGACCATTTGGTTGAAGCACCAAAATCACGGATTGTCCAACAAATGACCAATGGTGTCTTTGTTCGAATGGCAATCTTAGAATCCGTACTGGCGAGTAGAAACGCCAACTAAAACACAAGACGTTAAAAGACGCCAGTGAGCGTCCACGAGAGGTGAGAATATGACAAAAAGACTTCTAGTATTAGAAGATGGCACAGTTTTTGAAGGCAAGGCCTTCGGAGCAGATATTGATGTAACAGGCGAAATCGTCTTTAATACAGGGATGACCGGCTACCAAGAATCCATTACAGACCAGTCTTATAATGGACAAATCTTGACCTTTACTTATCCTTTGGTAGGAAATTATGGAATCAACCGTGATGACTACGAATCCATTATTCCAACTTGTAAGGGAGTCGTTGTTTTTGAAGAAGCGCGTAGAGCAAGCAACTGGCGCAACCAAATGACCTTGGATGAATTTTTGAAAGCCAAGAAAATTCCAGGTATTTCAGGAATTGATACGCGTGCCCTTACCAAGATTATCCGTAAGCATGGTACCATGCGTGCAACCTTGACCCATGTTGGGGATAGCATGGACCATGTGACGGACCAGCTGCAAGCAACAGTCTTGCCGACAGACAATATCAAACAAGTTTCTACTAAAACTTCCTATCCAGCTCCAGGAGTTGGTTTGAGCGTGGTTCTAGTGGACTTTGGTCTCAAGCACTCAATCCTACGTGAACTTTCTAAACGCAACTGTAACGTGACCGTGGTTCCATACACGACAACGGCTGAAGAAATTCTCCATCTTAATCCTGACGGAGTGATGTTGTCAAATGGGCCAGGTAACCCAGAAGACGTTCCACAAGCACTGAACATGATTCGTGGTGTGCAAGGGAAAATCCCAATCTTTGGTATTTGTATGGGGCATCAACTCTTTGCAATGGCAAATGGTGCTAAGACCTACAAGATGAAATTTGGACACCGTGGATTCAACCATGCGGTACGCGAAATTGCTACAGGACGTGTAGATTTTACAAGTCAAAACCATGGTTATGCAGTTAGCCGTGAGGATTTGCCAGAACACTTGATTATCACCCACGAAGAAATCAATGACAAGTCAGTTGAAGGTGTGCGTCACAGATACCAACCTGCTTTCTCTGTCCAATACCACCCAGACGCAGCTCCTGGTCCTCATGATGCAAGCTACCTATTTGACGAGTTTATCGAGATGATGGAAGCTTTTAAACAATCAAACTAAGAACGAGTAAAAGCTCGTCGGAGAATTTATGTAACTGAACACGGACGGAAAGCTCGGAATTTAGAGAAACCAACTGGGATTGTCAATCCTTCCTTGGTTTCCTAAAATTCAATCGCTTTCTATTCGTCCTTTGTATCTTATTTAATGGCAACCCGAGAGTTGCCGAGTAGAAAGGCAGGTCGTTTCTTTTAGTCGCTATCAGGCGAACTAAAAACTCCCTGCACTAGATTTTTTATCGAAAAATATCGTTTCGCTAAAAAATTGTCGGAGAATTTATTTAATGTCGCCCTGAGAGGCGACGAATAGAAAGGAGAAGATACATTGTTCGCGGAAGTGAACACGCCCTAAGAACTGTGTGAAAAAGATAAACATCGTCTTGACGCTGAAGGCGTCTGCACCGAGTTTCCTATTTTCACTGTGTTCTTTACGGGCTTTGTATCATAAACTATGCCTAAACGTACTGATATTCAAAAAATTATGGTGATTGGTTCTGGTCCGATTATTATTGGTCAGGCTGCTGAGTTTGACTACGCTGGGACCCAGGCTTGCTTGTCTTTGAAAGAGGAAGGTTATGAGGTTGTTTTGGTTAACTCAAATCCTGCAACTATCATGACGGACAAGGAAATTGCTGATAAGGTTTACATCGAACCGATTACACTTGAGTTTGTGACACGTATTCTTCGTAAGGAACATCCAGATGCCTTGCTACCAACACTCGGTGGTCAGACAGGTCTCAACATGGCCATGGAATTGTCTAAAAATGGTATCCTCGATGAGCTTGGTGTTGAACTTCTGGGTACTAAATTATCTGCCATTGACCAAGCCGAGGACCGTGATCTCTTTAAACAATTGATGGAAGAGCTCAACCAACCAATCCCAGAATCTGAAATTGTCAACACAGTAGACGAAGCAGTTGCCTTTGCAGCGACAATTGGCTACCCAGTCATCGTCCGTCCAGCCTTTACACTTGGTGGTACTGGTGGTGGTATGTGTGCCAACGAGGAAGAATTGCGTGAAATCGCTGAAAATGGTTTGAAATTGTCACCTGTTACCCAGTGTTTGATTGAACGTTCCATTGCTGGTTTCAAGGAAATCGAGTACGAAGTCATGCGTGACTCAGCTGACAATGCTTTGGTTGTTTGTAACATGGAAAACTTTGACCCAGTTGGGATTCACACAGGGGATTCCATCGTATTTGCCCCTGCGCAAACCATGTCAGACTATGAAAACCAAATGCTTCGTGACGCAAGCTTGAGCATCATTCGTGCCCTTAAGATTGAAGGTGGATGTAACGTTCAGCTGGCCCTTGATCCACATAGCTTTAAGTATTATGTTATCGAAGTAAACCCCCGTGTATCGCGTTCGTCAGCCCTTGCTTCTAAGGCGACAGGATATCCGATTGCTAAGTTGGCTGCTAAGATTGCAGTTGGCTTGACCTTGGATGAGGTTATCAACCCAGTTACAGGTTCAACCTATGCCATGTTTGAGCCTGCCCTTGACTACGTGGTTGCTAAGATTCCTCGTTTCCCATTTGACAAGTTTGAAAAAGGTGAGCGCCGTCTTGGTACCCAGATGAAGGCGACTGGAGAAGTCATGGCAATCGGTCGTAACATCGAGGAATCTCTCCTTAAGGCTTGTCGTTCCCTTGAAATTGGGGTTCATCACAATGAAATACCTGAACTTGCATCAGTTTCTGATGATGCCTTGATTGAAAAGGTTGTGAAAGCCCAAGACGATCGTCTCTTCTATGTATCAGAAGCTATTCGTCGTGGTTACACACCAGAAGAAATTGCTGACTTGACTAAGATTGATATCTTCTATCTGGATAAACTCTTGCATATCTTTGAAATTGAGCAAGAATTGGGCGCTCATCCACAAGATCTAGAAGTCTTGAAAACAGCCAAACTCAATGGTTTCTCAGACCGTAAGATTGCTGAACTATGGGAAACGACCGCTGATCACGTTCGCCAACTTCGTTTGGAAAACAAGATTGTTCCAGTTTATAAGATGGTCGATACTTGTGCGGCAGAATTTGACTCTGAAACACCATACTTCTATTCAACCTATGGATGGGAAAATGAATCTATCAAGTCTGATAAGGAATCCGTCCTTGTTCTAGGTTCAGGTCCAATCCGTATCGGTCAAGGGGTTGAGTTTGACTACGCAACTGTTCACTCGGTTAA
The DNA here is from genome assembly GCF_013277195.1 of Streptococcus sp. 2579. NCBI lineage: Bacteria > Bacillati > Bacillota > Bacilli > Lactobacillales > Streptococcaceae > Streptococcus > Streptococcus sp. 2579. Next base: position 121,212 of record NZ_VMMM01000017.1, read on the forward strand.
GGCTATTCAGGCGGCTGGCTATGAAGCCATCATCATGAACTCAAACCCAGAGACCGTTTCTACAGACTTCTCTGTTTCAGATAAGCTTTACTTTGAGCCATTAACTTTTGAAGATGTCATGAATGTTATCGATTTGGAGCAACCAAAAGGTGTTATCGTTCAGTTCGGTGGTCAAACAGCCATCAACCTTGCGGAGCCATTGGCAAAAGCAGGTGTGACTATTTTAGGAACGCAAGTCGCTGACCTAGACCGAGCTGAAGACCGTGACCTCTTTGAGCAAGCTCTTAAAGATTTGGATATTCCACAGCCACCAGGACAAACGGCTACCAATGAAGAAGAAGCAGTTCTTGCGGCTCGTAAGATTGGCTTCCCAGTTCTTGTCCGCCCATCTTATGTACTTGGTGGACGTGCCATGGAAATCGTTGAAAACGAAGAAGACCTCCGCTCTTACATGCGAACTGCTGTTAAGGCTAGTCCAGACCACCCAGTTCTTGTTGACTCATACATCGTTGGGCAAGAGTGCGAAGTTGATGCCATCTCAGACGGAGAAAATGTCCTTATCCCTGGTATCATGGAGCATATCGAACGTGCTGGTGTCCACTCAGGTGACTCAATGGCCGTTTACCCTCCACAAACCTTGTCGCAAAAGGTTCAGGAAACCATTGCAGACTACACTAAACGCCTAGCAATTGGTCTTAACTGCCTTGGAATGATGAACATCCAGTTTGTTATCAAGGATGAAAAAGTCTACGTTATTGAGGTCAATCCGCGTGCCAGCCGTACAGTTCCATTCCTTTCTAAGGTAACCAATATTCCTATGGCTCAAGTAGCGACCAAGCTCATTCTTGGGCAAAGTTTATCAGAACTTGGCTACCAAGATGGTCTTTACCCTGAAAGCACTCGCGTTCATATCAAGGCACCTGTCTTCTCCTTCACGAAACTAGCTAAGGTAGACAGCTTACTTGGTCCTGAAATGAAGTCAACAGGGGAAGTTATGGGTTCTGATACGACTTTGGAAAAAGCTCTCTATAAGGCCTTTGAAGCTTCTTACCTCCACTTACCAACTTTTGGTAACGTTGTATTTACCATCGCTGATGATGCCAAAGAAGAGGCCTTGGACTTGGCTCGTCGTTTCCAAAATATTGGCTATGGAATCCTCGCGACAGAAGGGACAGCAGCCTTCTTTGCTAGTCATGGATTGCAAGCCCAACCTGTTGGTAAGATTGGTGATGATGATCAGGATATCCCAAGCTTTGTTCGCAAAGGAAGAATCCAAGCTATCATTAACACAGTAGGAACCAAACGAACTGCTGACGAAGATGGAGAGCAAATCCGTCGTTCAGCCATTGAACACGGGGTGCCCCTCTTCACAGCCCTAGATACAGCTAATGCCATGCTTAAGGTACTTGAAAGCCGTAGTTTTGTCACAGAAGCGATTTAAATAGAAAAAAGAGAAGGTGTAACGATCTTCTCTTTTTTGTTATATTTTTTCTTGTAAACTACTGATTAATCAGCTTTTGCGATAAGCTTTAATACTGTGGCTATACCACTCTTGCATTTCCTTTGATGGTGGTGTCATATAATCCCCATACATCTGGGTTAAAAATTGGTCATATTTTTTTGGCACAGGCAACATACGACCTTCAAACTCAGTTAAGATGAGTTCTTTAAAGGTATCAACTGGGAAGACTTCTTTCATTCCTTCCTTACCGATCCCAATTCCTCCTTCATATTGAGGAGAGTTGGTTGCAGCATTTTTGACTAGTTGATCAATTTTCTTGTAAAAGTAACGGGGATTGACCACTCGGAGGGCGTACCAGCTACATAATCTTAGAAAATCTTTTAACTTGCTATCACCGTGAACTGCGCGTGATTTTTTGATATAAGCTAGTTGACGAAGAGCTACATACTTATAGCTCTTGTCAACAATGCTCAAGTCTGTAAATCGATCAATTGGGAAGACATCGATGAAAAGGCTGGTATCATGACGCTTGTACTTAACATGGTCTTCGATAACAGTAGAAGTATCCAAAATTGATGCGAAATTATGGAAGTACCAAGAAGATGTATCGTAGGAAAGAACCTTGTAGCGAGGGTGGTCTTCTTCCTCAATAATCTTCAATAAGCGCTCATAATCTTCACGATAGAGGGAAATATCAATATCATCATCCCATGGAATCATACCTTTGTGGCGGATAGCTCCAAGCATGGTTCCATAACTGAGAAAATAAGGAATATCATGTTTCTTACAAGTCTCATCAATATAGTCTAGCAGGGCTAGTTGAATTTCTTTAATTTCTTTTTTTTCTAAATACTGCATCCTAATCCTCCAATTTATAAGCGTGAAATTCATGACTGTAGAAGCGTTTTTCTTCTGGTGGTAGGGTCATATAATCTCCATAAAATTGTGTCAAAATAGTATCAAATTTTTCTGGCGCAGGAAGGGTCAAATTCTCAAAGGGCAAATCGATTGTTTTATCAAAAGTACCACTTGGGAAGACTTCCTTTTCCTTAAATTTAGAAGGGATAAAAGCCATATACTGCCCATTCTCACGGCTATATTTTTGAATTTCTTTCTCGATTTTATGTGCAAAATAACGAGGAGAAACCGGTCGAAGGAGCAACCAAAAGGCTGTTCGTATCCAATCTTTTAAAAGGCTATCCTTATAGACAATATTTTTATGTTTACTGAAAGACAGTAGTTTGAAGCTTTCCAGTTTGTAACAAGTATCAATGACCTTAGGATCATCAAAGCGATCCATAGGGAAAATGTCAATAAAGACACCAGACTCATAGGTTTTTGTATTCCGAGTATCAATAATTTTAGTCGTACTGTCGGTGATTTTGATAAAGTTGTTAAAGTAGTTTTTATCCGTTTCTAAGGATAAAAGTTTGTATTTACTTTTTTCCTTTTGAAAGATGTTAATAAATCGTTGGTAGTCTTCTCGAGGCATGGATAAATCAATATCGTCGTCCCAAGGAATAAAGCCTTGATGTCGAACTGCCCCAATCAGAGTACCGTAGTTAATAATATAGTGGATATTGTGCTTTTTACAGAGAGTATCAATATAATCCAAAATTTCTAATTCAATTTGTTTGGCATCTTCAATGGTTAGTTGTTTCATTCTATACTCCTATGATTTTTTGAATTTACTTTTTAAGGCTAGGACATGGTTTAAAAATTCATAGAAAATGCTATCTTTTGTGAAGAAAAGTAGACTAATATAAGAGGTAGCTGATAGCAAGACAATCAAACCAGTATTCATCAAAAATGGTAAATTAATGACCATATCCACAGGATACACGAAATTGATCAGGAAATAAATTCCTACAAAGGAAAGTGAAAAGAGAGAGTATCGAATAGTATAGCTAAAGATATGTCCCAAGTGAATAAGCTGTTTTCTATGGATGAAAACGATATAGAAAACAAGTAGAGAAGCCTCTGATATCATAGTTGTCAGTAAGTAGTATTCAGGAGCTACGATATGGTTAAAAAAGAGGAGACTATTCAAGCCCAAATTGAGTAATCCTGCAAAGACTGTATAGACTGTGATACGTTTTTCATAGCCATTGGTAAAGAGAATTTGGGAACCAAGAATGGTATCTAAGGCCAGGATAATCGTACGAAAAGCGAAGAGAGAGGTTAAGATACCACCTCCGATATATTTTTCACTACCGTAAAGTAGGATAGCATTTGGTCCTAAAACCATGAGTCCAAAACTTAAAGGAATGATAAAGAAGTTAAAGATTCGACTTCCTCTATTAACCAGAGAAACATAGGCTTCTTTGTCTCCTTTACCCAAATAGTAACTGAGACGAGGCACACTCACTCCAATTGCACCTGTTACAACCCCAGCTATAACGGTCACAATTCGTTGAGCCATGGTATAGTAACTAACGTTGACATCAATCCCTGTTTTAACGAGGAAGAGACGATCCAAAAAAGTGAAGAGCATATTGGCATTAGCAAAGACCAACATGGCTGTCAGAGGGAGAAAGAGCGGTTTAAAATCACTGATGTGGATTTTAACAAGCTTAATGTCTCTTTTAATCCAAAAATAACTAATCAGATAGTTAATCAGCGTCGATAAACTCATCACAAGTGTATAGACAACAATATCGTGTTCATTCTTGACAAACAGGAAAATAGAGACCAGCATCAGGATACGGATGAAGGCAGTCTTGTAAAAGAGAAAACTGTAATTTTCCAGAGCTTCATTGACCCACTCGATTGAAAAAATCTGGGCAATGAGTTGAATCCCCATAACAAGGTAGACTTTTTTGACGATTGGATTATCTGTAAAGAAGAGAGGATAGGCTAGGATATAGACAGCGGTGGTCAAAATCGTACAAGCTATGCACAAATAAAAAAGACTAGAGAAGGTTCTATTCAGATCTTTTTTGTTATCCTTGACATTACTGATGGCCCGTAAACCGTAGTTATAGACCCCATAAGTCGCAAAGGGCAAGAAAAATGACAAAATAGTGTCAACTGAGTTGAAGTAACCATAGTCAGTTCGGTCCAAGACACGCGCGACATAGGTTCCAGTTAGGATGGGAAAAATAATATTTAAGACACGAATTCCCATGTAGGATAGAGCATTTAATTTTATACTTTTCATTCAATTTACCTCGTTTTTCATTATATCATAAAGTTAGCTAATAAGAAATGAAGGGCAGTAATACTCTTCGAAAATCAAATTCAAACCACGTCAGCGTCGCCTTACCGTACTCAAGTACAGCTTACGGCTAGCTTCCTAGTTTGCTTTTTGATTTTCATTGAGTATAAGTCAAGTAATCACTTTGAAGTTTCAAATCTTAATTTTAAGTTTTCTTTAAGGAAATTATATTATTCTGGAGAACTCTAAAATTTCACAGCCATTTATTGGTAATGACTACAGAATTCCTAGTCATTGCTAGAAATGGGCTAGTTTCTTTGAATAATAGAACTCCTTAATCCTCCTATTCTAGAACGGGATGACTAGTATTTCTTTTATGATAGAACTAGATTGTGGTATAATAGAGAGAATAAGTTTTTTTAGTAAGACAAAGGAGAAAATAGATGATTTATGCAGGAATTCTTGCTGGTGGAACTGGCACACGCATGGGAATCAGTAACTTGCCAAAACAATTTTTAGAGCTAGGTGATCGACCTATTTTGATTCATACAATTGAAAAATTTGTCTTGGAACCAAGTATTGAAAAAATTGTGGTTGGGGTTCATGGAGACTGGGTTTCTCATGCAGAGGATCTTGTAGATAAATATCTACCTCTTCATAAGGATCGTATCATCATTACAAAAGGTGGTGCTGACCGTAATACGAGTATTGAGAAAATCATTGAAGCCATTGATGCTTATCGTCCGCTTACTCCAGAGGATATCGTTGTTACCCACGATTCTGTTCGTCCATTTATTACACTTCGCATGATTCAAGACAATATTAAACTTGCCCAAAATCATGACGCAGTGGACACAGTGGTAGAAGCGGTTGATACTATCGTTGAAAGTACTAATGGTCAATTTATTACAGATATTCCAAATCGTGCTCACCTTTATCAAGGACAAACACCTCAAACATTCCGTTGCAAGGACTTCATGGACCTTTACGGTTCTCTATCTGCCGAAGAGAAAGAAATTTTAACAGATGCATGTAAAATCTTTGTGATCAAAGGAAAAGATGTAGCCTTGGCCAAGGGTGAGTATTCAAATCTGAAGATTACAACCGTGACAGATTTGAAGATTGCAAAAAGTATGATTGAGAAAGACTAGTGATATGATTAATCAAATTTATCAACTAACTAAGCCTAAGTTTATCAATGTCAAATATCAGGAAGAGGCTATTGACCAAGAAAATCATATCCTTATCCGTCCCAACTACATGGCGGTCTGTCATGCGGATCAGCGTTATTATCAAGGAAAACGTGATCCCAAGATTTTGAATAAAAAACTTCCAATGGCAATGATTCACGAGTCATGTGGAACCGTTATTTCTGATCCGACAGGAACCTATGAGGTTGGGCAAAAAGTTGTTATGATTCCCAATCATCCTCCTATGCAGAGCGATGAAGAATTTTATGAGAACTACATGACAGGGACCCATTTCTTGTCTAGTGGATTTGATGGCTTTATGAGAGAGTTTGTTTCTCTCCCTAAAGACCGTGTGGTGGCTTATGATGATATTGAAGACACGGTTGCAGCCATTACAGAGTTTGTCAGTGTCGGCATGCACGCTATGAATCGTCTATTGACTCTTGCTCATAGCAAGCGGGACCGAATCGCCGTTATCGGAGATGGAAGTTTAGCTTTTGTGGTTGCCAATATTATCAACTATACTTTGCCAGAAGCAGAGATTGTGGTTATTGGTCGTCATTGGGAAAAGTTGGAACTCTTCTCTTTTGCCAAAGAATGCTATATTACGGATAATATTCCTGAAGATTTGGCCTTTGACCATGCTTTTGAGTGTTGTGGTGGTAATGGTACTGGACCGGCTATAAATGACCTGATTCGCTACATTCGTCCTCAGGGAACGATTCTCATGATGGGCGTTAGCGAGTATAAAGTCAATCTCAATACACGCGATGCCTTAGAAAAAGGCTTGCTCTTGGTTGGTTCCTCTCGTTCTGGTCGCATTGATTTTGAAAATGCTATCCAAATGATGGAAGTCAAGAAATTCGCCAATCGTCTTAAAAATATCCTTTATCTAGAAGAACCTGTAAGAGAAATTAAAGATATTCACCGTGTCTTTGCGACCGATTTAAACACAGCCTTTAAAACTGTGTTTAAGTGGGAAGTATAAGTCCTGGAGGTTAATTGTGGAGAAAATCATTAAAGAAAAAATTTCTTCCCTACTTAGTCAAGAAGAGGAAGTCCTCAGTGTTGAACAGCTGGGGGGAATGACCAATCAAAACTATTTGGTCAAAACAACAAATAAGCAATACATTGTTAAATTCTTTGGTAAAGGGACAGAAAAGCTGATCAATCGACAAGATGAAAAGTACAATCTTGAACTACTAAAGGATTTAGACTTAGATGTAAAAAATTATCTTTTTGATATTGAAGCTGGTATCAAAGTAAATGAGTATATCGAATCTGCGATTACGCTTGATTCAAGGTCAATCAAGACCAAATTTGATAAAATTGCTCCAATATTACAAACTATTCATGCTTCTGGCAAGGAATTAAGAGGAGAATTTGCTCCTTTTGAAGAAATCAAAAAATACGAATCCTTGATTGAAGAGAAAATCCCTTATGCCAACTATGAAGCTGTTCGAGAAGAAGTCTTCTCCTTAGAGAAAAGATTGGCTGACTTAGGTGTTGACAGAAAATCTTGTCATATCGATTTGGTGCCTGAAAACTTTATCGAATCACCACAAGGACGACTTTATCTGATTGACTGGGAATATTCATCAATGAACGATCCAATGTGGGATTTGGCTGCCCTCTTTTTAGAGTCTGAATTCACTCGTCAAGAGGAAGAAGACTTCTTGTCTCACTATGAGAGTGAGCTAACACCTGTCTCTCGAGAAAAGATTGCAATCTATAAAATTTTGCAAGATGCTATTTGGAGTCTATGGACAGTCTACAAAGAAGAGCAAGGTGCAGATTTTGGTGACTATGGTGTGAGTCGTTACCAAAGAGCTGTTAAAGGTTTGTCATATTATGGAGGTTCTGATGAAAAATAAAAATGGAGTTTCTTTTGGTCTACTCTCAGGTATTTTCTGGGGTTTAGGTCTAACGATTAGTGCTTATATCTTTTCGATTTTTACAGATTTGTCGCCCTTTGTGGTGGCCGCTGCTCACGATTTCTTGAGTATCTTTATCTTACTAGCTTTTCTCTTGGTAAAAGAAGGAAAAGTTCGTCTCTCAATTTTCTTAAATATTCGTAATGTTAGTGTTATCATCGGAGCCTTGCTAGCAGGTCCTATCGGTATGCAGGCCAATCTTTATGCGGTTAAGTATATCGGAAGTTCTTTAGCTTCATCTGTGTCGGCTATTTACCCTGCGATTTCAGTTTTATTGGCTTTCTTCTTTTTGAAGCACAAGATTTCGAAAAATACTGTGTTTGGGATCGTCTTGATTATTGGAGGGATAATTGCTCAGACCTATAAGGTTGAACAGGTTAATTCTTTCTACATTGGGATTCTCTGTGCTTTGATTTGTGCCATTGCATGGGGGAGTGAGAGTGTTCTTAGCTCTTTTGCCATGGAAAGTGAATTGAGTGAAATCGAAGCCCTCTTAATCCGTCAAGTAACTTCATTCTTGTCCTATCTTGTGATTGTGCTCTTCTCTCATCAGTCATTTGCAGAAGTGGCCAATGGACAATTGCTAGGTCTTATGATTGTCTTTGCAGCCTTTGATATAATTTCCTACTTGGCTTATTATATCGCTATCAATCGCTTGCAACCAGCCAAGGCTACAGGCTTGAACGTGAGTTATGTAGTTTGGACTGTCTTGTTTGCAGTTGTTTTCTTGGGTGCACCGCTAGATATGCTGACAATTATGACGTCACTTGTCGTTATTGCTGGAGTTTATATTATTATTAAAGAATAAAGGAGATTCGTGTGAAAGCCATTATCTTAGCAGCGGGATTGGGAACTCGCTTGCGTCCTATGACTGAAAATACCCCTAAAGCCTTGGTTCAGGTTAATCAAAAACCTTTGATTGAATACCAAATTGAGTTTCTCAAAGAAAAAGGAATTAATGACATCATCATCATTGTTGGTTACCTTAGAGAACAATTCGATTACTTGAAAGAAAAATACGGAGTTCGCCTCGTTTTCAATGATAAATACGCTGATTACAATAACTTTTACTCTCTCTATCTTGTAAAAGAAGAATTAGCTAACAGTTATGTTATCGATGCCGATAATTATCTCTTTAAAAATATGTTCCGCAATGATTTGACACGTTCGACTTATTTTAGTGTTTATCGTGAAGATTGTACCAATGAATGGTTCTTGGTCTATGGAGATGACTACAAGGTTCAAGACATTATTGTTGATAGCAAGGCAGGTCGCATCCTTAGTGGTGTATCCTTCTGGGATGCTCCAACAGCAGAAAAGATTGTCAGCTTTATCGACAAGGCTTATGCAAGTGGTGAATTTGTTGATCTATACTGGGACAATATGGTTAAGGACAATATCAAAGAGCTAGATGTCTATGTTGAAGAATTAGAAGGCAATAGCATCTATGAGATCGATAGTGTCCAAGATTATCATAAATTAGAAGAAATTCTTAAAAACGAAAATTAAAGATTTTGTATGTGAGTTATAGTCTCGATAAAAATAGTTACATCAAAATGAAATAGGAATTAGGCGAATCAATTGGGGAAGTCAAATTAATGTGTTCGTATCCTATTTCAATCTATTATACAAGAAAAGTACAAATAAGAAATCTCCAGATTAGGAACCATCAGTGAGTTCTCTAGTTTGGAGATTTTTCAATATACTTCGTTATTGGACGGTTACAATTGAGTGTTATCTAGCTTCCGGCTCATTTATTTGTTGATTTAGCCCCATCCCTATCCAGCGGATATGTCGGTGTAATGGAATCCCTAGACAGAGGCGAAACTAAGTCCTTATTTAGTACTCGATCTGTTCCTTGTTGAACATAAGCCACGATAAGACGTAGCGGTTTATCGCCTATGGATTGCTTTTTATACTGAGTCGGATATAATACTGATGTTCCATCTGCTCCTACTAGCCCCCATGCAACGATGTCATAACCTTCTGCTGAGGTTTCAATTCCACCAAAATTTTCATTATGTCCACCTTGAACCAAATACATTTTCAATTGAGAGCCTTGCGGAATATTAGAACTAGAGAATCCATTTGGTGGAGTAGGAATTTTCCCCTTAACTATAGGTTTTTCTCCTGCTTTTCCCTCTACATCTTGTTGAGCAGTCTTTCCTGGATTTAGTGGAGATTCATCAAATTCTGGTTTTGGTAGTTGATACAGAACCTCTTGAATCTTACTAGACACGTGACCGCTTCCTTCAGTTACTGTTAAGGTTGTATTGTATAGCCCATAGAGATTTTTAGGAGACTGACCGGTAATAGTTAAAACAGCTCGTTTTCCATTACTATCAATTCTTGTTTTGATTGTAGCCCAAGTTTTACCGTCCTTACCCACCGTTGGGAACCCTGATAAAGAAATATTTCTAATAGTTCCAGTTTCTACAGTAGCAATATATTTTAAAGGTATCTCGTTTAAGTTTTGACCGTTATATAAATTACGAGTGTCTCTTTCTCTTCCTGAATCATCCCTAGATCTTTTTTCCTTCCCGGTACTTCCTGTAGCAAACCCATAAACAAGCCCGGAAACACTTCTACGATTCCTAGTTTTTCCAGTTCCCTCCTCGCCTTTCTTTAGGTGAGCAGTCTTTTTATACTCCTCAAGCGCAGCATTAAAGACCTCCTGATTGACAAGCCCATTTTCTGATTGTCCCAATGCTTCGTTGAGTTTATCGTAAGCTTCCTTGAGTTTTTGGACTTGTTCTGGATTTTCAGTGCTGGTCTTCAGTTCTTGGAGGAGATGATGGATTTTGTCCGATAGAGGATAGCTACCTGAACCATTTGTGTAGTCTGTAATTTCCTCCGCTGTTTCCTTGTTTTCTAAAATATTGTTAAAAATTAGTTTGAATTTCTCAACTAATTTTATTCAGTTACTACTTTATTATGCTATAAAAAATCAAGCAACTCCTTCTTACAATAGCAAAAACAAGCATGTAATAAAAAATTAATAATTCTGACATTTTAAGATACAGAGCTTGCAATCATTGATAAAATCAGCTACCATGAGTAAGTAAGTAAGTAAGTAAGTAAGTAAGTAAGTAAGTAAGTAAGTAAGTAAGTAAGTAAGTTTTTTTGTCCCGATTATGATATAATAATTAAACTAGGTGAACTTTGCTAGTAGGAGAAACGATCTTTTCCGCTAGATGTAAACATGAAACTTCCTTTCCAAAATAACATGACAACATTATTAATATTTGCTAAACCTACTAGACAGTTATCCTAGTTTTTTGAATAGAATGAATAGATAAAAGGGGTTACGAACATGACGCCAGAAGAAATGTACTTGACAGATCGATTGGATGTACAGATAGCTCATTTTTTAAAGAAAAGCGTTCAACATCGTAGACGCTATAAGGTATTAAAAATAACAGAAATCGTGGCAGGTTTCCTCATAGCTGTCTTTTGTGCTATTCCTATGCCAGGTGATCGCTACCGTTTGATTTCGGTTGCCTTGTCCAGTTTAGGCTTGCTGTGTGAGGGGATTCTCAATTTGTATAATGCCAAGGAACACTGGATTTCTTACCAAAAGACTGCGCAACTCCTGGAGAGAGAAAAATTCCTCTATCAATGCCAAACAGAGAAATATGCAGGAAAAACCAAGGCTTTTGCTCTATTTGTCAAGACATGCGAAGGTCTTATCTCAGAGGAAATCAACCAGTGGGAAAGTATCCAGTCAAAAGAAGTGGCAACTAGTGCAGAAGCTCCAGGGCAAAAAGAATAGGAGGTGGAGGAAATGTCTCAATCTAGTTACCTGTCGCCCTTGCTCTGGTTAAAAAAAGAAGCCGATAAGGAAAAGATGAGTGCGCCCCAGTGCCAGATATTTTTCTTTTATTATCAACTGTTTGAACTCTTATTTGCTAGAGAAAGCGACTTGAGAGACTTGTGTCTGGGAAGGCAAGGTTTTTATTTCTCGCAGTTAGAGAAAGATTTGCTTTCTGGAGTTTCCCAATTTCTAACAAACTTGGAGGGAAAAGGGACTCTCAAGACTAACCAAGAAGTATCAGCTCGCAAAGCCCTTTTTCTAGCTTTGACAACTAGCCCGTCAGATTGGCAGGAATTAGCTCCTGTTTTTGATTTTTATCAGGCTGTAGGGAGGCTTGAACATCCTTCTCTCTTGAGTTCTCAGGACAGACAATATCTGATGTGGATTTACCAGTCAGCTTTGGAGAAGGATTATAGTGTCAAGGTAATTGGCGACAAGCATTTTGTATTGAAGAGACAAGATGCTACTAAATTGACAGGACGCCAAACTCAAACTTTGGAAATGCTGAGTCAATCAGAAGACTTGGTCAATCCTGTCTATGTTACATTAGGAGAAAAGGGGGTGCTCTTGCTTGATTAAGAGAGGAGATGTTGTAGCTCTTTATTTGCCTTTTCCGACTATTAGTAGCGATTTGGCTGTGAAGAATCATATGTATATTTGTATTGACAACAGTATGACTAAAAACAAAGAGTTGGTTAAAAATCAGACCTTCAAACCAGCTCTCTTGACCAGACGTTTGGTCAAGAACTTTATGATAGAAGAGCCGGATCTAGCTCGTAATCCTTTTACAAGACCAACCTTGATTGACTTAGATAAGGTATTTATGTTGGATAATACGGTCATTCCGACTTCTTATCTAGCCAGACGGCGACGCAATGTCTCAGAAGAATTGTACGAGGAAATTTTGGATCACTTAGTCCAACCACGGCTGATTTCGCTGAACAAGTCTGAGTTTATGCAACTCAATCTAGGAACTTATTAGGAGGTAGAAGATGGCAAATAAAGCAGTAAATGACTTTATACTAGCTATGGATTATGATAAAAAGAAACTCTTGACCCATCAGGGAGAGAGTATCGAAAATCGTTTCATCAAAGAGGGGAATCAGCTACCCGATGAGTTTGTTGTTATCGAAAGAAAGAAGCGGAGCCTGTCGACAAACACAAGTGATATTTCCGTGACGGCTACCAACGACAGTCGCCTCTATCCTGGAGCACTTCTCGTAGTGGATGAGACCTTGTTGGAGAATAATCCCACTCTTCTTGCGGTCGATCGTGCTCCGATGACTTATAGTATTGATTTGCCTGGTTTGGCAAGTAGTGATAGCTTTCTCCAAGTAAAAGACCCTAGCAATTCAAGTGTTCGCGGAGCGGTAAACGATTTGTTGGCCAAGTGGCATCAAGACTATGGTCAGGTTAATAATGTCCCAGCTAGAATGCAGTATGAAAAAATCACGGCTCACAGCATGGAACAACTCAAGGTCAAGTTTGGTTCTGACTTTGAAAAGACAGGGAATTCTCTTGATATTGATTTGAACTCTGTCCATTCGGGCGAAAAGCAGATTCAGATTGTTAATTTTAAGCAGATTTATTATACAGTCAGCGTAGATGCTGTTAAAAATCCAGGAGATGTATTTCAAGATACTGTAACGGTAGAGGATTTGAGGCAGAGAGGAATTTCTGCCGATCGTCCTTTGGTCTATATTTCGAGTGTTGCTTACGGGCGTCAGGTTTATCTCAAGTTGGAAACTACGAGTAAGAGTGATGAAGTAGAGGCTGCTTTTGAGGCTTTGATAAAAGGAGTCAAGGTAGCTCCTCAGACAGAGTGGAAACAGATTTTAGACAATACAGAAGTGAAGGCAGTTATTTTAGGGGGCGACCCGAGTTCGGGTGCCCGAGTTGTAACAGGCAAGGTGGATATGGTAGAGGACTTGATTCAAGAAGGCAGTCGCTTTACAGCAGATCACCCAGGCTTGCCGATTTCCTATACAACTTCATTTTTACGTGACAATGTAGTTGCGACCTTTCAAAACAGTACAGACTATGTTGAAACTAAGGTGACAGCCTACAGAAACGGAGATTTACTCTTGGATCATAGCGGTGCCTATGTTGCCCAATATTACATTACTTGGGATGAATTATCCTATGATTATCAAGGTAAAGAAGTTTTGACTCCTAAGGCTTGGGACAGAAATGGCCAGGATTTGACGGCTCATTTTACCACTAGTATTCCTTTAAAAGGGAATGTTCGCAATCTCTCTGTTAAAATTAGAGAGTGTACCGGACTTGCCTGGGAATGGTGGCGTACGGTTTATGAAAAAACCGATTTGCCACTAGTGCGTAAGCGGACGATTTCTATTTGGGGAACGACTCTTTATCCTCAGGTAGAGGATAAGGTAGAAAATGACTAGGAGGGAAGAATGTTTGCGACAAAAAGAGTGAATGGCGATTTGTTTTCAGGACTTATCACAGATGTGGATGAGGAAATCATGAATAGCGATCAAAATCGCCTTGATATTGATACTATTGTCATCCACCATAATGGTGGGCTGAGTGATGAGGGGGCTAGAAGTACTTGGTATGTCTCTACAGGTCATGGCACATCTGCTCACTATCAGGTGACTCCTGATAAGATATGGGGGTGTGTTGGTGAAGAGAGCGTTGCATATCATGCTGGCAACTATGAAGTCAATCAGCGTTCGATTGGTATTGAACACTTAAATAACCGTGGGGAACCTGACTGGACTATTGCAGAGGAAACCTACAGGAACTCAGCACGTTTGATTGCAGATATTTGTAATCGTTATAATTTACCAATCAATCGTGAGACTATCCATCCTCACCAGGAATTTACTGCTACAGATTGTCCTGGTGGAATTGATCTAAGTCTACTCATCCAGATGGCGGCTGAGATTCTTGCTGGAGATTGTTTCCAAGCATCGAAAGAGGAGCAACCTCGAGATGGAAATAGAGAGTATCTGGTGCGTGTGGTAGATGATGATCTCTACATCCGAACAGGCCCAGGTCTGGCTTATCCTGACCAAGGTTTTTGTCCTCTTGGGACTTTTACCATCATGCAGGTAGAAGAAGCAGATGGCTATACTTGGGGCTTGTTGAAGTCGGGTAGGGGCTGGATCGCACTAGACTATACAGAAGAAATCAAATAGAAAAAGGAAGGAAGAATGAATGAAACTAAAAAGTAAAGAAGAGCGCAAAGGGGAAAAGATTTTTCGTTACTCAATAAGGAAGTACCACTTTGGTGCTGCCAGCGTTGCCGTTGCTGCGCTGATGTTTTTTGCCAACGGGACAGTACAGGCACAAACACCTGACATTTCTCCAGCGACAGAAAGCGGAACGACTAGAACCAGCGCCCTTGTAAGCGATTCCTCGGGGGGGGGGGGGGTATCTGAAGAGCTAAGTGAAGAAACTCCTGATACAGACCCTAGTCAGCCAGAGCAACCTATCCAAGGCAATCGAGAAAACCAAGAGGCTTCAGATAAAAACAAGTCTCTAGTAAAAGATAGCGAAGAAGGCAAGGGAGAAAAACAAGCAGAAGAAGCAAGCCGTCCTACTGTAGATAAGTCACTTGCCGAGTCGGCACAAACCAGTCTGCAAGCTCTACTTGCCAATCTGACACTGGACTCAATGAAAGAACTTCACGCTCGTGTAGAAGCAGGTCTAGCACAAGCTAAAGCTGTTCTTGAAAATCCAAACTCTAGTCAAGAGGAGGTCAATGCCCAAGTTCAAGCCATGAAAACCTTGACTGAGGAAGTCAACAAGGCTTTGGCAGGTGGACTCACATCCCCAGCTGAGCTTGGAGAAGGAAGTGGTGTGACTCAGAGTGAACCAAGCCCGACTCCTAGACGAGGGCGAGGTCGTAGGGGGCAACTAACTCCTCCTACAGCACCAGTGTCAACAGAAAATCAAGAAACCAAGGAAAGGGCGGAGGAAGTTACAGACTACACAAATGGTCCAGGTAGCTATCCTCTATCAGAAAAAATCCATAAACTCCTCCAAGAATTGAATACCAGCACTGAAAATCCAGAACAAGTCCAAAAACTAAAAGAGGCTTACGATAAACTCAATGAAGCATTACAGACGAAAGAAGATGGACTTGTTGACCAGGAGGTTTTCAATGCTGCACTTGAGGAGTATAAAAAGGCTAGTCAACTAGAGAAAGGTGCTAAGGAAGCTGAAAAGAGCAGAAGTCGAAGAAGTGTTTCTGGACTCGTCTACGGGCTGGCTACAGGAAGTGATGGTAAGGAAATAAGGGCTAGGGATAGTTCAGGAAGGGAAAGGGACATCCGTAATTTGTTTAACGGTGAGGACTTAAACGTTCTAGCTTTAAAATATATTGCTACTGTAGAAACTGGAACGATTAGAGATATTTCTATATCAGGGTTCCCAACGGTGGGAAATAACGGTAAGACTTGGGCTACAATCACAAAGAGAATTGATAACAATGGAAAAAGAGCTGTTATAACTATTAGAGGTAAATCTCCTAAAGAATTGTCTGGGGTATACAACACAACTTTAACAGTAGTTGAAGGAAGTAGTCATGTTTCTAGTAAGACTCAAACGATTCTGTATCAACTCCCAAAACCAACATTTGATGGGTCTTATACTGATCCAGGAAAAAGCAGTCAAGAAGCTGTGGAGGGTAAAGCAGAAGAAAAACCCATGCTTAGGGGGAGAATCGCTGTTCCGCCAGGTGGATTGACTAGTTCCAATATTGTGAATAATAGTGAATTGAGAATGTTCTTGGTTCGAGGTGGACATAATGACTCGTTTAATGGGGTCGAAACTGGAGCAGAAGGTTTTGACATCGTTGCGTGGGGGAGAGTGGGATCAGATGGAACGGTACCATTCTATCCAACTCAGTACCAAAAACCATCCATAGGCGATGCCCCCCTACGTCTTGTTGTAGCTTATGTTAAACCAGGAACAAACCAAATAATAAATCAAGACCTAGTTTCGCCTTTAAGTAACGAGACTATTAGACCAACTTATCCGATTGATAGGGATGGGGCAAATGGTGAACTTGATGCCGCAGCCAATACGAAGAACACTTCGATTGAGACGACTCCAAACTTAACAGCTGAAGAAATCGCTGATGCCAAACGTAAAGTCGGAGAAGCCTTGGCTGATGCGAAAGACAAGGTCAATAAGGCAAGAAATAAGGCAGATGTTGACCAAGCTAAGCAGGCTGGACTTGATGCCATCAACAACATCAATCCAACCGCTACGACGCATGACAGCGCGATTAGCAAGCTAGACGAAACAGCCAATACGAAGAACACTTCGATTGAGACGACTCCAAACT
>NZ_VMMM01000018.1:0-30277 GCF_013277195.1 Streptococcus sp. 2579
CTTGCTCGTCAAATCCCGATTTAACGAGATGTTTGGGGATTTTTATACTACATTATTCCCCAAATATAAAATAGGTGAAAAATTTGAAGTTTCTAGTGGAAGTACACCATCAAGAGATAATAAATTATATTGGGATAGCGGAACGATTAATTGGGTAAAAACAACTGAGGTAATAAATAGAGAAATTACGGAAACTGAGGAAAAAATTACAAAATTTGCTTTAGAAAATACATCTCTTAAACTTTTTCCAGTTAATACAATATTAATTGCTATGTATGGTCAAGGACAAACAAGAGGAAGAAGTGCAATCCTCAAAGTTGAATCTACTAGCAACCAAGCATGTGGGGCTATATTTCCAAATAAAATAGACAATCCAGTTTTTATTTGGCATCAATTAATGCTAAGGTATAGCGAATTACGAGAACTTGGACGAGGAGGAAATCAACCTAATTTAAACGGTCAACTGATTAAAAATTTTGAACTGATTTTCCCCCCACTAGCCCTCCAAAATGAGTTCGCAGACTTTGTAGCCCAAGTCGACAAATCACAATTGGCAATCCAAAAATCTCTGGAAGAACTTGAAACTTTGAAGAAATCTCTGATGCAGGAGTATTTTGGCTGATATTCTGCCATTGTAATTACCGTAATGATTTGTTATAATACAATAAAGGAGGAAATCAGATGGTAGTAAAAACAAGAAAACAAGGAAATTCAATCACCATTACGATTCCAAGTGAATTTAATATTCCAAGTGGTGTTAAATACGAAGCGAAATTGTTACCAAGTGGTGAGATTATCTTTACTCCTGAAGAATTGGGGCAGCAGGTTTCTTATGTATCTGATGATGCCTTTGACTTAAATTTAGATAAAATATTTGACGAATACGACGATGTTTTCAAAGCTTTGGTGGAAAAATGACAATCTATCTGACAGAAAAGCAAATTGAAAAAATAAATGCTTTAGCAATTCAACGGTATTCTCCAAATGAGAAAATTCAAACAGTTAGTCCTTCTGCCTTAAATATGATTGTGAACTTACCAGAACAATTTGTCTTTGGGAAGCCTCTTTATCCAACAATTTTTGATAAAGCAACGATACTATTTGTCCAATTGATAAAGAAGCATGTTTTTGCTAATGCTAATAAAAGAACTGCTTTCTTCGTTTTGGTCAAATTTTTACAATTAAACGGCTATCGTTTTTCTGTAACGGTAGAAGAAGCAGTAAAAATGTGTGTAACCATCGCAGTAGAAGCTTTAACTGATGAAAAAATGACAAGCTACTCCAAATGGGTTTCTGAACATTCTGTTAGAGAAAAGGTCAAAAAGTAACCTAGTATGCTGGATTTGAATGAGCACAAGAAAATAAATGAACAGACAATATTAGAATTCTGTAATGCAGAAACTGATATTGTCTCTTTTTATTGATGAATAAGAAAGTGAGAAATTATGGAATCAAAAGTTACAATTATCATGCAAGAAATGTTACCTCTTTTAAATAATGAACAATTACTAGCGTTGAGAGAGAGTTTAGAACATCATCTAGTAGACGGAAAAAAGCAGCAGAAGTATTCGAATAATAACCTGTTGCAACTATTTATTACCGCCAAGCAGGTAGAGGGCTGTAGCTCAAAAACAATTCGTTATTACCAGAGGACGATTGAAAACTTGTTTAATGGTATTAAGGAGTCTGTGACACAACTCACAACAGATGATTTAAGGAGTTATTTAGCAAATTACCAGTCTGAAAAGGATTGTAGTAAGGCGAATTTAGACAATATTAGGCGTATATTGTCTTCTTTTTTTGCTTGGCTTGAGCAAGAGGAATATATCATTAAAAATCCCATTCGACGGATAAAGAAAATTAAGACTGAGCAAAATGTGAAGGAAACTTATACTGATGAACATTTGGAAATTATGCGCGATAACTGTGAAAATTTGAGAGATTTGGCAATAATAGACCTACTAGCATCGACAGGTATGCGTGTAGGGGAGCTTGTACAGTTGAATCGTTCAGATATTGATTTTGAAAACAGAGAGTGTGTTGTCTTTGGTAAAGGAAAGAAGGAGAGACCAGTATATTTTGACGCTCGTACGAAAATTCATTTAAGAAACTATCTTAACGACAGAAAAGATAGTCACCCTGCTCTTTTTGTAACGTTAGTTGGAAAAGTCCAGAGGCTTGGAATTGCTGGTGTAGAGATTCGCTTAAGAAAGTTAGGAGACAAACTCGGTATACAAAAGGTTCACCCACATAAGTTCAGAAGAACTTTAGCGACTAAGGCAATTGATAAAGGTATGCCTATCGAGCAAGTCCAAAAACTGCTAGGTCATAGCAAGATTGACACAACCCTGGCCTATGCCATGGTCAATCAAAATAATGTCAAGCATTCACACCAAAAATTCATCTCTTAAAAGCAAATCCCGATATTCCGAGGAGGTGGTTGCATGAAGAAAGTGAAATTAGGGCAAGTGGCTACTTTTATCAATGGCTATGCTTTTAAACCTCAAGATTGGTCATCTGAAGGGAAAGAGATTATCAGAATACAGAATCTGACTAAAACTTCAAAAGGGATAAATTATTATTCGGGTACGATTGATAAAAAATACATTGTTGAAGCTGGTGATATCCTTATTTCGTGGTCGGGTACATTAGGGATTTTTCAGTGGTGTGGAAGATCCGCAGTGTTAAATCAGCACATTTTTAAAGTGGTTTTTGATAAGATAGATATAGATAAATCGTATTTTAAATATGTTGTTGAAAAAGGTTTACAAGATGCTGTAAAACATACTCATGGTTCCACAATGAAACATTTAACTAAAAAATATTTTGATAATATTATGGTTCCATATACAAATTTGGGAGAGCAACAAAAAATTGCAAGTGAGCTGGATTTGTTAAGCAAGCTGATTTTAAGGAGACAAGAACAACTTGAAGAGCTTAATCTACTTGTAAAATCCCGATTTAACGAGATGTTTGGGGATCCTTTAAATAATAACAAGAAATTTGCAGTAAAAACGGGACAACAGTGTTTTAAATTTTCAAGTGGAAAATTTCTTGATAAACATGATAGAGTTTTTGAAGGTTATCCTGCCTATGGTGGAAATGGCATTGCTTGGAAAAGTCGAAAATATTTAATTGATAATCCTACTATCATCATTGGTCGTGTAGGTGCATATTGCGGTAATGTAAGAACTACCTACGGTAAGGTATGGATAAGTGATAATGCTATATATATAAAAGAATTTAAGAATTCCGATTTTAATCTTGTATTTTTATTAGAATTAATGAAAGTAATTGATTTTAGTAAATTTGCTGATTTCTCAGGTCAACCAAAGATAACTCAAAAACCATTAGAAAATCAGAAATATATTCTCCCCCCTCTTTCCCTCCAAAATGAGTTCGCAGACTTTGTAGCCCAGGTCGACAAATCACAATTTGCTTGTGAGATAGCTATAAAAGTGTGGAGAAATAGCTTGAAATTTAGTATAATATAGCTAAACTATTTGTTTAAAGTGAGAAAAAAATGGGAAATTTTAGCTTTCTTTTAAAAAATGACGAATATGAATCTTTTTCAAAACCTTGCATTGAAGCTGAGAATATGATTGCTACATCAACTGTGGCTACTGCCTTTATGGCGCGTCGTGCTTTAGAGCAGGCTGTCCATTGGATATATAGTCACGATTCATATTTAGAAGCTCCCTATCGTGCTACTCTATCTTCTTTAGTATGGGATGATGATTTTAGGGATATCGTAGATTCTGAACTCCACAAGCAGATAGTTCTGTTGATTCGGTGGGGAAACCATGCTGCTCATGGTGGTGAAATTAAGGAACGAGAAGCTATTTTAGCTTTGCATCATTTGTATCAGTTTGTTAATTTTATCGATTATTGTTACAGCAATGAGTTTGTGGAGCGTTATTTTGATGAGAAGTGCTTACCACTTTCAGCAAACATCAAATACCGAGAAACTCCACAATCTATGATAAAGTTACAAGACAGTTTACCAGAACTGCCTGATTTTCATGAACAGATGGCTGCTCAGTCCGTAGAAGTTCAAGAGACTTATACTGAAAAACGTGAGACTGCAGCGCAACGGCAAGATGTGCCTTTCCATATTGATCAATTATCTGAGGCAGAGACAAGAAAGCTCTTTATTGATATCGATCTCCGTCTAGCAGGATGGATATTTGAAGAAAACTGTCGTGTTGAGATAGCTGTTGATGGTCTCAAGCACGGTTCAGGAATTGGTTACTGTGACTATGTACTTTATGGTAAAAATGGGAAAATTTTAGCGATTGTGGAGGCTAAAAAAGCCTCTGTCAATCCAGAAGTAGGGGAAGTACAGGTCAAAGAATATGCTGAAGCTCTGGAGAAATATATCGGCTATCAGCCAATTTGCTTTATTACAAATGGCTTGAAGCACTATATACTTGATGGTCCAAACCGCCGCCAGATTGCAGGCTTTTACTCTCAAGAAGAATTGCAATTAGTGATGGATAGACGTCATCTTCAAAAACCACTTGAGGATATTTCTAGTAAAATTAGGGACGATATTTCCGGGCGTCACTACCAAAAACATGCGATTGCAAGCGTTTGTGAAGCTTTCTCTAATCATCGTAGACAGGCACTTTTGGTTATGGCAACTGGGGCTGGGAAAACTCGTACAGCAGTTTCTCTAGTTGATATCTTATCACGTCATAACTGGGTAAAAAACGTTCTCTTCTTAGCCGATAGAACTTCCTTGGTTAAGCAAGCCTATGATTCGTTTAGGAAATTACTCCCAGATCTTTCCGTTTGTAACTTCTTAGAAGATAAAGAAGGAGCTCAATCAAGTCGCATGGTCTTTTCAACTTATCCGACTATGATTGGAGCGATTAGTGGTCAAGAAGAAGTAAATCAACGTCCTTTCACTGTTGGGCATTTTGACCTTATCATAATTGACGAATCTCACCGTTCTATTTATCAGAAATACAAGTCCATTTTTGATTATTTTGATGCAAGGATTGTAGGCTTAACAGCTACTCCGCGTCAAGATTTAGATAAAAACACCTATGGATTCTTTAATTTGGAGAATGGTGTTCCAACATATGCATATGATTTGGAAGAGGCTGTTAAAGACGGATATTTAGTAGCCTATCATTCTATCGAAACCAAACTGAAACTACCTACGGATGGTCTACATTATGATGATTTGTCCGAAGAAGAAAAGGAACATTTTGATAGCAAATTTGAAGACGATAGCTGTGAAAAAGATATTGATGGGAGTGTGTTTAATTCCTTTATTTTCAATAAAAGTACAGTAGAAATTGTTTTAAATGAACTCATGACAAGAGGAATTCAGACAGCCTCGGGTGATGAAATTGGTAAAACTATTATTTTTGCTAAAAATCATGATCATGCGGAATATATCAGAGGTATTTTTAACAACCGCTATCCTGAAAAAGAGAGCGACTATGCTCAGGTGATTGATTATAGTATTAAGCATTATCAGACCTTGATTGATGATTTTAAAATTAAGGAGAAGTATCCTCAAATTGCGATTTCTGTCGATATGTTAGATACAGGTATTGATGTACCAGAGGTTGTTAATTTAGTCTTCTTCAAGAAAGTACGCTCTAAAACTAAGTTTTGGCAGATGATTGGTCGAGGAACCCGTCTATGTAAAGATTTATTTGGACCTGAGCAGGATAAGGAAAACTTCTTGGTATTTGATTATGGGGACAATTTTGATTATTTTCGTGCAGATCCAAGAGATGGAGAGGGGCGTCACATTGTTTCGTTGAGTCAGCGTTTATTTAATATCAAAGTGGACTTGATTCGAGAACTTCAGGGACTCCAATACCAAGAAGATCAGTTTGCTAGAGCATACCGTCAGGAGCTTGTTTCAGAACTTCAAGGTCGTATAGAGAGCTTAAATGAGTTGGACTTCAGGGTTCGTATGGTTTTAGATACAGTTTATAGCTATAGGAAATTGGAAAGTTGGCAGAATCTAACTGCTGTTACAAGTGAGACCATTCAAAAAAATCTCTCTCCGCTTTTATTTGATGAAGATAAAGAAGATGAGATGGCGAGGAGATTTGATCTGTGCTTGCTTCATATTCAGTTGGGGCAACTGACAGCTAAATCTTCCGCTGTTCATATTTCCCAAGTGATGAAGACGGCTAGAGCTCTTTCTGCTATTGGTAATATTCCGCAGGTTTTTGAGCAGGCTGAAATTATCAGGAAAGTACAGGAGCCTGAATTTTGGAAAGAAGTTAGCTTGTCTGATTTGGAAAAAATTCGTCTTGCTATTCGAGATTTATTACAGTTTTTGGATAAAACAGACCGTAAACCCTACTATGTTAACTTTGAAGATCGTATACTCTCTACTGTTCACGAGACCACAGCATTTTTGCAGGTCAACGATCTTCGATCTTATAATGAAAAAGTTGAGCATTATTTGAAAACTCATCTGGATGAGGAGTCCATTTCTAAGCTATACCATAATAAAAAGTTGACATCTGATGATATGCTTGCACTTGAAAAATTGCTCTGGGAAAAATTAGGTAGTAAAGCAGACTACCAACATCATTATGAAAATAAGGCAATTCCGAGATTGGTGCGTGAGATTATTGGCTTAGATAGAAAGTCTGCTAATCGTATTTTTTCTAAATTTTTGTCGGATGAGAATCTTAATGCTAGGCAGATTTCATTTGTGAAATTGATTGTAGACTACATTGTAGAAAATGGTTGCTTAGAGATGAAAGTGTTAACGCAAGAGCCGTTTAAATCTCATGGATCTGTTCAGCTACTCTTTCAACACCAACTACCAGTACTTCGTAATATTGTTCAAACCATTGAACTTATCAATAATCGAGCTGGAGAAGTGGCTTAAATTCTAAAGTGATTGCCATGCTGAGACTCATTTAAAATTAAAAAGAGTAGAAATTTATGTTATATATGAGAAGTTTTATTAGGAAGAATGTCATCGTTTTCCTAGAATACAGTATCAGTTGTTAAGTGGCTGATAAATTTCAAAGTAGATACTTGTACCACGATGTTTGTTGATCGAGTTATTAACAAAAGAGCTACTTTGATTTTAAAGAAATAGAAAACAAAAAGCCGAGCAAGAATTCAATTGCAGGAGAAAATGAAGGAATACTCAATGAAAATCAAAGATCAAACTAGGAAACTAGTTGCAGGCTGCTCAAAATACTGTTTTGAGGTTGTAGATAAGACTGACGAAGTCAGTAACCATACCCACGGCAAGGCGATGTTGACGGAGATTGAAGAGATTTTCGAAGAGTATAAATCTTCCTAGGATAAAGCAAAACGCATAGTATCAAGGGTTTTCAACACTTGATACTATGCGTTTTCTGATGTTAAAGACTTTCTACCAGGTTTTTTTAAAGCATAATTGTTAGTTGTAGTCATTTATTATTCTTCAAAGAAAAATGGTGGGGCGAATTTTTTCAGTTCTTCAAAGCACTTTTGAGCAGCATCTGTATCTTCACAGATGATAAGGCAAACATCATCACCACAAAGGGTTGCGATAATATATTGGAAATCAAGAGCATCAATAATTGTCGCGAACGATTGTGCTAGACCAGGAAGAGTTTTGAGTAGGACTTGGTGCTGAATAGGTCGCAACATGATGAGGGCATCTTCCATATAGTTTTCCAAACGTTTTTCCCATTTTGAGATGGAACCATTATTAAGAACATAATAAGCGTTATCTTCTTCGCGGACTTTTGACAGGTTCATATTTTTGATGTCGCGTGAGAGAGTTGCCTGGGTAACTTGAATGTCGTTATCAGCAAGAAGGGCTTGCAACTCAGCCTGTGTATGAATCTTGTTTTTTGCAACAAGAGCGCGTATGAGTTGGTGGCGGTGTTCAGATTTATTCATAATAATTTAACTCCTTTTTTAGTAAGGTATTGTAAGTGTGGACTGAGCGAGGTCGACAGTCAAGTGGTAGTCGGTATTGTCACGGATTGTGATTTCAAAGTCAGTAGTATAGAGGACTAAACGAAGAGTATCTCCTTCTTTTAGCTTATAAATAGTTGGTTGCAGTTCAAATTGCACATCCATCCATTCATCTGCAGTAATATCCTCTACTAACAGTAGATCAGTTCTATTTTGTAAATTAAGGTAGCCTTTTGTCACGACTCGTTGTGCATCTGGCCTAAATGGTAATTCACAGAGATTTTCCAACATGTGGTAGCGTCCATTATCAATGGTTTTAGCACTTAAAATAGCTGGATAAGGTTGTAGGTATTTCTTTTGACCAAGTTCCAGTAGTTGAGCAGATAAGAACCCCTTGTTTGTGCTGGATTTGATACGAAGATTAAGCTGAGCGCGACCGTTCAGGTGGAGATCTTTAGTCACAGGCAGGTCAATAGTAATCTGATTGGCTTTCCCTTGATAGAGTTCCGTATTGAAGGTCTGGTAGGTCTTACCATAACGCTCAAAATCCTTATCTGGGTACTGGTTTTGAATAGCTTGCTCTTCTTGCCCAAGTGAGAAGGTTTCAAAGTTTTCTTGCCCACCGAAGTTATCAAGTGATAGCCAAGTCTGTGGAGCTGTATTGTCCTGCCAGATAAGAGTAGGAAGTTGGAAATCTGTATCTTGTCCCAGTAATTTTTTAGTCAATAAGGCATTCATGGCTTCACGGAAATCAATGGACTGCCAGTTATTCATATAAACATGGGCACCATTATGGAAAAAGAGGTGCTTGTTTATATGATTAGGAAGGGCATGGAACATCTGGTAAACATGAAGTGGTTTGACATTCCAATCCTGTGAACCGTGGGTAAAGACAACCTCTGCTTTTACATTATGGGCATTGAGCAGATAGTTGCGATCATGCCAAAACTGGTTATAGTCGCCGGTCTTGCGATCTAGTTGTTCCTTTACTTTTTCTAAGTCAGCTTGGTGAGCTTCATTGCCACGGATATAGTCGCCAGCCAAGAGATTACGAGAATAGGTTAACTCAGCAAGGGAGTCAAAGTCCTCACCGGGATAACCGCCTGGACTAGTTACCAGACCGTTTTCACGGTAGTAGTTGTACCATGAAGAAATGCCAGCCTCAGCAATGATTACTTCTAAACCATCGACGCCTGTAGTCGCAAGCCCATTGGACATAGTTCCAAGATAGGAAAGTCCAGTTGTGGCAACTTTTCCGTTTGACCAGTCAGCTTTGACTTGACGTTGGCGCGTGTGGTCAGTAAAGGCACGGCAACGGCCATTAAGCCAATCGATGACATTTTTATAAGCCTCGATTTGCTGGTAGTCTCCATTAGTCATGAAACCAGTAGAGTCTTTGGTACCAATACCTGACACATAGAGATTGGCAAAACCTCGTGGAAGGAAATAGTCATTAAGAGTATAGCTAGAGTTGATGTGGCTTAGCTTTTCCTCAGCTTCCGACACAAGCTCAGCTTGGCCTTGGGGTTGGACGAGATTGAGTTGAGGTTCCTCTAGTTCAATCTTATGAGCAGGCTTTACCTCAAGCTCGCCCTCCATCTTGTAGAGAGCCTTATCGCTTGCCTTGTCATTTGTTCCCTGATGATAAGGGCTGGCTGTCATGATGGCAGGGATTTTTCCATCAAAACGAGGACGAATAATGCTGACCTTGACTAAGTCTGGAAGACCTTTTTGGTCAGTATCGACACGAGACTCAACGTAAACGACTTCACGAATGACATCATGGCTGGAAAAAGTTGCTAAACTTTTGCCGTTAAAGTAGTGATAGTCATTATCCTCAGAGATAAGACCGTCGCTTACCAGTTGATGAATCAGGGTATTCCCTTTTTTGGTGCGAGTATTGAGTAACTGATAGAGATTTTCAATCAAGTCATCGTATACAATAGGAAATCCAGTCTCTTTACGAAAAGCTTCACTGTCTTCGAAGTCAACCAAATAAGAAAAGCCTAAAAGTTGAAAAGTAACAGTATAAAAAATATCTGCTGTCAAGTCTTTATCAGATTTGAAAAAAGTTAATATGTTAGTTTCTTTGTCTATAGCCAAGCAGGAGAGTGGATAGTCGGTGTTCTCATAAGTGAAAAAGAAGCGACGTAAAAAAGTTTCCAGTAATTCCTTGGGATTGGCTGTGTTTTGTAAATCAAAGCCACATTTTTTTAGTTCAGATAAGATATTTTCTTTTGGAAAAGTGATATAACTATATTGATTAAAACGCATAGAACCTCCATATAGAATGATAGTTAAGGTTATTATATCAAAAAAAAAGCAGAAAGGGAATTGTTAACTGCAAAAGGAAATAATCCAATAAAAATGAATAAAGTGCTAAATTCAATATAGAGAACAGTGTAATAATAGACGTAATGGGTATAATATAAAAATTCTAGGAGATTTATATTGTATGTTTTCTATTTTATATATAATATAGTATAAATATAAAAAATAATGACAAAAACACAAATGAATAAAAAGTAAATTAGTACGCTGATGAAATTTTTCTCAAGAGAAGCCTTTTATAGGTGAAAATGGTATAATATAGTGAGAAGGATAGAGGAGAAGTGTAAATTGATCGCACAACTAGATACAAAAACAGTCTATAGTTTTATGGAGAGTGTCATTTCAATCACCAAGTATGTGAGAGCAGCTAAAGAATTCGGCTACACTCATCTGGCTATAATGGATATTGATAATCTTTATGGTGCTTTTGACTTTCTAGAGGTTACAAAAAAATATGGCATTCATCCTTTATTAGGGCTTGAAATGACTGTATTTGTGGATGCTCAGGAAGTGAATCTGCGCTTTTTAGCTCTATCTAGTGTGGGCTATCAGCAGTTGATGAAGCTTTCAACAGCCAAGATGCAGGGGGAGAAAACTTGGTCAGTCCTGTCTCAGTACCTAGAGGATATCGCGGTAATTGTGCCTTATTTTGAAGAGCTTGAATCACTAAATCTAGGCTGTGATTACTATATAGGGGTTTATCCGGAAACACTGGTAAGCGAATTTTATCGTCCTATCTTACCCCTCTATCGGGTCAATGTCTTTGAAAGTAGGGATAGAGAAGTTCTGCAAGTCTTAACAGCAATTAAAGAAAACCTACCGCTCAGAGAAGTTCCCTTGCGTTCACGACAAGATGTCTTTATATCAGCAAATTCTTTAGAGAAATTATTCCTAGAACGATTTCCGCAAGCCTTGGAAAACTTAGAAAAGCTTATTTCAGGTATTTCTTACGATTTGGATACTAGTTTGAAACTGCCTCGTTTTAACCCAGCTAGACCAGCAGTAGAAGAGTTGAGAGAACGTGCTGAGCTTGGGCTTGCCCAGAAGGGATTGTCTAGTAAAGAATATCAAGATCGACTAGACCAAGAATTGGCTGTTATTCATGATATGGGTTTTGATGATTATTTCTTGGTTGTCTGGGATTTGCTGCGTTTTGGACGCTTGAATGGTTATTATATGGGCATGGGACGGGGTTCCGCAGTTGGTAGCTTGGTTTCCTATGCCTTGGACATTACAGGAATTGACCCAGTAGAGAAAAATCTGATTTTTGAACGTTTCCTCAATCGTGAACGCTATACCATGCCTGATATTGATATTGATATTCCTGATATTTATCGTCCAGATTTTATCAGGTATGTTGGCAATAAATACGGTAGTAAACATGCGGCGCAAATCGTTACTTTTTCTACCTTTGGCGCCAAGCAGGCCTTGCGAGATGTTTTGAAACGCTATGGTGTGCCCGAGTATGAATTATCTGCAATTACCAAGAAAATCAGTTTTCGGGACAATCTTAAGTCGGCCTATGAGGGCAATCTCCAGTTTCGTCAGCAAATCAATAGTAAGTTAGAATACCAAAAAGCCTTTGACATTGCCTGCAAGATTGAGGGCTATCCAAGACAAACCTCTGTCCATGCAGCTGGTGTTGTAATCAGTGACCAAGATTTGACCAACTACATTCCTCTAAAGCATGGTGATGAAATTCCACTGACTCAGTATGATGCTCATGGAGTTGAAGCTAGTGGGCTTTTGAAAATGGACTTTCTGGGACTACGAAATTTGACCTTTGTCCAGAAAATGCAAGAATTGCTTGCTGAAACAGAAGATATTCATCTGAAAATAGAAGAAATAGATTTGGAAGACAACGAAACGTTAGCTTTATTTGCCTCTGGAAATACAAAAGGTATCTTTCAATTTGAGCAACCGGGTGCCATTCGCTTGCTCAAGCGTGTCCAACCAGTTTGTTTTGAAGATGTCGTAGCAACTACTTCCCTAAATCGACCAGGTGCTAGTGACTACATCAATAATTTTGTGGCAAGAAAGCATGGGCAGGAAGAAGTGACTGTTCTGGATCCAGTACTGGAGGATATTTTGGCTCCAACCTATGGTATCATGCTCTATCAGGAGCAGGTTATGCAGGTTGCTCAGCGATTTG
The DNA here is from genome assembly GCF_013277195.1 of Streptococcus sp. 2579. Classification (NCBI taxonomy): domain Bacteria; kingdom Bacillati; phylum Bacillota; class Bacilli; order Lactobacillales; family Streptococcaceae; genus Streptococcus; species Streptococcus sp. 2579. The sequence continues at coordinate 12,389 of NZ_VMMM01000018.1, forward strand.
CTGGATTTAGTCTTGGGAAAGCCGATATTTTGCGTCGGGCTATGGGGAAAAAGGATGCCTCTGCCATGCATGAGATGAGGGCTTCCTTTATTCAAGGTTCATTAGAAGCTGGTCATACTGTGGAAAAGGCAGAGCAGGTCTTTGATGTCATGGAGAAGTTTGCAGGTTATGGTTTTAACCGATCTCATGCCTATGCATACTCAGCCTTGGCTTTCCAGTTGGCTTATTTCAAAACGCATTATCCAGCCATTTTTTATCAGGTCATGTTGAATTCTGCCAACAGTGATTACTTAACAGATGCCTTAGAAGCAGGCTTTGAAGTGGCGCCTCTGTCCATCAACACCATTCCCTATCACGATAAAATTGCCAACAAGTCCATCTATCTAGGATTGAAATCGATTAAGGGAGTCAGCAAGGATTTGGCACTTTGGATTCTTGAAAACAGACCCTATTCTAACATTGAAGATTTTATAGCTAAATTACCTGAGAATTATCTGAAACTTCCTCTGCTAGAACCTTTGGTAAAAGTTGGTCTTTTCGATTTATTTGAAAGAAATCGTCAAAAAGTATTCAATAATTTAGTTAATCTATTTGAATTTGTGAAAGAGTTAGGAAGTTTGTTTGGAGATACTATTTATAGTTGGCAGGAATCGGAAGATTGGACAGAGCAAGAAAAATTCTATATGGAACAAGAGCTTTTAGGGATAGGTGTTAGCAAACATCCCCTACAAACTATCGCAAGTAAAGCTATTTACCCGATTACCCCAATCGGAAATTTATCAGAAAATAGCTACGCTATTATTTTGGTTGAAGTTCAGAAAATAAAAGTAATTCGTACCAAAAAGGGTGAAAATATGGCTTTCTTACAGGTAGATGACAGTAAGAAAAAATTGGATGTCACTCTCTTTTCAGACTTATATCGTCAAGTTGGGCAGGAAATAAAAGAGGGAGCCTTCTACTATATAAAAGGAAAAATCCAGTCACGTGATGGCCGTCTGCAAATGATTGCACAAGAAATAAGAGAAGCAGTTGCTGAACGCTTTTGGATACAGGTGAAGAATCATGATTCGGATCAAGAAATTTCACGTATTTTAGACCAATATAAAGGCCAAATCCCAGTCATCATCAGGTATGAAGAGGAACAGAAAACAATCGTTTCTCCCCATCATTTTGTAGCTAAATCCAATGAATTAGAAGCGAAGTTGAATGAAATCGTTATGAAAACGATTTATCGCTAAAAATACGGAAAATAGAAGAATTTTAAAATCAAATGTGGTATAATCAATAAGAATGTTAAAAGAAAAAGGAGCATAACCAATATGAAACGTATTGCTGTTTTGACTAGTGGTGGAGACGCCCCTGGTATGAACGCTGCTATCCGTGCAGTTGTTCGTCAAGCAATTTCAGAAGGAATGGAAGTGTTTGGTATCTATGACGGATATGCTGGTATGGTTGCCGGTGAAATTCATCCCTTAAATGCGGCTTCAGTAGGAAACATCATTTCTCGTGGTGGTACTTTCCTTCACTCAGCTCGTTACCCAGAGTTCGCTCAACTTGAAGGGCAACTTAAAGGGATTGAGCAATTGAAAAAACACGGCATTGAAGGTGTAGTTGTTATCGGTGGTGACGGATCTTACCACGGTGCTATGCGTTTGACTGAGCATGGTTTCCCAGCTATCGGTCTTCCAGGTACAATTGATAACGATATCGTTGGTACTGACTTCACAATCGGTTTTGACACAGCGGTTACGACTGCTATGGACGCTATCGATAAGATTCGTGATACATCATTAAGTCACCGTCGTACTTTTGTCATCGAAGTTATGGGGCGTAACGCTGGTGATATCGCTCTTTGGGCTGGTATCGCAACTGGTGCTGATGAAATTATCATCCCTGAAGAAGACTTCAAAATTGAAGATATCGTAGCAAGTATCAAAGCTGGCTATGAATGTGGTAAAAGACACAATATCATCGTTTTGGCAGAGGGTGTTATGTCAGCAGATGAATTTGCTCAAAAACTGAAAGAAGCAGGAGATACGACCGATCTTCGTGTGACAGAACTTGGACATATTCAACGTGGTGGTTCTCCAACTGCGCGTGACCGTGTATTGGCGTCACGTATGGGTGCCCATGCCGTTAAACTTCTTAAAAAAGGTATCGGTGGTGTTGCGGTAGGTATTCGTAACGAAAAAATGGTTGAAAACCCAATTCTTGGTACTGCAGAAGAAGGAGCATTGTTTAGTTTGGCAGCAGACGGTAAGATTATTGTAAATAATCCACACAAAGCTGATCTTGACCTGTCACAATTGAACAATTGCTTGTCATAATTCATAATTTAGTTAATAAGACCAAAAGGTCATATATATAAAGGAGTCACAAAAAATCATGAACAAACGTGTAAAAATCGTTGCAACTTTGGGTCCTGCGGTAGAAATCCGTGGTGGTAAAAAATTCGGTGATGACGGATACTGGGGTGAAAAACTTGATGTTGAAGCTTCAGCTAAAAACATTGCTAAATTGATTGAAGCTGGTGCTAACACATTCCGTTTCAACTTCTCACACGGTGACCACCAAGAACAAGGTGAGCGTATGGCAACTGTTAAACTTGCTGAAAAACTTGCAGGTAAAAAAGTTGGTTTCCTTCTTGATACAAAAGGACCAGAAATCCGTACAGAATTGTTCGAAGGTGAAGCTAAAGAATATTCATACAAAACTGGTGAAAAAATCCGTGTTGCAACTAAACAAGGAATCAAATCAACTCGTGAAGTGATTGCATTGAACGTTGCTGGTGCTCTTGATATTTATGATGATGTTGAAGTTGGTCGTCAAGTTTTGGTTGACGATGGTAAACTTGGTCTTCGTGTTGTTGCTAAAGATGACGCAACTCGTGAGTTTGAAGTTGAAGTTGAAAATGATGGCGTAATTGCTAAACAAAAAGGTGTGAACATCCCTAACACTAAAATTCCTTTCCCAGCTCTTGCTGAACGCGATAACGACGATATCCGTTTCGGTCTTGAACAAGGTATCAACTTCATCGCGATTTCATTCGTACGTACTGCAAAAGATGTGAACGAAGTTCGTGCAATCTGTGAAGAAACTGGAAACGGACATGTTCAATTGTTCGCTAAAATCGAAAACCAACAAGGTATCGATAACTTGGATGAAATCATCGAAGCAGCTGATGGTATCATGATCGCTCGTGGTGACATGGGTATCGAAGTACCATTCGAAATGGTTCCAGTTTACCAAAAAATGATTATCAAGAAAGTCAATGCTGCAGGTAAAGTTGTTATCACTGCAACAAACATGCTTGAAACAATGACTGAAAAACCACGTGCAACTCGTTCAGAAGTATCAGACGTATTTAATGCTGTTATCGACGGTACTGACGCTACAATGCTATCAGGCGAGTCTGCAAACGGTAAATACCCACTCGAGTCAGTAACTACAATGGCTACAATCGACAAGAATGCTCAAACTCTTCTTAATGAATACGGACGTTTGGATTCAGATTCATTCGAACGTAACTCTAAGACAGAAGTAATGGCTTCAGCTGTTAAAGATGCGACTAACTCAATGGACATTAAATTGGTTGTAACTCTTACTAAGACAGGTCACACTGCACGTTTGATTTCTAAATACCGTCCAAATGCTGACATCTTAGCATTGACATTTGACGAATTGACAGAACGTGGTTTGATGTTGAACTGGGGTGTTATCCCAATGTTAACAGATGCTCCATCTTCAACTGACGATATGTTCGAAATTGCTGAACGTAAAGCAGTTGAAGCAGGTCTTGTAGAATCTGGTGACGATATTGTTATCGTTGCTGGTGTACCAGTAGGAGAAGCTGTTCGCACAAACACAATGCGTATCCGCACAGTACGTTAAGAAAAATATAAAAACCTATCATATCCAGCTTTAGAGCTTGTGTGATAGGCTTTTTTGTATAGAGGGTAAGAAAGAGGCAAAACTTTCATAATCGATTGAAGTAAGATATGCACAAATTGATTAGGAAAGTCAAATGAATTTCTATAAATGTTTTAGCAATCGCAATCTACTTGTCTAGATTCGATCTGATATATTTTCGATTTAATGATATGGTATTTAAAACCTCCAAAGCAGCTTGCTCCATTCTTTTACTTACGTGAGTGTAGATGTTATTTATTGTTTTAGCGTCTTTGTGTTTCACTCTAACCATTATAGCATTCTTCTCAGCTAGTGTACTAAGGAGTGTATGCCTGAAAATATGGGAACTAAGGGGCTGATTTATCGGTTTCGCTAGTTTAGTATTTGCATTTTGCAAAGTGATCTTAAATCCCTTTCTCTAAATTGACATATCACTAGTGTTTAACAAAATCTAATCTGCTTTAGGTCACTTATTCTTTTTTTGAAATGTAGAATGAACTTTTTCAAAGTTTTTCGAATCCTTTAAAATCTGTTTGTTTTATATCGCCATTCTCCCCCTTTTTTAATTCTCCCTATACAGCCTGGCAATTTTTCCGATGGTACGAATATGGTTGCTTTCGTTTAGGTGGATGTCGGGATTGAGTTTTTTTGAGGTAGCCTTGGCGGAGTTTCTTGACATAGTTAGCGCCGTCTACTTGGAAGATGCCGATGGTATTATAGTCAATCTGTGGGGGATTCTTGATAAATAGGTAGTCGCCGTTTCTTATCTTTGGCTCCATGGCCCTGCTGACGACATAAGCGATTGCGTCTTAGTCGTCTGGGATTTCATCCTCATAGAATGGGAATTCCATATCTAAATCGTCGTCCTGCATCAAGCGGCTACCTGCAGAGATAAACTACCTAAAACGAGAGTAAGTAGTCTGTCTGTAGTCGTCCAGTCTGATGATTTTTACGATACTTCGTTTATCTTCGTTTTTCTGCTCATACAGTTGCCTCTCGGCATAGGTCAGGATTTTACCTTGTCTGGATGGTGTCCGTTGGTCGTAGATAGATTGGATATCGCTAGGAGAATCCTTTTGAACTGGAGGAAAGAGGCATCAATCAAGCTACTGAATACTTTAGCTAAGTCAAATATAGTATTTTTCTTAGTAGTCCTAACCCTTTTTTCATAATTTCCAATGGTGTTTTTACTTATACCTATCTTAGTACCCAATTTTTATTGAGTCCAACCATTTACTAGTCTATATTGTTTTATTTTTAGACTGTAACAATCGCAATCTCTTCTTTATCCACAAATGAAATCGCTTTCTATTTTTATAAGTAAAGCATAACACGAAATCCACGAAAATGAAAACTTTGTTGTGTTTTCGTAAAAAATTTGTTGACAGAGCACGAAACGCCTACTATAATTAAATCAAGCTTAAGGAAATAACAAAAAAACAAATCAGAGGGAAAGACGATGAACACACTAAATGAGAAAGTAATCAATATTTGTAAAGCAGTAGTTAAAGAAACTTTAATCCAAGACATTTAGGAGAAAAGATGAAGAAATCAAGAAAATTAGCCACATTAGGACTCTGTTCAGCCTTGTTTTTAGGCTTGGCAGCTTGTCAACAAGATGCTACAATTTCGAATGGGACGAGTCAAAGGCAAAGTAGTTCAACGAAAGTGCCATGGAAAGCTTCATACACCAACCTAAACACCCAGGTAAGTACAGAAGAGGTCAAATCTGTCTTATCAGCTCACTTGGATCCAAATAGTGTTGATGCCTTTTTTAATCTTGTAAATGATTATAATACCATTGTTGGCTCAACTGGTTTATCAGGAGATTTCACTTCCTTTACTCACACCGAATACGATCTTGAGAAAATTAGCCATCTTTGGAATCAAAAGAAGGGCGATTTCGTTGGGACCAACTGCCGTATCAATAGTTATTGTCTTTTGAAAAATTCAGTCACCATTCCAAAGCTTGAAAAGAATGACCAATTGCTTTCCCTAGATAATGATGCGATTGATAAGGGAAAGGTCTTTGATTCACAAGATAAGGAAGAGTTTGATATTCTATTTTCGAGAGTTCCAACTGAGGCAACTACAGATGTCAAGGTTCACGCTGAAAAGATGGAAACATTCTTCTCCCAATTTCAATTCAACGACAAAGCTCGAATGCTGTCTGTAGTTTTGCACGATAATCTGGATGGCGAGTATCTGTTTATTGGACACGTTGGCGTCTTAGTACCTGCTGATGACGGTTTCTTATTTGTAGAGAAATTGACTTTCGAAGAGCCCTACCAAGCGATTAAATTTGCCAGCAAGGAAGATTGTTACAAGTATTTAGGCACCAAGTATGCGGACTATACAGGCGAGGGACTGGCTAAGCCTTTTATCATGGATAATGATAAGTGGGTTAAACTTTAATGGTGGTATGATATGACAGTAATCCTAGAACTTTTATTTCTATTTTTGATGAGTTGGTGGGTTATTTCAATCGTTAATAGCCAGAAACCACGAAAAAATGAAACATTTATTGGTTATATCCAAAGATACGATATTGATGGGAATGGCTGTCAATCAGAACTATGGGAAGTGACTGAGGAGGAAGATAAGATGTTTTGTAAAATATCTCTAACAATCATTGCTTTTTAGAACCTTAAAATTTAATGTCATTAACACAAAATAAATTGAATGTTATTCTAAATTTAATAAACTATAAATAAAATATTTTGAAAGGAAATTATATGTACAATTCATTTTCAGATGTTCCAACAGTAAAAGATGAATTTAAGATTGACGAATATATTATTGGATTATCAAATTTTATTTCAGGATGTGAGACTCCTTTAACACTGGCTATTCAAGGTGATTGGGGAACTGGAAAAACTAGTATTATGTATCAGGTCGAGGAAAAACTTAAAGAAAATTCTTTCAATAATTCAAAAGGAAAAATTAAAACAATCTTTTTTAATACTTGGCAATATTCACAATTTGATATGGATAAGAATTTAGCAGTCACGTTAATCACAGATTTAATTGATGAATTAGAAGTAACTGATGTAAATAAAATAGAAAACTTAAAAAAATCTTTGGCAGTTATTACAAAAAGTATGGAATATCTTAAACTAGATTTTGGTCTCTTAAATATTGAAAAAATTAATAATCAACTTCTAAAATTTATAAGCAATGAAGAGAAATCTAATAACCTAAAAAATCTAAAACAAAATCTACAAAATATGATTGATGAGTCTGTCAAAGAAAATAATTATGAAAAGATAGTAATTTTCATAGATGACCTTGACAGATTATTCCCTCAAAAAGCGATTGAATTCCTAGAAATTTTAAAACTTTTCTTAGATTGTAGAAATTGTGTCTTTGTTTTAGCTATTGATTATAATGTTGTTTTAAGAGGAACAAAAAGTAAGTATGGTGATGATTTGGACAATGAAAAAGGAAAAGCTTTTTTTGAGAAAATAATTCAAGTACCTTTTACTGTACCGGTAGCAAATTATCATATGGAGAACTTTGTTAATGTATCTTTGAAAAAAATTAATTTTTCTTTTGATAATGATGTTACAAAGAATATAACTCAATTAATTAGAGATTCAATAGGAAATAATCCTCGCAGTATTAACAGATTATTCAATTCTGTTAGTCTCTTGATGCATATTATAAATCCAAATAATGAGTTAGACAATGATGATAAATTACTAATCATATCTACAGTATGTTTTCAATTACGCTTTAATGAAGCTTATGACTATTTATTAACTTCATATAACAATAGTCCAGAAGATTCGGAAGAAACAAAATATTTTCTTATTGATTTACTTGAAAATTCATTTGAAATACCTGATGATGCTGATTATAATTCTCTTGTATTTCGTTATGGTATCTTTAGTTTTAAAAACCAAAAGGAATTAGAATCTTTCAGAAAATTTTTTAATACTTTGAAATTATTACTTAGATATAATGTTGATAAATTAGAAGTTGAAGAGTTCGAGAATTTGATGAAAAAAATGAGTTCTTCAAGTACAATTTCAACTGGAAACTTAGATATAGATAAAACATCAACTCAAAATCATTCACCGAATGAAGATGTTCAGTTCGTTATTCGTAAATTATTTAATACACTGGTTAATACTAATCATTTCGACCTTTCAAAACCAGAGTATTTTGGAAAAGAGAATAAGGAAGAACGCGAAATGTCAATTTCATTAGATTTTATAAAAATAGCTAATGAATATAATGTTGTTAGATTAACACAAGGGAAAGGACAAGGCTTAAATATCTATTCCCGAAATAATAAATCAAATTCTATTTATATATCGGGTGATACTTATGGAAATATAAATAATGATGGTATACAAATTTATGTTGATAAGAAACTAGTAGGAAAGATAAATAGAAATACTTATAAACATTTTAACGCTAAAATGTTACGAGAGAATCCTCAAAAGTATGACGAATTTGAAAAAACTTTTATAAATGATTTTTTTAAGCTCTTGGAAAATGTAAAAAATTATATTTAACTTTTTAGTGAATTTTACTTTTATTAGTTGACTAAATGCTAAAATCTTATCAGTGAGAAGATTTCTTAAAGTTTATTCTTTGTAGTTTCATCTGTATTAGTATATAATTTAATTTAGAGAAAATAGGAGGACTAATCAGATGGAATTAAAAGATTTTACAGAAAAAGAACAGGAAATGATAAAGAATGGGCTGACGACGTCTAAGATTAGTGACAAGGAAACTGCTGAGAAGATTCTTGCGCTTGTCCCACAAGACTTGATTAAGCGAATCCCATTTTTCGTCAGAAAACATGCTACGACACGTACGATTAAACGCATTTCAGTTGAACACCCTGAGCTTTACGCTGCAGCTCAAACAAGTGGTGAAATCCCAGAAAAAGAACGAGAAGAACTACGTCAGATTATCACAACTATTTTTGAACAAAAGATGAATAAGCATAGTATTAAGTAGAGAATGAAAATGTATTTGATTTGTGAATTGTTCACTAGTTATATATCATTTTAAAAATCGCAATTTATATTCTACTATACAATACTCAACAAAAAACGAACAGGCTCTTTTTCTGTTATTCAGAAGAGAACTTGTTCGTTTTTATCTTATTTTCCTTAAAAAGCTCGATACACATAGGGGTTTTCTGGTTTATCGACTTTGGTAAAGCTTTCGATTTCCAAGGTTGGAAGGTTTTGTTTGAGTTCTTTATGGTAGTGATTGACCAGTTTTCCCTTGGCTGTTATCCAAGTATTATTTTCATATTGACGGGTATTTCCCTTGGTCAGTAAGCCATAGACACCTGAATCCGCGATACAGTGGATAATGCCGAAGCGGAACAGAAATTGGCTATTGGCATGACTGGGGTCGTTATAGACAAAGCCTGTAAACTGGATTGTCTTGCCCTCAAACTCATCTGGATAGTCGTAGATAGCTTCCATGACTTCCATATAGTTTTCGTTAGTAATGTTAATGCTATCTTGGGACAAGTATTTATCCGCCGCCGTTCGCATTTCCTTTTCATAGGCTGATTTTGAAAAATAAGAACTGGTATCTGGTTTCAAATATTGACTTGTCGTCCCTTCGCTTGTCTGAATGGCCAGATCCGTTCCTTCCGATAGGGGGAAATGATAGCCTTTTGCTGAAACGGTCTGAGAATCCAAGCTAACAGTTGGAAAAGTTAAGCCGATGACAAGTGGAATAGCCAGAAGAGAAATACTCGTCATCTTGGCTAATCGGCTATTCAGATGACTGTGGGTTTTGACTTGCTTCATCCAGATATACAATTGAACAATAGCCAAGATAAAGGAAAGGACCATGGAAATATAGGCAAGATAGGAATAGTGCATGTTGATGTACTGGTTTAATTTGCCCGACAGATGGAGATAAATAGTCAGTTCAAAATAGCCAGCTAAAACTAAAAATCGAATCATAGGATGACTCCAATCAAGAGAGAATACACTAAGACGACAAGAGTCACAATCATAATGAAGTGACTGATAAATCGTGCTTTCAAGTAATTTTTCATCATGAGAATATTTTTAATATCCAGCATTGGGCCAATAACGAGAAAGGCTAGAACCGGTGCCAATCCGAAACTCGAGAGAAGAGAAGTCCCGATAAAGGCATCCGCCTCACTACAGAGCGAAAGAAGAAAGGCCAAAAGCATCAAGAGCAGGATGGCAAAAAGAGGAGTCGCACTGATAGAGGTCAGAATTCGAGTCGGAACGTAGACCTGTGTCACAGAAGCAAAGAGACAGCCGAATACCAAATAACGTCCCGTATCAAAAAATTCATCAATTGCTTGCACAAAAACCTGAAAAACTTTTTTTGCAGGACTCAAATGAGAAAAATCGTGCTCATGACAGGCCAAACGATTTTCTTTCTGAATCGGTTCTTGCCAGAAGAATCCTAGAAAAATCCCAAGTATCACAGCCACTACAATGGAACCTAGAGCTCGTAACAGAGCGACATGGAAGGAGTTCCCAAAGGCAGAATAGGTCGCAAAGAGAACAATAGGATTGATGACAGGTGCTGTCACAAGAAAGGGAACGGCCGTGTAACTGGGAACCTTTTTTTCCAGAAAACGATTGATAATGGGGACGATTCCACATTCACAAGAAGGGAAAAGTATCCCAACGAAGGTCCCAAAAAAGATTCTCCCCCAACGATTTCGAGGGAGAAAATGATAAACCTTGTCAGGTGTGATATAGACCTCAATCAGCCCTGAGACAATACTTCCTATCAGAACGAAGGGTAGGGCTTCAATGATTATAGAGAGAAAAATAGCCCCAGTCTGAAGCACACTAGATGGGAGTTGTTGGAAAGCAGTCATCTAGTTTTTCTTTTCTGCTTTGGCTTTTTTCTCTTTGTCATCAGGGAAAGTGACTTGTTTCAAATCTGGGAGTTTAGCAAACTCTTCAAACATCTTGTCCAAGTCGTCTCGTTTTGTAAATTTTACAGCCATAGGTGTACCTCGATTCTAAATTCTACCTCTATTATACTATTATTTTGAGGAAAAGGGAGTTTTTTAATTTGTTTTCGATAGTTGATACTCTTCGAAAATCTCTTCAAACCACGTCAGCTTCGTCTTGCCGTATATATCATAGGTATAGGTAACTGACTTCGTCAGTCTTATCCACAACCTCAAAACCGTGTTTTGAGCTGACTTCGTCAGTCTTATCCACAACCTCAAAACGGTGTTTTGAGCAGCCTGCGGCTAGCTTCCTAGTTTGCTTTTTGATTTTCATTGAGTATGAAAAGGATTGGAGAAAGCCTTCCAGCTTATGGTATAATAGTTTCATGGATAAAAAATATGAAAAAATCTCCCAGGATTTGGGAGTGACGCTAAAGCAAATTGATACTGTTCTAAGTTTGACAGCTGAAGGGGCGACTATTCCCTTTATTGCGCGTTATCGCAAGGACATGACTGGTAGTCTGGATGAGGTGGCGATTAAGGCTATTATCGACATGGATAAAAGTCTGACAAATCTCAACGACCGTAAGGAAGCTGTCTTGGCTAAAATTCAAGAACAAGGCAAGCTGACCAAGGAGTTGGAAGAGGCTATCTTAGCAGCCGAAAAATTAGCAGACGTAGAAGAACTCTATCTTCCATACAAGGAAAAGCGTCGAACCAAGGCAACTATTGCCCGTGAAGCCGGACTCTTCCCACTTGCTCGCCTGATTTTGCAGAATGTAGCTGACTTAGAGAAAGAGGCTGAAAAGTTTGTCTGTGAAGGATTTGCGACTGGTAAGGAAACCTTGGCTGGTGCAGTTGATATCTTGGTCGAAGCCTTATCGGAAGATGTGACCTTGCGTTCCATGACTTATCAGGAGGTTCTGAGACACTCTAAACTCACTTCTCAAGTCAAGGATGAAAGTCTTGATGAAAAGCAGGTTTTTCAGATTTATTATGATTTTTCAGAGACGGTTGGAAATATGCAGGGTTATCGTACCTTGGCCCTCAATCGTGGGGAGAAGCTAGGTGTCTTGAAGGTTGGTTTTGAACATGCGACGGACCGCATTCTTGCCTTCTTTGCTGCTCGTTTCAAGGTAAAAAATGCCTATATAGATGAAGTTGTTCAACAGTCAGTTAAGAAAAAAGTCTTACCTGCTATCGAGCGACGCATTCGGACAGAATTAACTGAGAAAGCAGAAGAAGGAGCTATCCAACTCTTTTCTGACAACCTGCGCAATCTCCTCTTGGTTGCTCCATTGAAAGGGCGCGTGGTTCTAGGATTTGACCCTGCCTTTCGTACAGGTGCCAAGCTAGCTGTCGTGGATGCAACAGGGAAAATGCTGACAACTCAGGTCATTTATCCTGTCAAACCAGCGTCAGCTCGTCAAATCGAAGAAGCCAAGAAAGATCTGGCAGATTTGATTGGTCAATACAGTGTAGAAATTATTGCCATAGGAAATGGGACGGCCAGTCGTGAAAGTGAAGCCTTTGTGGCGGAAGTTCTGAAAGATTTTCCTGAGGTTAGTTATGTCATCGTAAACGAAAGTGGTGCTTCGGTCTACTCTGCCAGCGAACTTGCTCGTCAGGAGTTCCCAGACTTGACCGTTGAAAAACGCTCTGCTATTTCTATCGCCCGTCGTTTGCAGGACCCCCTTGCTGAATTGGTCAAAATCGATCCTAAGTCAATCGGTGTCGGTCAATACCAGCATGATGTCAGTCAGAAGAAACTATCTGAGAGTCTGGACTTTGTTGTCGATACAGTGGTAAACCAAGTCGGTGTCAATGTCAATACGGCCAGTCCAGCTCTTCTTTCACACGTAGCTGGACTCAATAAAACCATTTCTGAAAATATTGTCAAATACCGTGAGGAAGAAGGAAAAATCACTTCACGCGCCCAAATCAAGAAAGTTCCGCGTCTGGGGGCCAAGGCTTTTGAACAGGCAGCTGGTTTCCTTCGTATCCCTGAAAGTAGCAATATCCTTGATAATACAGGAGTTCACCCAGAAAACTATTCTGCTGTTAAGGAACTCTTTAAACGTTTAGATATTAAAGACCTAAACGAGGAAGCCCAAAGCAAACTCAAGTCGCTTTCAGTCAAAGATATGGCGGTAGAGCTAGACCTTGGTCCAGAAACCCTTAAAGATATCATTGCAGATCTTCTCAAACCAGGTCGAGATTTCCGTGATTCCTTTGATGCACCTGTACTTCGCCAAGATGTCCTAGATATCAAAGACTTAGTGGTCGGACAGAAGCTGGAAGGTGTGGTGCGTAACGTCGTTGACTTTGGTGCCTTCGTTGACATTGGGATTCATGAGGACGGCCTGATTCATATTTCACATATGAGTCGTAAATTTATCAAACATCCTAGCCAAGTGGTATCCGTTGGTGATTTGGTGACCGTTTGGGTCAAGAAAATCGATACTGAACGTGAAAAAGTCAATCTGTCGCTCCTCGCTCCAAATGAAACTGACTGATTACGTCAAGCAGGTTTCACTAGAAGACTTCGGCAGACCTTTTATCCATCATGTCCAGTGGAATTCTCGTCTACGTTCGACAGGTGGGCGATTTTTCCCCAAAGATGGGCATTTGGATTTCAACCCAAAGGTTTATCAGGAACTGGGTCTGGATGTTTTTAGGAAAATTGTTCGACATGAACTCTGTCATTATCATCTCTATTTTCAAGGGAAGGGCTATCAACACAAGGATCGGGATTTTAAGGACCTTTTGAAAGCAGTGGATGGATTACGCTTTGTGCCCTCCTTGACAAATAGCCACTCTAAACCACTCAAGCTTTATCGTTGTCAATCCTGCCAACAAAGGTATCAGCGCAAGCGTAGGATTGATACCAAACGCTATCGCTGTGGACTTTGTCGAGGTAAATTGCTACTAATAAATCAGCCTGAGGACTGATGAAAGCCGAGCCTACCCGTGATATACTATGTCTAACCTAGCAGAAAGAGGAAATATCATGAACAGTAAATTTTATAAAATGAGACGAAATCGCATGATTTCAGGAGTTCTGGCAGGTCTGTCAGACAAGTGGAACTTTGATGTTACCCTGGTTCGTTTTCTATTTGCTATTTTTACAGTCGCAAACTTTGGACTTGGCGTGATTATCTATATCATCCTAGCTTCTATCATGCCAACCAAGGAAGAAATCGAAGCAGAAATGTATGGAACAGGTCCACGCAAACGCAAAGAAGCCCAAGCTATTGACGACAATGAAGGCTGGTTTTGGTGAGGTTTAACAAAAGATTTTGAATAAGCAAAAAGCTTTAAATCAATAGTCTAAACTGCTTGATTTAAAGCTTTTTTACTTTTAATAATATTTCGCCAGTCTCATCTGTAAACTAAAAATATTATTTTGAACTTAGATTTCTAATCTGATTTTTCATGCTGAGACAATACATTTTTTGATAAATGATAGATACTGATAACAACTGATAGCCAGCAAATAGCATAAGCAGTAGCTGTAAATTGTGTACCGATAAAGTGTGTCTTTTCAACTAAGAGCTGACCGATGAATGGAGAGAGGAGATAGAGAAGTCCGATGAGTATATGTTCTTTGTGTTTCATTAAAGCGCACCTTCTTTCCTTATAGGTTGAACGACTTGCAAGTGTTAAATTTAATGGTATGTTATCTAGGTAAGCTTACTCAAATGTTAGTTTCCGCTTCCTCCTTTCCAAAGTAAGCCTTTTTACACTTATATTTTACAATTTTAAAAATAGAAAATCAAATTATTTTCTAAGTAATTTTGCTTACATTTCCCCCAATCTTACAAAAATGTAAGATTAAAGTCTCTTTTGTAAGGTTAGGTTATGGCAAGCGGTCTTTTTTTGATGTAAACTAGACTCATAAAGAACAAAGGAGTAACATCATGAAACAAATCTTACAGAAGAAAACAAGAAAACCAAGCCACAAAGATATCGAGCGTGTTCAACTGGGATGCGCTATGATGCAAGCAACATTTCATTTGATGGGATATTAAGAAAGGAGATTCTCATGACACTTTTAGATGTAAAACACGTTCAAAAAATTTATAAAACTCGTTTTCAGGGCAACCAAGTAGAAGCCCTCAAGGATATTCACTTTACCGTAGAAAAGGGAGACTACGTTGCCATCATGGGTGAGTCTGGTTCTGGTAAATCAACTCTTCTCAATATTCTAGCTATGCTGGATAAACCAAGTCGTGGTCAGGTTTACCTGAATGGAATTGACACCGCAACCATTAAAAATTCACAGGCTTCTAGCTTCCGTCGTGAAAAATTGGGCTTTGTCTTCCAAGACTTTAACTTGCTAGATACTCTGTCTGTTAAGGACAATATCTTGCTTCCGCTTGTCTTGTCAAGAAGACCCATTACGGAAATGATGAAGAAATTGGTGGTGACAGCTGAGAATCTAGGTATCAACCAATTGCAAGAGAAGTACCCTTACGAGATTTCTGGTGGTCAGAAACAGCGTGTAGCAGTAGCCCGCGCCATCATCACAGAACCTGAAATTCTCCTTGCGGATGAGCCAACAGGGGCCCTTGACTCCAAATCATCTGCAGCCTTACTTGATGTCTTTGATGAAATCAATGAGCGTGGCCAAACCATTCTTATGGTAACCCACTCAACAGCAGCAGCTAGCAGGGCTAAACGTGTACTCTTTATCAAAGACGGCATTCTTTACAATCAAATCTACCGTGGAGAGAAGACAGAACGTCAGATGTTCCAAGAGATCTCTGATACCTTGACTGTCATGGCAAGCGAGGTGAATTAGTATGTTTCGATTAACCAATAAGTTAGCGGTATCGAACTTGATTAAAAACCGCAAACTCTACTATCCTTTTGCGCTGGCTGTTCTCTTGGCAGTCACTGTCACCTATCTCTTTTACTCTCTAACTTTCAATCCTAAGATTGCGGAAATCCGTGGAGGATCAAGCATTCAAGCTACTCTAGGATTTGGTATGTTTGTCGTCACCCTTGCGTCAGCCATTATCGTCCTCTATGCCAATAGTTTTGTTATGAAAAATCGTTCCAAGGAACTAGGAATTTATGGCATGCTGGGTTTGGAGAAGCGTCATCTAATCAGTATGACCTTTAAGGAGTTAGTGCTATTTGGGATTCTAACTGTTGGAGCGGGTATCGGTATTGGAGCCTTGTTTGACAAGTTAATTTTCGCTTTCTTGCTCAAACTGATGAAATTGAAGGTTGAGCTGGTCGCTACCTTCCAGATGAAAGTTGTCATTACAGTACTTGTTGTCTTTGGTTTGATTTTCCTAGGCCTCATGTTCCTGAATGCCCTTCGAATCGCCCGTATGAATGCCCTCCAGCTCTCGCGTGAGAAAGCAAGCGGAGAGAAAAAAGGTCGTTTCCTACCTCTCCAAACGATTCTTGGTTCGATTAGTTTAGGGATTGGCTATTATCTTGCCCTTACGGTAAAAGATCCTCTTACAGCCTTAACAACCTTCTTCATAGCTGTTTTGCTGGTTATCTTTGGTACTTATCTCTTGTTTAATGCAGGAATTACAGTCTTCCTACAAATCTTAAAGAAAAATAAGAAATACTATTACCAACCTAATAACCTGATCTCAGTGTCTAACTTGATTTTCCGTATGAAGAAAAATGCGGTTGGACTAGCAACTATCGCTATCTTGTCAACAATGGTTTTGGTAACCATGTCAGCAGCGACAAGCATTTTCAATTCCGCAGAAAGCTTTAAAAAAGTTCTAAATCCTCATGATTTTGGAGTTTCAGGGCAAAATGTTGAAAAAGAAGACTTGGACAAACTCTTGAGCCAGTTTGCAAGTGACAAAGGTTATAAGATTAAAGAGAAAGAAGTGATTCGTTATACTTACTTTGGTGTTGCAAACCAAGAAGGAAATAAGTTAACACTTTTTGAAAAAGGACAAAATCGTGTCCAACCCACAACAGTTTTTATGGTATTTGACCAAAAAGATTATGAAAACATGACTGGTCAAAAACTGTCTCTATCAGGAAATGAGGTCGGACTCTTTGCCAAGAATGAGGGAGTTAAAGAACAGAAAACTCTAATTCTGAATGATCATCAATTTTCTGTCAAAGAAGAATTTAATAAAGATTTTATTGTCAACCACGTTCCAAATCAGTTTAATATTTTGACTGCTGATTACAATTATCTTGTTGTACCTGATTTACAAGCCTTTTTGGATCAATTCCCAGATTCGGCTATCTATAATCAGTTTTACGGTGGTATGAATGTAAATGCCAGTGAAGAAGAACAACTCAAGGTCGCTGACGAGTATGATAAATACCTCGATCAATTTAATGCTCAATTAAACACGGAAGGTAGCTATGTTTATGGTAGCAATCTATCAGATGCTAGTTCTCAGATGAGTGCCCTCTTTGGTGGTGTCTTCTTTATCGGTATTTTCCTATCCATTATCTTTATGGTCGGAACTGTTCTGGTCATCTACTACAAACAAATTTCTGAAGGCTACGAAGACCGTGAACGCTTTATTATCTTGCAGAAAGTTGGTTTAGATCAAAAGCAAATCAAGCAAACCATCAACAAACAGGTTTTAACTGTTTTCTTCCTTCCTTTGCTTTTTGCCTTCATACATCTAGCCTTTGCCTACCATATGCTTAGTCTGATTTTAAAAGTGATTGGTGTAATAGATACGAATATGATGTTGATTGTGACCTTATCTATCTGCGCTATCTTCCTCATCGCCTATGTGCTGATTTTCATGATTACTTCAAGAAGCTATCGCAAGATTGTACAAATGTAAAAAAAGATACCTCGACTTCAAAATCGAGGTATTTCTTGTATTTTATACTCAATGAAAATCAAAGAGCAAACTAGGAAGCTAGCCGCAGGTTGCTCAAAACACTGTTTTGAGGTTGCAGATGGAAGCTGACGTAGTTTGAAGAGATTTTCGAAGAGTATTAGCTTTCTAAAAAAGTTGAGAAAATCAGTACCTTTATTTTTAGACAGAGCTCATGATGAGTTTTGAGAAAAAACGTTAAAAAGAGAAAAACCTCTATTG
>NZ_VMMM01000019.1:0-27854 GCF_013277195.1 Streptococcus sp. 2579
GACGCTGCTAAGATCATTCTCGGAGAGGGTCAAGAAGCCCTTAGAAATACTGACTTGACAGAGGCAGGCTTGAGAGAGATTACTGCTAAGGTCAAAGAAGCACTCGAATCCTTGAAAGGCAAGCAAGCGACTAAGGATGAAGAAGAAACGAAAGAAACAAGGAAAGAGCAAGGTCATCTTCCATATGGTACGATGGTTGCTAGCCTCCTCGCGCTTCTTGGTCTCCTTCTCTTCCTCATCGCGCGTCGTAAGAAAGAGTCAGAACTCAAGAAATTGACCAAGGAATTGACTAAGGTTCTGCAAGAAAGCGACCTTACAAATGTAGATGCGAAAGCTCTCGACCAAGCACGAGAAGCTCTCGCTCAAGCAGTTGCCTTCCTAGCCAATGAGAAAGAGTCTGACCACACAGAAGATGAGTTGATTGAGAAACTCAAAGCTATTCTTGCTCAGTTAAGATAAGTAAGATAAGCAAAGCCTAGACTAGTCAGAAGCCAGCTAGAATAGTGATTGATAGAATGTTGGAAAAACTCAATTTGAGGTGAACATTCAGAAAATCTTTCTCTGATAAAACGCATAATATCAAGTTTTTTAAGGCAAGGTATTATGCGTTTTTATCATTTTGAAACTTTTTGTTCCATCCTTTTTGTGATATTTTTCCCTTATTTCATAAACATTTCATATTTTGATTTTATAATAAGCTATAGTTCAGTTTTTACTATACTTTGATATTCAAATATGTTATACTATGATTATCAAAGTAAATGAAAGGGATTACGAACATGACGCCAGAAGAAATGTACCTGACAGAGCGATTGGATGTACAGATAGCTCATTTTTTAAAGAAAAGCGTTCAACATCGTAGACGCTATAAGGTATTAAAAATAACAGAAATCGTGGCAGGTTTTCTCATAGCTGTCTTTTGTGCTATTCCTATGCCAGGTGATCGCTATCGTTTGATTTCAGTTGCCTTGTCCAGTCTAGGCTTGCTGTGTGAGGGGATTCTCAATTTGTATAATGCCAAGGAACACTGGATTTCTTACCAAAAAACTGCGCAACTCCTGGAAAGGGAAAAATTCCTCTATCAATGCCAAACGGAGAAATATGCAGGAAAGACCAAGGCTTTTGCCCTATTTGTCAAGACATGCGAAGGTCTTATCTCAGAGGAAATCAACCAGTGGGAAAGTATCCAGTCAAAAGAAGTGGCAGCTAGTGCAGATGCTCCAGAGAAAAAAGAGTAGGAGGTGGAGGAAATGTATCAATCCAGCTACCTATTGCCCTTGCTCTGGTTAAAAAAAGAAGCCGATAAGGAAAAGATGAGCGCGACTCAGTGCCAGATATTTTTCTTTTATTATCAACTGTTTGAACTCTTATTTGCTAGAGAAAGCGACTTGAAAGACTTATGTCTGGGAAGGCAAGGTTTTTATTTCTCGCAGTTAGAGAAAGATTTGCTTTCTGGAGTTTCCCACTTTCTAAAAAACTTGGAGGGAAAAGTAACTCTCAAGGCTAACCAAGAAGTATCAGCTCGCAAAGCCCTTTTTTTAGCCTTGACAACTAGCCAGTCAGATTGGCAGGCTTTGGCTCCTGTTTTTGATTTTTATCAGTCTGTAGGGAGACTTGGACATCCTTCTCTCTTGAGTTCTCAGGACAGACAATATCTGATGTGGATTTACCAGTCAGCTTTGGAGAAGGATTATAGTGTCAAGGTAATTGGCGACAAGCATTTTGTATTGAAGAGACAAGATGCTACTAAATTGACAGGGCGCCAAACTCAAACTTTGGAAATTCTGAGCCAATCAGAAGACTTGGTCAATCCTGTCTATGTTACATTAGGAGAAAAGGGGGTGCTCTTGCTTGATTAAGAGAGGAGATGTTGTGGCTCTTTATTTGCCTTTTCCAAGTATTAGTAGCGATTTGGCTGTGAAGAATCATATGTATATTTGTATTGACAACAGCATGACTAAAAACAAAGAGTTGGTTAAAAATCAGACCTTCAAACCAGCTCTCTTGACCAGACGTTTGGTCAAGAACTTTATGATAGAAGAGCCGGATCTAGCTCGTAATCCTTTTACAAGACCAACCTTGATTGACTTAGATAAGGTATTTATGTTGGATAATACGGTCATTCCGACTTCTTATCTAGCCAGACGGCGACGTAATGTCTCAGAAGAATTGTACGAGGAAATTTTGGATCATTTAGTCCAACCACGGCTGATTTCGCTGAACAAGTCTGAGTTTATGCAACTCAATCCAGGAACTTATTAGGAGGTAGAAGATGACAAATAAAGCAGTAAATGACTTTATACTAGCTATGGATTACGATAAAAAGAAACTCTTGACCCATCAGGGAGAGAGTATTGAAAATCGTTTCATCAAAGAGGGGAATCAGTTACCCGATGAGTTTGTTGTTATCGAAAGAAAGAAGCGGAGCCTGTCGACAAACACAAGTGATATTTCCGTGACGGCTACCAACGATAGTCGCCTCTATCCAGGAGCCCTTCTCGTAGTGGATGAGACCTTGTTAGAGAATAATCCCACTCTTCTTGCGGTCGATCGTGCCCCGATGACTTATAGTATTGATTTGCCTGGTTTGGCAAGTATTGATAGCTTTCTCCAAGTAGAAGACCCTAGCAATTCAAGTGTTCGCGGAGCGGTAAATGATTTGTTGGCCAAGTGGCATCAAGATTATGGTCAGGTCAATAATGTCCCAGCTAGAATGCAGTATGAAAAAATCACGGCTCACAGCATGGAACAACTCAAGGTCAAGTTTGGTTCTGACTTTGAAAAGACAGGGAATTCTCTTGATATTGATTTTAACTCTGTCCACTCGGGCGAAAAGCAGATTCAGATTGTTAATTTTAAGCAGATTTATTATACAGTCAGCGTAGATGCTGTTAAAAATCCAGGAGATGTGTTTCAAGATACTGTAACGGTAGAGGATTTAAGGCAGAGAGGAATTTCTGCCGATCGTCCTTTGGTCTATATTTCGAGTGTTGCTTACGGGCGTCAGGTCTATCTCAAGTTGGAAACTACGAGTAAGAGTGATGAAGTAGAGGCTGCTTTTGAAGCTTTGATAAAAGGAGTCAAGGTAGCTCCTCAGACAGAGTGGAAGCAGATTTTGGACAATACAGAAGTGAAGGCGGTTATTTTAGGGGGCGACCCAAGTTCGGGTGCCCGAGTTGTAACAGGCAAGGTGGATATGGTAGAGGACTTGATTCAAGAAGGCAGTCGCTTTACAGCCGATCATCCAGGTTTGCCGATTTCCTATACAACTTCTTTTTTACGGGACAATGTAGTTGCGACCTTTCAAAACAGTACAGACTATGTTGAAACTAAGGTGACAGCCTACAGAAACGGAGATTTACTCTTGGATCATAGTGGTGCCTATGTTGCTCAATATTACATTACTTGGGATGAATTATCCTATGATTATCAAGGTAAGGAAGTCTTGACTCCTAAGGCTTGGGACAGAAATGGGCAGGATTTGACGGCTCATTTTACCACTAGTATTCCTTTAAAAGGGAATGTTCGCAATCTCTCTGTCAAAATTAGAGAGTGTACCGGACTTGCCTGGGAATGGTGGCGTACGGTTTATGAAAAAACCGATTTGCCGCTAGTCCGTAAGCGGACGATTTCTATTTGGGGAACGACTCTTTATCCTCAGGTAGAGGATAAGGTAGAAAATGATTAGGCTCGTGATGTTAAAATGAGTCTATCAAACCGTAGCTGTAAGAAAAAGTAAAAAGGGTAGTGAAACTCCTTGCTATACAGGGAATTAGCTACCTTTTACTTGTTTTAGAAGTGCCGTTGTACTAGTCTAACTTCAGTATTATGTAAAATCAAAAAGAACATAAATTTCTGTTTCAGGAACACATAAATTATAGTTTTGTTTAGAAGCTCTTCTATTGACTTCTTAGAATGCAATAGCGCCTATAAGAACTGTTGAATTTCAAAGTATTTACTTGAACTATGATATGTCTGGAGTAGACTGTCAACAAAAGGTGTAGTATGATTGTTTTTGTCGCTTATATCTACAACCTCAAAACAGTAGCTTGAGCGGACTTTGTCAAACTTGGCAGAAACTTTCTATTTACAGATAATGGTCTAGTTTGTTTTTTGAATGTTGATAAGGATGGAAAGGAAATATTGGCAACCAAAGTGCTCTCCTAGCTGTATTTGCTAATAAAATCTCTTTCCTCTAGTGAAAATCGAAAAAACTTGTGTTATAATAAGAAAGATTAAAATGTGAAAAAAGGAGATTCCTAATGGGACGTAAATGGGCCAATATCGTAGCCAAGAAAACGGCTAAAGATGGAGCTAACTCTAAAGTATATGCAAAATTTGGTGTAGAAATCTATGTAGCAGCTAAAAAAGGTGATCCGGATCCAGAATCAAACTCAGCCTTGAAATTCGTTATCGACCGTGCTAAACAAGCCCAAGTGCCAAAACACGTTATCGATAAAGCTTTGGACAAGGCTAAAGGAAACACAGACGAAACCTTTACAGAAGGACGTTACGAAGGTTTTGGACCAAATGGTTCTATGTTGATCGTGGATACTTTGACTTCAAACGTTAACCGTACAGCGGCTAATGTCCGTGCAGCCTTTGGTAAAAACGGCGGAAACATGGGTGCTTCAGGTTCTGTTTCTTACCTCTTTGACAACAAGGGAGTTATCGTATTTGCAGGTGAAGATGCGGACGCAGTCTTTGAGCAGTTGCTCGAAGCGGATGTTGATGTGGACGATGTAGAAGCAGAAGAAGGAACAATCACTGTTTACACAGCTCCAACAGACCTTCATAAGGCTATCGTTGCCCTTCGTGAGTCAGGTATCGAAGAATTCCAAGTGACTGAATTGGAAATGATTCCTCAGTCAGAAGTAGAATTGTCAGGGGATGACCTTGAAACCTTTGAAAAACTTTACAGCGTTCTTGAAGACGACGAAGACGTACAAAAAATCTACACAAACGTAGACGGGTTCTAATTTAACCTAGCGAACATGATCCTAAGTGAAAAAATCACTTGGGATTTTTTGCATCAAGAAAATAGTTCTCATGAAAACTTTTTTCTTGACATCTTTTCTGAAAATGGTAAAATAGTTCTCATGAAAACTTATTTAGTTTCTAGGAGAACTAAATACAAGGGTTAGAAAGGAGCAATCATGGATAAACCGATGTTAGTTTTTAAGCGTTTTGGTCATCAGATTCATCTCATGGTGCAAAAGGAAGCCAAACGTTGTGGTATTGAATTTATGGGTGGGCCTCAAGGTCAGGTTGTGCGTTTTTTGGATAATCGTGAGAAAAACCAAGACTTGGTCTTGATTAAAGATATCGAGCAGGAACTCAATATTACCAAGTCTGTTGCTAGTAATCTAGTTAAGCGTATGGTGCAAAATGGTTTGGTGGAATTGGAGGCGAGTCCTAGCGATAAGCGGGCAAAATTTGTTCGTTTGACGGACAAAGCACGTTCGCAGATGCAACAGGTTAAGGCCTTTTTTGAACGAATTGACAAGCAGTTGATGGAAGACATTGATGAAGGTGAATTACTGATTTTTGAGAAAGTTCTCGGTCAACTACAGGAAAATATCAAGGGAATAGGAGGAGAGAATGAAGAAATTAGCCAAACGAATTAGTAGAAAAGAATGGGGGATGATTTTACTAGCCATTCTCTTTACCTGCTTTTCGGTCTATTTGGAGTTGGAAGTGCCGACCTATATCTCGAAAATTACGGATTTACTGGGAACTCAGGGTACCAACTTAGATGAGTTATGGCAGCCAGCAAGCATGATGGTTGGAATGTCCTTTCTTGCCTTCTTGTCCGCAGTTGCAGTTGGATTTTTTGCGTCCAGAGTAGCTGCTTCTTATACTAGTAGGCTGAGAAGTGATATTTTTAACCGAGTTTTAGACTACTCGCAGACAGAGATTAAGAAATTCTCTATTCCCAGTCTTCTAACTCGTACTACCAATGATATTACTCAGGTTCAGATGTTGATTACTATGGGCTTGCAAGTAGTTACTCGTGGTCCGATTATGGCTATCTGGGCTATCGGGAAGATTTTAGGTCATTCAGAATACTGGCTCTGGGCCGTACTTGTGGCAGTGATTGTCAATGTTTTGATGACGACCGTTTTGATGACGCTAGCCTTCCCAAAACAGTCCTTGATTCAAAGTCTGACTGATAAACTGAACAGTATCACTCGTGAAAGTTTAACAGGTATTCGCGTTGTTCGTGCCTACAATGCTGAAAAGTACCAAGATGAAAAATTTGCAGCAGCAAATGATGAATTGACACGCTTGAATTTGTTTGTCAACCGTCTTATGGCTATTTTGAACCCTATCATGATGGGGATTTCAAGTGGTTTGAGTGTGGCGATTTACTGGATTGGGGCCTATGTGATTAACGACGCTGCTCCAATAGCGCGTCTGCCTCTCTTTAGTGACATGATTGTTTTCATGTCTTATGCTATGCAGGTTGTCATGGGCTTCCTTCTCATGGGAGCACTCTTCATCGTTCTTCCCCGAACTATGGTCTCTGCTAAGCGGATTAATCAAGTTTTAGATTTGCATTCTTCTATCCAAAACCCTGCTCAAGTGCAGCTGGCTGATGAAAACCTCAAAGGTCAGGTCGAGTTTAAGGATGTGACCTTCCGCTATGCGGCAAATTCGGAGGCGGTTATTGAGCATGTTAGCTTTAGAGCAGAAGTTGGTCAAACAGTGGCCTTTATTGGGTCAACAGGTTCTGGTAAATCAACTCTGGTCAATCTGATTCCACGTTTCTACGACGTGTCAGAAGGAGAAATTCTGGTGGACGGTGTCAATGTTCAAGACTATGACTTGAATGATTTGCGCAACAAGGTTGGTTATATTCCACAAAAAGCTGTTCTCTTTTCAGGTGATGTTAAGGGCAATTTGGACTTTGGACAGAGTCAAGAAACACCACTTAGTGAGCAAGCTATGTGGCAAGCCTTGGAATTGGCCCAGTCTAAGAACTTTATCGAAGACAAGGAAGCGGGCTTAGCATCAGAAGTGGCCCAAGGAGGAACCAACTTCTCAGGTGGTCAAAGACAGCGTCTGGCAATTGCGCGTGCCTTGGCTCGGAAACCAGAAATCCTCATCTTTGATGACTCCTTCTCAGCCTTGGACTACAAGACAGACCGTGTCCTACGCCAAGAGCTAGTAGAGAAAACAAAATCTATGACCAAGCTTATCGTCGCTCAGCGAATTTCTACAATTATGGATGCTGATTTGATTTTGGTCTTGGATCAAGGAAAAGTCGTGGGACAAGGCACCCACAAGGAACTTCTAGCTACCAACGAAGTTTACCAAGAAATTGCCTATTCACAACTATCGAAGGAGGAATTGGAACATGGAAAATAAGAAAATGTCTCTCTGGAAACAGAGTAAACCCTATCTTGCAGGTCTCCAGTTTGCCCTTCTAATCGCCTTTCTAGCAACAATCTTATCCAATATCATTACTGTATATGGTCCAACCCGTATTAAGGAAATGACTAATATTATTGCCAGTGGTCTGGAAACAAGTGTGGATGTCGCGGCGGTTGCAACCATTGGTGGTTTTTTGGCCGTGATTTATGTGATCGGACTTCTATCAAATTATTTACAGGCCTTTCTGTTTACAACAGCCATTCAACGTTTTTCAGAGCGTTTGAGAAGAGCTATTGCAGAGAAAATCAATCGCCTACCATTGAGATATTTTGATGGACACTCTCAGGGGGATACCTTGTCTCGTGTAACCAATGATGTTGACACTGCAGCCCAGTCCCTCAATCAAAGTCTAGGAACAGTTCTTTCATCTAGTTTACTGGTCGTAGCAGTATTGGTAACCATGTTTGGGATGAACTGGATTTTAGCCTTGGTGACGGTTGTGTCAACTCTTATTGGTTTTGTTTTCGTGTCCATTTTTATGAGCAAATCACAGGGCTTTTTTAGGAGTCAGCAACAAGATTTGGCAGCTGTCAATGGCTATGTGGAGGAAATGTACTCTGGCCATAATGTGGTGACCAGTTACAATGCCATCGAGAGTACGAAAGAAGAGTTTGCGAAATTAAACAATCGTCTGTATGACAGTATCTGGAAATCTCAGTTTATTTCAGGGATTATGATGCCGATTATGATGTTTATTGGGAACTTTAGTTATGCCTTGGTGATTATCGTTGGTGCAGCCTTGGCTCTGAATGGACAGATTAGTATCGGGATTATCGTTGCCTTTATGGCCTACGTTCGTATCTTTTCTCAGCCTCTTTCACAAATCGCCCAAGGGATTACTAGTTTGCAGCAGGCTAGTGCAGCCATGGGACGTGTCTTCGAATTTCTAGCTGAAGAGGAAATGGGAGACGAATCCCATAAAGAAAGACAATTGAGCGATATGAAAGGTCAAGTGGTCTTTGATCGAGTTTCCTTTGGTTACACACCAGAGAGAACTATCATCCATGACTTTTCTGCGACCGCTCATGCAGGGCAAAAGGTTGCCATTGTCGGACCGACTGGAGCTGGTAAGACAACCATTGTCAATCTTTTGATGAAGTTTTATGAGATTGATAAGGGGAGTATCCGTATCGATGGTGTGGATACCAAGGATATGAAGCGATCGGAAGTACACGATGCCTTTTCAATGGTCTTGCAGGATACTTGGCTCTTTGAAGGTACTATCCGAGATAATCTCATCTATAACCAAGAGGGGATTAGTGATGAGCGCGTGATTGAAGCCAGCAAGGCTGTAGGGATTCACCACTTTATTATGACCCTACCAGATGGTTACGATACAGTCTTGGACGACACAGTGACCTTGTCTGTCGGACAAAAACAACTCTTGACTATCGCTCGTGCTTTGCTGAAAGATGCGCCACTCCTAATCCTAGATGAGGCGACTTCTTCTGTTGATACCCGTACAGAGGAATTGATTCAGAAAGCCATGGATCGTTTGATGGAGGGAAGAACTTCCTTTGTCATCGCCCACCGCTTGTCAACTATCCGAAATGCTGACTTGATCCTTGTCATGAAAGATGGCAATATCATCGAGCAAGGAAATCATGATGAGCTGATGGCGCAAGCTGGTTTCTACGCTGATCTCTACAACAGTCAATTTACAGAAGACGAAGCAGAATAATAAATCGAAAGAAGGCTTGACGGCCTTCTTTTTCTGCACTATACTAGAAGACAAGTGCTTCCCTGCAAGCAAAATTTGAGTAAGTGATGAGAAAATATATGAAAAATTATCAAGAATGGTATGACCACATTGCTGGTAACATTGAAAATAAGCCCTTTCTTCTGAGCTTGTTAAGAACTTTCAATCGGTTCATGACGGTGGTTATGCCTATGATTTATCTAACCTTGTTAGCAATTACCTATCTCCAAGAAGGACTTGGGAAACAGGTCGGAATCTATTTGTTTATCCCTGCATCAGGTTTTGTGATTTTGTCCCTTCTCCGTAAGAAAATCAATGCCCCTAGGCCTTATGAGGAATGGGCTATTAAACCCTTGCTTGACAGAGATAGTCCTGGTCAGTCTATGCCTAGTCGTCATGTCTTTTCAGCAACCATTATCTCCATGGCTTGCTTACATGCTAGTTTATCTGTAGGGGGGATCTTGTTGGTCTTTTCAGCCCTCCTCGGTCTAGTGAGAGTCTTAGGTGGAGTGCATTTTCCCAAGGATGTAGTAGTTGGTTATATTTGTGCTCTTGTGTGGGGTGTGCTTTTCTTTCTATGTTGACCTGCAAGTTAAGGTAACCTTACAACCACTTACGGGTCTAAAGTAACCACTTGCTTTTTTGCTCTTGTTTTCTTATTTTTCCTTTGATATAGTAGAGTCAGAAAGGAGATGGAATGAAGTTACGAATCGAAATTGACAGCAATTTAGAGGAAACTGAAATTGTCATCAAGGCAGCGGCTTTGACAGATGAGATTGCGGATTTACAGCGGCTCTTGCAAGAGTCCAAGTCTCCTCGGTTGATTTTTTACAAGGGAACAGGTGAATATTATCTGGACTTATCGGAAATTCTCTTCTTTGAGACAGAAGGTAGCAAGATTTATGCCCATACCCAGAAAGATGCCTACGAAGTTCGGCTCAAACTCTATGAGTTAGAGTCTATCCTTCCTCGCTATTTTAGTCGGGTATCCAAGTCAACTATTGCTAATATCCGTCAGGTTTACTCGGTGGACAAGTCCTTTTCAGGAACGGGCACCATTTCCTTTTATCAGACCCACAAGGAGGTTCATGTCTCACGACATTACCAATCCCTCCTAAAAGAAAATCTAAGAAACATGAGGTAAGAACATGAAAAAGAAAGCATTTGGTATTGTGTTGCTAGTATTGGCAGCATGGATTTTATTACAGGGACATTATGGTGTTCCATCTTTGGAGACTAAGTATTCTCCTTTTGTCTTTATCGCTTTTCTATTGTATAAGGCAATAGAATCTTCCCTTAGGCATCATTGGACAAGTGCCACTTTTTTAGCATTAACAGCATTAAATATAGTGAATCTTTTTTATGATTGGATTCAGCTATCTCCTATTTCGCTTATTTTAGCTAGTATTTTAATCGTAATGGGTGTCAGCGCACTCACTCATTCTAACAGAACTTGGAATGGAAAAAAATGGTGGTATGATGGTGAAAAAAACATTCTTACAGATAAGGAAGTTGCTTTTGGGACTGGGACTTTCTACAAGCAAAATCAAGAATTGGTAGAGGATCAAGTAGAAGTTGGTTTTGGCAATGCCAAGATATATTACGACAATGCAGAGATTTTAGGAGATACTGCAACCCTGAAAGTAGAAGTTGGTTTTGGAAAGGCAGTTATCTATGTTCCCCAACATTGGAGAGTTGATTTGAAGGTGGAAACTTTCTGTGGTGTAGCCAAGGCAGATACTTCTCTAGCCCCAACAAGTAAAACCTTGATTATCCGTGGAGATGTGGCTTTTGGGAAATTGGGGATTGTCTACGTTAAATAAAAAAATCTTCACTTCAATCATCAAAATAGGCGTACTAAGAGTAGGAAATTGATGCCTTGCTCTGATTTCAGTTCTATGGTTGTTAGACTTTAAAAAATGAAATGTTGCCTTTAAAAGTTGTATATTTTTCGATATTTTGGCTCTTACGTTTGATGTATCTATGTCCTACAGCGTGGATGATGTAGTGTCAAATGTTTTTAAAAAAATGAATGATATTGGACAGCTTTTTGAACCTTTAATTGCTCAGGAGCCATGAAAGCAAACACTTGGGTTTATGACAAGGGAGAATGGTATTATGTAAGTTCTTCTGGTGCCATGCTAGCGAATGATTGGGTCAAAGATAATGGCAAATGGTATTATCTAGCTTCATCAGGTAAGATGCTTCGCAATACCTACACACCAGATGGCTATTACGTTGGCAACTCAGGCGTTTGGCAATAAGAATAAAAAGTCCTTTTCATGCAAGGAAGAGGCTTTTTACTTGCTTTTCTGTTGCTTCCTCATTTGTCCTGAAGCCTTTTTTGTGTTAAAATGAATGGTATGAAAGCTAAAAAAATGTGGATAGCAGGCTTGGCTCTGCTTGGTATTGGAAGCCTTGCCCTTGCTACGAAAAAAGTTGCAGATGACCGTAAGCTCATGAAGACTCAGGAAGAGTTGACAGCGATTGTGCGAGACCATTTTTCAGACATGGGGGAAATTGCGACCCTCTATGTTCAAGTTTATGAAAGCAGTCTGGAGAGCTTGGTTGGTGGCATCATTTTTGAAGATGGCCGTCATTATACCTTTGTCTATGAAAATGAAGACCTGGTCTATGAGGAGGAAGTCTTATGATACAACCAGCAAGTTTAGAAGAATTAGCATCTTTAGTAGAAAAAGATGGCAAGAAAGTCTTTCTTTTTGTGGCGGACTGGTGTGGCGATTGTCGTTATATTTATCCTGCCTTGCCAGAAATTGAGGAGACCAATCCAGAGTTCACCTTTATTCGAGTGGAGCGAGATCAGTATATGGATTTGGCCAAACTCTGGGATGTTTATGGAATCCCTAGCCTTGTTGTTTTAGAAAAGGACAAGGAAATCGGTCGTTTTGTTAATCGCGACCGTAAAAGTAAGCAACAAATTAACGACTTTTTAGCAGGACTGAAATAGGAGAAAAGAGAAACAATGATTTTTACATATAACAAAGAACATGTCGGTGATGTCCTTATGGTCATCGTGAAAAACAGTGGAGCTGCCAAACTGGATGTGGAGCGCAAAGGAAAGGTAGCCCGTGTTTTCCTCAAAGAAAATGGAGAAACAGTGGCGTGGAATATTTTCGAAGTTTCAAGTTTATTTGAAATTGCAGAGCGCGGTCAAGTCTTTTTGACAGATGATCAAGTCGCTCGTTTGAACCAAGAGTTGCAGGCGGAAGGCTTTGTGGAAGAAATTGTCAATGACAAAGAACCTAAGTTTGTTGTCGGTGAAATTGTCGAGATGGTAGCTCATCCAGATAGTGATCACCTCAACATCTGCCAAGTTGCAGTCGCAAGTGACAAGACAGTGCAAATCGTTGCAGGGGCTCCTAATGCGCGTCTTGGGTTGAAAACCATTGTGGCTCTTCCTGGAGCTATGATGCCCAAAGGCAATCTTATTTTCCCAGGCGAACTTCGTGGTGAAAAGAGTTTTGGCATGATGTGCAGTCCTCGTGAATTGCATCTGCCAAATGCTCCGCAAAAACGTGGTATTATTGAATTATCAGAAGACCAAGTTGTTGGAACTCCATTTGATC
The DNA here is from genome assembly GCF_013277195.1 of Streptococcus sp. 2579. Lineage (NCBI taxonomy): Bacteria > Bacillati > Bacillota > Bacilli > Lactobacillales > Streptococcaceae > Streptococcus > Streptococcus sp. 2579. Next base: position 12,724 of record NZ_VMMM01000019.1, read on the forward strand.
CAGCTAAACACTGGACTGCCTAAGAAGTTGTTAATATCTGATAGACCAGATAGAAGGAAATAAGATGGCAAAAAATGTAGTGATTACAGGGGCGACATCAGGAATTGGTGAAGCGATTGCGCGTGCTTATCTGGAGCAGGGTGAGAATGTCGTTCTAACTGGACGACGGATAGACAGACTAGAAACCCTCAAGTCGGAGTTTGCAGAGACCTTCCCAAATCAAACAGTTTGGGCTTTTCCGCTAGATGTCACGGATATGAACATGGTAAAGGCTGTCTGCTCTGATATTATAGAAACGATAGGGAAGATTGATATTCTGGTCAACAATGCCGGTCTGGCTCTTGGCTTGGCTCCCTATCAAGACTATGAAGAGTTGGATATGTTGACCATGCTGGATACCAATGTCAAAGGTTTGATGGCAGTTACTCGCTCTTTCTTGCCAGCAATGGTAAAAGCCAATCAAGGACATATCATCAACATGGGGTCAACCGCAGGAATCTACGCCTATGCTGGTGCAGCTGTTTACTCAGCCACCAAGGCAGCGGTTAAGACCTTTTCAGATGGGCTGCGAATTGATACCATCGCAACGGATATCAAGGTGACAACCATTCAGCCTGGAATTGTCGAAACAGATTTTTCTACAGTGCGTTTTCACGGTGATAAAGAGCGGGCTGCGTCCGTTTACCAAGGAATCGAAGCCTTGCAAGCTCAGGATATTGCAGACACAGTAGTCTATGTGACCAGTCAACCTCGTCGTGTGCAGATTACAGATATGACCATTATGGCAAATCAACAGGCGACAGGTTTTATGGTTCATAAAAAGTAAAAAAATTCCTCGAAAAGTTACAAATTTCTGTAACTTTTTTTGATTTCCTGCGAATAGATAAGTAGGAGGAAGAAAATATGTATAATAAAGTTATCATGATTGGACGTTTGACGTCTACACCAGAATTGCACAAAACCAGCAATGACAAGTCAGTAGCGCGAGCAACTATCGCTGTGAACCGTCGTTACAAAGACCAAAACGGTGAACGTGAAGCAGATTTTGTCAATATGGTCCTATGGGGCAGACTAGCAGAAAGCTTGGCCAGCTACGCAACTAAAGGTAGTCTCATTTCAGTGGATGGGGAATTGCGTACACGTCGTTTTGAGAAAAATGGTCAAATGAACTATGTGTCTGAAGTACTTGTCTCAGGATTCCAACTCTTGGAAAGTCGTGCCCAACGTGCCATGCGTGAAAATAATGCAGGCCAAGATTTGGCGGACTTGGTCTTGGAAGAGGAAGAATTACCATTTTAAACATTGAAAAGTCTGAGTTGCTCTCAGGCTTTTTTATACTGTCTAAATGTGTTACAATGAACTAGTTGAAACTTTTTGGAGGTTGGAATGAGTAGAGAATATACAAGAACAATCGTCAAAATTATATTTTGTACAGTAGTCGTATTTGTTTTTGCGATTTATACTCATGTGAGTCAGACAGATCCTATTCCGGGACAAATAAAAGTTGGAGCGACTTATATGACGATGAATAGTGAATTTTATAGACATTTACATAATGAGATTCAACGCTATTCTGATTCAGAAGGTCAGATATTGTATACTCGGGATGCAGAGATGAGTGAAGAAAAACAGAGTAAACAAATTGATGAGTTTATAGAGAAGCGAGTGAATGTTATTGTTATTAATCCGGTTAAGAGTGATAGCGAGCAAATTGTAGAAGCGTTAAGTAGGGCAAAGAATTTTGGAATTAGAGTTATAGCAGTAGATAGTCAGTTGAATAATATAAAAGTTGATACGAGCATAGTTTCTGATAATTACCATGCTGGGATATTAATTGCCAAGGATTTGATGAAACGTACCTCAAATGCTCATATTCTTTTGTTAACGCACAAAGATGCTTTATCAGCTAATCAGAGAATAACTGGTTTTTTGGATACAATAAAATCAGAAGAACATTATCAAATTATCTCAGAAAGAGAAACAGTTGGTCAAACAGAGTATGCTATGACTACTGTAGGTGATGCCTTATCTGAAGGTTTACAATTTGATGCTATAGTGGCTTTAAATGATAGAGCAGCTATAGGAGCTTTAGCAGCAATTAAAGAATTGAAAGTAACTTCAAAAAAACTTATTTACGGAATAGATGGTTCACCAGATATGAAGCATTTATTAGCTACAACAGATGAAGTTACGGGAACGGTTGCTCAATTTCCATCTCATATGGGTAGAAAAGTATCGGAAACAATAGATTTATTAGTAAAAAAAGAAGAAGTTGAAGAATTATATACTATACCTGTACAATTTGTTGATAAAAATAATATAATTCAGTTTGATATTAATGGGTGGCAGTAATGAAACAGGTAAAAGGTGTCCAGTATTCTATAATTTTGCTTTTATTAATTAATTTTCTAACCATTATATACAATGGAGCTTTGTATATACAGATTACAAACTATGTAATTTCAAAGGGACAGATGATACTCTTATTGGGAGAATTAAATAATATTTCAAAATCACCTGACCAGATTTTTTGGTATTCAATTATTTTTTTCGTCGGTATTATTTTTATATCTACCTATAAAATGTACTCAACTGAGAAAAAATGGCCAATTTTTTCAAAATGGAATTTGTTTGAAATAGTATTAATGATTGGTGTTATATGGTCACAAAATCTGTCATACAATGGAATAATATTATTAGTTTTTGCTGATATATTCTATAGTTCAAGAGAGTTTCAAGACTCTGATAGTAAACGTTCCTGGATTATTTTTATTTTCTTGAGTTTTTTAATATTACTTTTAACAGACTATGAAATCTTGTCACTATTTATAAAAGTTCCATCTCTTTCTACCTATATCCAATTTTACCCATCGTCCATACGAGGTGTAGTGTTATTTTTAGAAAATGCATTGACGTCATTAAACGTTATTATTTTCATCATCTCTTTATTGTCTTATATCCTATACGTGATTAAAGAACACCATAATATTGAGGAAGAACTTAAAATGTTATCTAGAGTCAACACTGAATTGAATCATTACATATCATTATCAGAGAAAATCGCTGAAGATCGAGAAAGGAAAAGAATTGCTCGGGAAATTCATGATACTCTAGGACATGCATTGACAGGGATTTCAGCAGGGATTGATGCTGTTTCTGTACTAATTGATGTTCATCCTATTCGTGCTAAAGAACAGTTGAAAAATGTTTCAAATGCAGTTAGAGAGGGGATAAAAGATGTTAGGGGATCATTACATAGACTAAGACCAGGAGCTTTGCAAAATAATGGTTTAAAAGATGCTCTAATATTAATGATTAGTGAGTATGAGTCTCTATCTAAACTCTCTGTCGATCTAAAATATGAATGGGGAAATATTGATTTAGATGTGATGCAGGAAGATACTATTTTTAGGATTATACAAGAATCTATGACAAATTCTGTTCGTCATGGACATGCTAGTAAAATGAGCATTCATTTTATGAGTGAGGATAACAACATAATAGTTTTGCAAGATAATGGAATAGGTTTTGACGACTTACAAATTGGGTATGGCTTGAAACAAATGAGAGAGCGAGTTTCTATTTTAGGTGGTTCTATTCATTTTGAAAATAGGGAAGGATTTTACACTAAAATAGTTTTTCCAAAAATAGGAGGTGAAGTATATGATAAAGGTAATGATTGCAGATGATCAGGCGTTAATTAGAGAGTCCTTGCAGATCATTTTATCAGTATATGCTGATATTGATGTTGTATCCGTCGTTGGTGATGGTATTGAAGCTATGGACAACATCATGACTGTAAAACCGGATATAATTTTAATGGATATTAGAATGCCCAGAATGGACGGAGTATTGGCTACAAAAGAAATCAAAAAACGTTTTCCAAATATAAAAATTATAATCTTAACAACATTTGATGACGACGAATTTATTTTTAGTGCTTTAAAATATGGTGCATCTGGCTATTTATTAAAAGGAGTTTCAACAGACGAGTTATACCAAGCCATTCAGACAGTGTATAAAGGTGGAGCTATGATTAATCCTAATATAGCTAGTAAGGTATTTCAATTGTTCTCGCAGATGGCACAGACCAATTTTTCTATTACTGTGAAGGAAGAGAATATTGAAAATATATCACTGACAGAATGGAAAATTATTCAGCAAGTGGCATTTGGAGAATCAAATAAGGAAATTGCCAGTAATCTTTTTTTATCCGAGGGAACAGTGCGCAATTACCTTTCTATCATTCTTTCAAAACTAAATTTGAGAGATAGGACACAGTTAGCCATATGGGCTGTACAAACAGGTGTGACACAAAAGAATTTTTCGAAGGAAATGGATAAATGAAAGTAAAGCAATTGTTTCTAGCGATACTGTTTGTGTTAAGTTGCTTGAGTTTATTTCTTATTTGGGAAAACAAGCAGATAAAGATTATTAGACTGGGTTTTTATTCTGATTCTAGTTGGGGAATTCCTACAGGAAATAACAGCTATGTACTAGATGAGGCTATTAAGAAATTTGAAGAGCTTCATCAAGGGGTTAAAATTGTATATGATTCAGGTATTCCTAAGGAGGAGTATTCTAATTGGATTTCAAGTCAAATTTTAAAAGGTTCTGAACCGGATGTATTTCTATTATCAAGCGACCAATTATCTTTATTTGCATCAAAAGGTATTTTAAAAAACCTAAATTCCTATCTGTCTCAAGAAGATGCCTCTAATTTCTATGATGTATCTTTGCAGGCAGCAAAATACGGAGATGATTTATACGGTCTTCCATATGAAAGCAATCCCATGTTGATGTGTGTAAATCAAGATTTACTTTTAAGAGAGGGCATTGAAATTCCTAAAGTAGGGTGGACACTGAAAGATCTATATGAGATTAGTAAAAAAATTACAAAAGATACCGATGGAGATGGAATCGTTGATCAATTTGGGATAACAGGATATAGTTGGAAAGAATCTCTAGCAGCCTTTGGAGTTACTATTTCTGAGAGTGGGATTCCTCGTATAGATTCGTCAGAAATGAAGGATGCTTTATCCTATATAAGGGGATTGAATCAATTAAACGGACGCTACAAAGTAACCTATAAAGATTTTGATGAAGGACATGTGGCCTTTTATCCAATGAGTTTGGCACAATATCGTACATATAAACCTTTTCCTTATCACGTGGCCAAATATACAAATTTTAACTGGACATGTATTTCATTGCCAACTACTAAGGAAGACATTCGTTCTACTGTAACAGATACTTCCTTATACGTGGTTTCTTCGCGTGCTCGCAATTCAAAACTTGCCGTATCGTTTATAGAATTTTTAACAAATAATCGTGAAATTCAACAAAATTTATTTAACAAGGGTCAAGGAAGCTCAGTGTTACCAGAGGTAGTAACTAGTTTGAAGAGTGAAGAGTTGATGAAGAAAGGAATGATTGGTCAAAATGCCTTAACGACTACTTCGCTGGATTATATAATGAAAAATTCAATTACAACTATTTCAAAAGGAATAGATTCAAAATCATTGGTTGGAATAGAAGAAAGATTAGAAGCATTATCTATGGATGAAAATAACACGGATATTGAAGGTAGTCTTATTAAGTTACAAAAAGAACTAGATATAGGAACCCTTAAATAGATATCAAGATTATTATTTCTTAAATAATACGAACATGGCAGATGTCTTTATTGACATTTGTCATTTTTTTATTGACATTTATCAATAAACTTTTGTGACATTTAACAATTATAAAGTGAAGATAAGGATGATAGAATGAAATCAATAAAAGGAGGGAAATATGAAGTATTTGATATTAGTCAGTCATGGAGGACTCGCAGAGGGATTGAAATCATCTCTTTCTATGTTTGCTTCGGATAAGGTAGATGATGTCATAGCGATTGGCTTAAAAGATGGAGAAAGTCTTGCAGTTTTTTCTGTAGAGGTCAAGAATGTTATTGCGTCTCTGGATGAAAATGATTCGGTTCTTGTTTTAGCAGATATTGTTGGGGGAAGTCCTTTAACAACTGTTGCAACAGTATTAGAAGAATTTGGAAAATTAGAGAATGCAACTATTTTGGGAGGCATGAACTTAACAATGGCACTTACAGCAGTGGTGATGAAAGATATTCTGACTGGAAGTGAACTTGTTTCTACGATATTAAACGAATCATCCTCAGCTCTACAGGAATTTGAAGTCGGATCGGATGATAATCTTAATGAAGAAGACGATATTTAGTTATATAAGGAAAGGGATAAAAAATTATGGTAGTAACATTTGTACGAATTGACGATAGAATGATTCATGGACAAACAGTCACTAGATGGGCAAAAGAACATCCATGTGATGGATTAATTGCAGTAAATGACGCTGCTGCATCTAATAAGGTTTTAATTCAGGCCTATAAAGGTGCGTCAGATAAAAAAACATTTGTTTGGACAAAGGAAGCGTTTAAAGAAAAATCATCTAAAGTAACAGAATCGGATAGTAGATATTTTTTGATTACTAAGAATCCAATTGATATGAAAGAAATTTTAGTAGACCAGGGCTTTATCCCAGGAGATGTTAAAGAGATTATTGTAGGACCTGCTAACGATAGACCAGGTGCTATCAAGTTGGGAAATAATCAATCAATTACTCAAGAGGAAGCAGTTGCACTAGAAGCAATTGAAAAAGCAGGATATAAAGTTAGATTCCAATTATTACCAGATGTATCTATTGGCTATTGGAGTGATTTTAAATCAAAATTTGGATTTTAATAATGAAATAAGGAGACAAAATGATGGAAATTTCTTGGATTCAAGCAGCTCTTTTAGGATTGTTTGCAAGTTTAGCATCGATGCCAGGTATGGGGGGATCCAGTATTGGTAACTATACTTTGGGGCGTCCATTAGTTGGTGGTTTAATTGTAGGTTTAATATTAGGAGATATAACAACAGGGGTAATCGTTGGTGTGGCTTTACAGGTATTATATATTGCCTTAGTGACACCTGGTGGAACTGTATCTGCCGATGTACGGGCAATTTCTTATATCGGAATTCCGTTATCTATCCTATTTGTTCATGCAAATAATATTTCAGGTGAAGTGGCGATTGCAGCAGCAGCAGCGCCAATTGGAGCCGCGGTTGGAACAATTGGAACTGTTTTATTCTATGGTACAGCTACTATGAACTTGCTTTGGCAACACATTGGATGGAAAGCTGTAGAGAAAGGTGATTTTAAGAAGTTATATGCTGTTGATTGGGTATATCCTTGGATTTCACATTTTATCTTTTCTTTCTTACCAACAATGATTATTACAAAATTTGGACCAGATATGGTTGATCTTATGAAAGTATATCTTCCGATGGATGGTTTTGTAATGAAGTCTCTATTTACTGTAGGAGCACTCCTTCCATGTGTGGGTATTGCAATACTTTTGAAACAAATTGTTACAAAAACAACAGACTTTATTCCTTTCTTTGTCGGGTTCACGTTAGCAAAATCTTTAGGCTTGAACTTAGTAGCAAGTGGTGTTGTGTCATTAATTTTTGCAGTAATTTATTATGAATTAGAAGTTATTAAATCTGCCCGTACGACAGCAGTTGTCAGTGATATGGGACTTGATGAAGAGGAGGATATTTAGAATGAGTCGAAAAAAAATATCAAGAAAAACATTGACAAAATCATTTCACCACTGGTTCTATGGACATCTGACATGTTTTTCTCAAGAACATATGCAAACTTTTGGATATTTAACTTCTATGCTTCCAATTGTAGAAGAAATGTATGATACTAAGGAAGAACAAAAAGAAGCTATGCAAACATACACAGCATTCTTTAATACTGAGCCACAGTTGGGTTCTCTAGTAGTTGGGATAACAGCTGGTTTGGAAGAAGCGCGTGCAAATGGAGATGCCGTAGATAGTGAAACCATCAATGGAATGCGAGCTGGTCTAATGGGGCCTATTGCAGGTATTGGAGATTCACTTATTGTAGGAACATTAATTCCTGTTCTTTTGGGGATAGCTCTAGGTCTTTCTAAAGGAGGAAATATTTCTGGTGCAATATTCTATATTATTGCATGGAATCTATTAGTCTATCTTGGAATGCGTTTTGCTTATTTTAAAGGATATGAACTTGGAGATAAAGCAGTAGAATTTTTAGTAGGTCCTAAAGGTCAGGCGCTAAGAAAATCAATTAGTGTTGTTGGTGGTATGGTCATAGGAGCTGTTGCAGCAACTTGGGTATCTGTCACTACGGCGCTAGAGCTGAAAAATGGAGATGGAGAAACATTTTTAAACTTACAAGAAAAGATTGATGGTGTTTATCCAGGTCTTTTAACAGCAGGTTTTATTGTTCTATGTTGGTGGCTAATGGCTAAAAAGAAAGTTTCTCCAAATTGGGTAATGCTACTATTGGTAGTTATTGCACTTGTAGGAGTCGCTTTAGGATTTTTCAATCCAGGATTGAAATATTAATAGTATGTAAAAAAGCAACGGTTTGTAATCGTTGTTTTTTATATATGCGTAATATAAGGATTTAGAGTTTCGGTATTTTTTGTAAAAGAATTAACGAAAATACTAATTCCATAAATCCAGTTCATTAAAATTCTATAAAATTCTATATTATTAAAGTGCAAAATTAGGATAAAGAAATTTATCTATTCATCCTCAGAAAGTCAGACTTTTTTCTTGACTATTTCTGACCAAGTGATACAATAGAACTATGAATTAGCACTCAGGTATAAAGAGTGCTAATACTATCTATCTCATTATGGAGGAAATCAGATGTTGAAACCATTAGGGGACCGTGTGGTCTTAAAAGTAGAAGAAAAAGAACAAACTGTTGGAGGTTTTGTTCTTGCAGGTTCAGCCCAAGAAAAAACTAAAACAGCCCAAGTTGTGGCTACTGGACAAGGTGTTCGTGCCTTGAACGGTGACTTGGTTGCTCCAAGTGTTAAAGCTGGAGACCGTGTCTTAGTTGAAGCTCACGCAGGTCTTGATGTAAAAGATGGTGATGAAAAGTACATCATCGTAGGAGAAGCTAACATCTTAGCTATCATTGAAGAATAGAAGGAGAAAGTAAGTATGTCAAAAGAAATTAAATTTTCATCTGATGCTCGTTCAGCTATGGTCCGTGGTGTCGATATCCTTGCAGACACTGTTAAAGTAACCTTGGGACCAAAAGGTCGTAACGTTGTGTTGGAAAAATCATTTGGCTCACCCTTGATTACCAATGATGGTGTGACCATTGCCAAAGAAATTGAATTAGAAGATCATTTTGAAAATATGGGTGCCAAATTGGTATCAGAAGTAGCTTCAAAAACCAATGATATCGCAGGTGACGGAACGACAACTGCAACAGTCTTGACCCAAGCAATTGTCCGCGAAGGAATCAAAAATGTCACAGCAGGTGCAAATCCAATCGGCATTCGTCGTGGGATTGAAACAGCAGTTGCCGCAGCCGTTGAAGCTTTGAAAAACAACGCCATCCCAGTTGCCAATAAAGAAGCTATTGCTCAGGTTGCTGCCGTGTCTTCTCGTTCCGAAAAAGTAGGCGAATACATTTCTGAAGCTATGGAAAAAGTTGGTAAAGATGGTGTTATCACAATCGAAGAGTCACGTGGTATGGAAACAGAGCTTGAAGTTGTGGAAGGAATGCAGTTCGACCGTGGTTATCTTTCACAGTACATGGTGACAGATAGCGAAAAAATGGTAGCTGACCTTGAAAATCCATACATTTTGATTACCGATAAGAAGATTTCAAATATCCAAGAAATCTTGCCACTCCTAGAAAGTATTCTCCAAAGCAATCGTCCACTCTTGATTATTGCGGATGATGTAGATGGTGAGGCTCTTCCAACTCTTGTTTTGAACAAGATTCGTGGAACCTTCAACGTAGTAGCCGTTAAGGCACCCGGTTTTGGTGACCGTCGCAAAGCCATGCTTGAAGATATCGCTATTTTAACAGGCGGAACAGTTATCACAGAAGATCTTGGTCTTGAGTTGAAAGATGCGACAATTGAAGCTCTTGGTCAAGCAGCGAGAGTAACTGTGGACAAAGATAGCACTGTTATTGTAGAAGGTGCTGGAAATCCTGAAGCCATTTCTCACCGTGTTGCGGTTATCAAGTCTCAAATCGAAACCACAACTTCTGAGTTTGACCGTGAAAAATTACAAGAACGCTTGGCAAAATTGTCAGGTGGTGTTGCAGTTATCAAGGTCGGAGCTGCAACTGAAACTGAGTTGAAAGAAATGAAACTCCGTATTGAAGATGCCCTCAACGCTACTCGTGCAGCTGTTGAAGAAGGTATCGTTGCAGGTGGTGGAACAGCCCTTGCCAATGTCATCCCAGCCGTGGCTGATTTGGAATTGACAGGAGACGAATCAACAGGTCGCAATATTGTTCTCCGTGCCTTGGAAGAACCTGTTCGTCAAATTGCCCACAATGCAGGATTTGAAGGATCTATCGTTATCGATCGTTTGAAAAATGCCGAGCTTGGTACAGGCTTCAACGCAGCAACTGGCGAGTGGGTCAACATGATTGAAGAGGGAATCATCGACCCAGTTAAAGTGAGCCGTTCAGCCTTACAAAATGCAGCATCTGTAGCTAGTTTGATTTTGACAACAGAAGCAGTCGTAGCCAATAAACCAGAACCAGCAGCCCCAGCTCCAGCAATGGATCCAAGCATGATGGGCGGCATGATGTAAGCTTTCTATAGAAAATAACTTATAAAAAATACAAAAGGAGGGAATGACTAACCCTCCTTTTTATGATATTCACTTCTAAATTGATTTGAGCTCTCCTAACTTATATGATAAAATAAGACTAGAAAAAGGAGAAGAACATGATCGATGTAGAAGAAATTCTGAGCAAGATGAACCCCAATCAGAAGATTAATTATGACCGTGTCATGCAGAAGATGGTACAAGTATGGGAGAAAAATGAGCAACGGCCAACCATTCTCATGCATGTTTGCTGTGCCCCTTGCAGTACCTATACTCTAGAATATTTGACCAAGTATGCAGATGTGACTATCTATTTTGCCAATTCTAATATCCATCCCAAGGCAGAATACCATAAGCGTGCCTATGTTACCAAGAAATTTGTCAGTGATTTCAATGAGCGAACAGGAAATACGGTCCAGTACCTAGAAGCTCCCTACGAACCAAATGAATACCGAAAATTGGTTAGAGGATTGGAGGAAGAGCCTGAAGGAGGCGATCGTTGCAAGGTTTGCTTTGACTACCGACTGGATAAGACAGCGCAAGTGGCTATGGACTTGGGTTTTGACTACTTTGGCTCAGCCTTGACCATTAGTCCTCATAAGAATTCTCAAACTATCAACAGCATAGGAATCGATGTGCAAAAGATTTATACCACTCACTATCTTCCCAGTGATTTCAAGAAAAATCAAGGCTACAAACGTTCAGTAGAGATGTGTGAGGAGTATGATATCTATCGTCAATGTTATTGTGGATGTGTCTATGCAGCACAAGCCCAGAATATTGACCTGGTTCAGGTTAAGAAGGATGCCACGGCTTTTTTGCTGGATAAGGATGTTGAAAAAGACTATTCCCACATCAAATTTACTGTTACTAAATTAGATATATAGAGACCAACCCAGCTGAAAAGCTGGGTTTTTCAAATAAAAAACCGGGGTCTTAACCCCAGTTTGACAACTTTACCGATTCTTTAGTTCTACATAGCGCTTGTACCAAATGTTTACATAGGCTTCTGAGAAAGGACCACGTCCATTGTTAATCCAATCAACAAGAATTTTGACATGTTCTTTTAAAATATAGTCCAAGTCATCAGAATAATTCATTTTGCGTTTGTGACGCTCATACTCCTCAACGTCCAAAAGACGTTTTTCCCCATCTGTAAAAATTTTAACATCCAAATCGTAATCAATATACTTCAGTGCTTCTTCATCCAGATAGTAGGGGCTAGCCATATTGCAATAGTAAGAAGTTCCATTATCACGAATCATGGCAATGATATTAAACCAATATTTCTTGTGAAAGTAAACAATAGCCGGTTCTCGAGTGACCCAACGACGACCATCACTTTCGGTAACAAGTGTATGATCGTTGACACCAATAATGGCGTTTTCTGTTGTTTTTAGTACCATGGTGTCCCGCCAAGTTCGGTGGAGACTCCCATCATGCTTATAACTTTGAATTGTAATAAAGTCGCCTTCTTTTGGAAGCTTCATAACTAACCAACTTTCTACAATTTATAAGTTTATCATTTACTATTGTACCATAAAATTATCTAAAATCTGTGAATTTCACTTGGAAATATTAAAGATATTCTCTAAGAGCGCTTGCTATATCCGAAAAATCATAGCCCTTTCGTGCTAAAACTTGAGTTAAACGCTGTTTCAGTTCGTATCCTTCATACTTTCTGGCATACTTAGCATATTGCTTATCAAGTTCCTTGAAGATGAGTTCTTGAGTCGTTTCTTGGTCAACTTGGATATCTAAGTCGTCAAAGGCAATTTTAGCATCAGAATAAGAGAAGCCCTTGTTAGTCAAGTTCTGGATTATCTTATCTTGCAAGGCACGAGCTGGAAGTTTTCCCTCATATTTTTTCAATAGTTTATTGGCTACACGTTGAGCAACTTCCGAAAAATCAAATTCTTTCAAGTTCTGTTCTATAGTAGATTTTGAAATCCCCTTTTGTGCTAGTTTCTGAGTCAGTACATAAGGCCCCTTGTCTCCTGAAAGTTGATTGGCATTGATGATAGCATAAGCGTACTGGCTATCATTAATCCACTTATCTTCTTTAAGATTAACAATGACTTGCGCAACTATGCTTTCATCAATATCGTATTTTTTCAGATATTCTCTGACCTCTTTTTCGGTACGTGCTTTAAAGGATAGGTGGTAGAGGGCCAGATTCTTACCGTAAGAAAATTTGGCAAAGTCCTGAATCTCTTTCAATTCCTCTTCGCTTATAACCTTATCTCTCGATAACATAAAACGAACAATTGTGTCTTCAGTGATGTAGTATTTGTCGCCATTATCAAGTTCCATCAGATAGAGTCTTTTTTTCTTTTCAAGTTTTGTGATTTTCATAGTTCTATTATAACTCAAAATGTGATAAGATAGGGGTATGAATCTGAAAGTGAAACAAAAAATACCATTAAAAATCAAGCGCATGGGAATTAATGGTGAGGGAATCGGCTTTTATCAAAAAACATTAGTCTTTGTACCTGGAGCTTTAAAAGGAGAAGATATCTATTGTCAGATTACTTCTATTAAACGTAACTTTGTTGAGGCAAAATTACTGAAGGTCAACAAGAAGTCTAAATTTCGAGTTGTGCCAGCTTGTACTATTTACAATGAATGCGGAGGCTGCCAAATTATGCATCTGCATTATGATAAGCAGCTGGAGTTCAAGACGGACTTACTTCACCAAGCGCTGAAAAAATTTGCCCCTGCAGGATATGAAAATTATGAAATCCGTCCAACTATTGGAATGCAGGAACCAAAGTACTACCGTGCTAAGTTACAATTTCAGACTCGAAAATTTAAGAATCAGGTCAAGGCGGGCTTATATGCACAAAACTCTCACTATTTAGTAGAGTTGAAAGACTGCCTGGTACAAGACAAGGAAACCCAAGTGATTGCTAATCGTCTAGCGGAATTACTTACTTATCACCAGATTCCAATCACGGATGAGAGAAAAGTTCTAGGTGTTAGAACTATAATGGTTCGACGAGCAAGAAAGACTGGACAGGTTCAGATTATTATTGTTACAAATCGTCAGCTTAATTTAACCCAACTAGTAAAAGACTTAGTTAAAGATTTTCCAGAAGTTGTGACAGTAGCTGTGAATACAAATACAGCTAAAACCAGTGAGATTTATGGTGAAAAGACAGAGATTATCTGGGGACAAGAGAGTATTCAAGAAGGTGTTCTCGATTATGAATTTTCACTATCCCCTCGAGCTTTCTATCAACTAAATCCTGAACAAACAGAAGTTCTTTATAACGAGGCGGTAAAAGCCTTGGATGTTAATAAAGAAGATCATTTGATTGATGCTTATTGTGGAGTTGGAACAATTGGATTTGCCTTTGCAAAGAAAGTTAAAACACTCAGAGGTATGGATATTATTCCAGAAGCTATTGAAGATGCCAAGCGAAATGCTAAAAGAATGGGATTTGACAATACTCATTATGAAGCTGGAACAGCAGAAGAGATTATTCCTCGTTGGTACAAGGAAGGATACCGAGCAGATGCACTGATTGTGGATCCACCGCGTACAGGTCTGGATGATAAGTTGTTAGACACTATTCTTACCTATGTGCCAGAAAAAATGGTTTATATTTCATGTAATGTTTCAACTTTGGCAAGGGATTTGGTAAGATTAGTAGAAGTCTACGATATCCATTATATCCAGTCGGTCGATATGTTCCCACACACCGCTCGAACTGAAGCAGTTGTAAAATTAATAAAAAAAGTTTAAAAAAGGTGTTGACAAAGTTAGAAAAGCCTGTATAATAGTAAGAGTTGAAAATAACAACTCTGGTCCGTTGGTCAAGGGGTTAAGACACCGCCTTTTCACGGCGGTAACACGGGTTCGAATCCCGTACGGACTATGGTATGTTGCGGTAGGAACACTTGATGAAAAAAAGATTAAAAAAGTTTCAAAAAAGTGTTGACAAGCGAAAGCGACTGTGATATACTAATATAGTTGTCGCTTGAGGGAAGTAAGCGACAAAGACCTTTGAAAACTGAACAAGACGAACCAATGTGCAGGGCACTACAACTAAGGTTGTAGTACTGAACAATGAAAAAACAATAAATCTGTCAGTGACAGAAATGAGTGAGAACTCAAACTTTTAATGAGAGTTTGATCCTGGCTCAGGACGAACGCTGGCGGCGTGCCTAATACATGCAAGTAGAACGCTGAAGGAGGAGCTTGCTTCTCTGGATGAGTTGCGAACGGGTGAGTAACGCGTAGGTAACCTGCCTGGTAGCGGGGGATAACTATTGGAAACGATAGCTAATACCGCATAAGAGTAGATGTTGCATGACATTTACTTAAAAGGTGCAATTGCATCACTACCAGATGAACCTGCGTTGTATTAGCTAGTTGGTGGGGTAACGGCTCACCAAGGCAACGATACATAGCCGACCTGA
>NZ_VMMM01000002.1:0-89929 GCF_013277195.1 Streptococcus sp. 2579
ATCGGGATTTGACGAGCAAGTTTAGTTCATCTAACTGCAATTTTCTTTTAGTAATAAGCCTTTTAATCGTATTAAGAATACAGATAATGTTCTCTTGTTCCTCGATACCTAGCAATTCTAATTGTAAATCAAGTAATATATTCTTGTTTAAATGAGGAATTGTTGCCCCTGTTGAATGATCTCGTAAATACTGCGATTTACTTTCCAAAAAGACTCCCAAGTAATCTGATATAATTTTTTCTTTGTATCGCTCATTCTTTTTTAAGACCGTAATTGTACTACCAACAGCTCCCGATAACCCATAACCAACTGTTCCTGCATTAGCACCATCCCATGCTATCAGAATATCATCTGGGAGTGCTTCAGTCATATTTAAACTTTCAGTGAATTTTAAATTATTATTATTTCTTAAATCATCTATTTGAATATAACGTTGGCTTAGAGTTGTTTGTTCAGCAAGTACAGTGGCTTTCTTTCCTTTTTTTAGAGATAAGATTTCCCCCAACTTCACTTTTTTCATACAGCCACCTCCCTACTTGAGTAATTTTTCTAATTCAGCCAAGCCAGCTTGAATTTCTTTTTCTAAATCATTGATTTTCTTTAAGATGACCTCTGTTGGTTCATACTCAACTTTTTCATACTCAATCTCTTTATATTTATTGATAGACAAATCATAATCATTTTCCTTTATCTCATCAACTGTAACAAAGAAAGATTGATCCGTTCTCTGACGTTCTGCTTCTTTTTCAAGATGATGAAAGCGTTCGATAATATCTGGAATATCATTGTCGCTAATCGGTTGTCGCTTATCATCCAAACTTAAACCATCCGCTTTCATATCGTAAAACCAGACCTTGTCAGTACCACCATTGCCAGTTTTTGTAAAGATGAGAATGGCAGTTGAAACTCCAGCATAAGGCTTGAAAACACCACTAGGCATTGAGATTACAGCATCAAGCTTATGGTTCTCTACAATTTCCTGACGAATTCCTTTATGAGCTTTAGACGAACCAAAAAGAACACCATCAGGTACGATAACTGCTGCTCGTCCACCTGGTTTTAAAGTTCGCAAGAAAAGAGAAAGAAAGAGTAATTCTGTTTTTTTGGTTTTTACGGTTGCAAGAAGGTCATTAGAGGTTGAATTGTAGTCAAGTGAGCCCTTAAAAGGAGGATTTGCTAAAACCAAGGTATATTTATCGGCTTCTTCATTATCTTGAGACAGCGAGTCCAGGTAACTGATTTGTGGATTTTCTACTCCATGTAGCATCATGTTCATCGCCCCAAGTCTCAACATAGTCGTATCCGTATCATTTCCATGAAACATCTGATTATGAAAATGATTGATATTATCTGTATTGGTTTCCCATTCATATTTCTTACGCTTTAAGTAACGGCTAGCAGATACTAAGAAGCCAGCAGAACCCATAGCGGGATCTGAGATGATATCTTTGATGGTCGGTTGCATCAATTCAACCATCATATCGATGATGTGACGAGGTGTACGAAACTGTCCATTTTTACCTGCGGTCGACAATTTTGATAACAGATATTCATAGTTATCCCCGATATCAGTAATACTTTGTTTGTCATTATCAAAATCTACATCTAATCCCCTAGTTGGAAATGCATCTAAGATAGAAATTGCCTTTTGAAGCGTAGCAGGTTTATTTATTTGAAAAATAGCTTCTCGCATATATCGTGAAAAGGCTGTATCATCTGTATCCCCCTTGAGATTTTTAATAAACGGAAAAATCTCCTGAGTCATTAAACGATAAACTTCCTGAGCATCTCCTATATTTTTAAAAGTTGACCAACGGTATTCAGGTTTATCTTTTGGAAAAACTCCCTCATAAGGAATCCCTAAAAATTCAGCATCACTTTCACGTCCAAGCTCGACACTATCCAAATCTTTCATAAATAAGAGATAAGTCAACTGTTCAATATTTGTTAAAGGATTTGCATTTCCTTCTGTCCAAAGAATTTCCCACAACTGATCGATTTTATTTTTTAATTCGCCTGTAATCATATCTTCCCTTTTCTTTAGTTTTTAAAACTTAGTAATATCATTATTTTATCAGATTTCAAACAAAGCTTCAATTAACTATATCTATGCGTCACCTGAATATTTTAATAGACTTGTTTAGTATCTTGAAAACTATATCGTATAGGTGTCGTCATGGATCCTTTTAGCTGATTTACGGATACGAAAACACAATACTATGACTAAATTGAAATGTTAAAATTCAATTTCTGACCACCTAATCCTGCTTCAAATAGTTATCGAACAAGTTTTATGATAGCTACCTTGTTAGGATGCTCTTATTTTTTATCAGACAAAACAAAAGGATTAAGGGAGTGAATTTCCTTAATCCGATAGTTCTTATTCTTGACGTTGTCCGAAATCAGCAATCATCTGATCCATTTCTTGTCGACTCGGAGTTGTCAGCATATAAAGGTAATCCCCTTGAAGTTCCGCAAAGGCAGCTGGCATGATTTTTTTAACCTTGAACTGCTGACTATATTTGTCAAGCAAGTCCTCCTCAGAATAAACATAGTGAGCATTTGCACGGCGAGAAGTAGCCAAACAATACTGAGGTTCAAACTCTGACATTGGGAACTCTTCTCCTGCGACAATGGCTGCATATCCACGATAGAGATCCAAGGAATGAGCAAAGTTATAAACATCAATGGTGAAACCACCTGCAGGACGGTTATTGTACTCAATGGCAATGTAATCGTCCCCCTCACGGAAGAACTCAATATGGAAGAAACGTTCTTTCATACCAAATTCTTTGACAATTGCCTCACCATATTTACGTAATTTAGGATCCATATCCTTGAGCACGTAATAAGAATTATCCATCTTGTAAATCATGAGATCAAGCGGTGTATAGGCGTAGTCAAAGGTTGTTGAAAAGACAATCTTTCCATCCTTATCCACTAGACCATCAAAGGTACAGATTTCACTAGACGTGACAAATTTCTCAAAGAAATAAATAGTTGAATGGTCCCATTCTTGCTTGAAGTGATTGACATCGTCTTCTGTTTCAAGCTTAAAGGTCGCGGCTGCTCCAACTCCATTGTCAGGTTTGGCAATCATTGGAAGACCGATTTCGTTCACTGCTTGATCAACATCTGCTTCCGTCTTGATAACAGCTCCAGGTACCACGGGGACACCTGCTTTTTTGAACAGTTTCTTCATTTCAGACTTAAATTTCGTCTTTTTGAGATCCTCTGGTTTAGCACCAAAAACATTGAATTGTTCACGGAGAGCTGCGTCCAGCTCAAGCCAGTATTCATTATGGGATTCAATGCGGTCAATTGGTCCATGTTTATAAAAGAGAAAAGCAACTGCACGTTTGACTTCATCTATATTTTCAAGATTATCTACACGGAAATACTCGGTCAGGCTATTGCGCAAGGGCTCATCCAATTGCTCGTAAGGCTCTTGACCAATTCCCAAGACGGTGATGCCTTTATTGGCTAGTTCAATGGTAAACTGTTGAAAGTTTTGTGGATAGTAGGGAGAAATAACAAGGTAATTCATAGATAACTCCTTTTATAAATAGAGATTGCCGAGGAAATAAGGCATTTGTTTACGCCACCATTCCCAGTCGTGGGCGACATCATGTCCCCATTCAGCAAACCAGGCTGGAATTTGTTTCTGGTCAAAGGCTTCTTTGAGCTTGTAGAAAGATGGTAGACCGTCTTGTTCCCAGGCACCAAGACCCGTACACAGCACAATCTCTGCCTGACGATAACGATCAATAAACCAGCCGTCGTTCTGGTTCCAGATATAATCTACTGGCGAGTTTTGGTAAATAGCATCGTCATTATAGTAATCGCCGACAAAGAAACGTGCGTCGTAAACACCACTAAGAGCTATCACTTTGGTAAAGACATCTGGATGCTGGAGGAAGAAATTGACAGCATGGTAGGCTCCCATGGAGCAACCTGTTGTCATCATACCATCAAACCAGCCTGTCTTGTGCTTAATAAAAGGAATGGCCTCCTCAATCACATAGCGTTCGTAGGTACGGTGCATCTCTGCTTGGTCGTGACCGTTTTTCCAAGTGGCCAACCAGCTCTCACTGTCTACACTGGAGAGGGTAAAGAACTGGACACGGCCTTCCTCGATAAAAGAGGCACAGGCATCAATCATGCCAAAATCATAGTATTCGTTGTGACTACCACCTGATGAAGCAAAGACCACAACTGGAATCCCAGCATGTCCATAACGATTGAGGTACATTTCACGGTTGAGATGGCCACTCCAATGGCTAAGATGTTCAATATGCATTTCGTTTTTTCCTTTCTTAACTTACCATTTTTCTGCAAAAAATCTCAAACAATCTGGTAGATTTTCTGACCAAGGGATTTCACTATGGATGGCACCAGACTGAACTTTCAGCACAAGATTATCCAGATGTACCCCCCCTGCTATTAAATCATGGTAATAGCGAAGCGATGAGTCAATATAGGCTTGTTTGATATTACCAGCCATCAAGGTCTTGTCTGTATCATCCGCTTCTTCCGTTCCCACATAGATGAAGATGCGCTGGTCAGGCGATAGTTGCTGACGCTCGATATAGCGGTTAAAGGCTTCTTGGTGGAGCCAGTTGGCAGATGAAAAGACGCCCAAGCAACCAATTTGGTCTTGGTATTCTAAACCGATAAACTGGGTAATATTGCCTCCTAGTGAGGAACCAATCATAGCTGTATGCTGGCGGTCTGCTTTTGTACGATAAGTTTCATCGATAAAAGGCTTGACCACCTCCATGACAAACTCGGCATACTCCACACCCTTACCGCCAAACTGCTGGCCTGGGATGGGAGATTCTTGGAACTTCCATGCCGCATACTCATTCATCCGCCCCATGCCATCATTATCAATAGCAACTACAATCATGCGACTGATATCGGGATTTCGTTTGATAGCTGGGATAATCTTCCATGAGTGACCAATGAAAGACTCCTTGCTATAAAAAACATTTTGCCCGTCATGAAAGTATACAACAGGATAGGAACGATTCGTGTCTTTCTCATAATCTTTAGGCAGAAGAACACGCACACGGCGCTCCTTACCTGTATAAGGAACCTTGAGTTTGTGTTCTTTCATTTTTAGATAAAAGTAGGATTGATTCATTGTCAGAAAACTCTCTATATTCAAAATTTATTCTTATTATATCACAGTTTAAGAAAAAAAGTCAGTTTTTCTTCCATTTTTGGATTAAAAACTAACTTTTTCATTTAATTTTCTAAATTCTTTTGGATTTTCTGATTAGAGCAGATTGTCAATCAAGTCATCAACTTCATCTTTTTCAGCTTGCGGTGTAATCTCAGTAATCATAATTCCAGCCACTGCTCGCTCAACTAAGCCTTCAACATCCATACGCGCTTCGTACTGCTCCGCATTCTTAATCTTAGGATTAGTCTTTGGACGATCTGGCGCAAAAATCGTACAACAGTCTTCAAACGGTTGGATTGAAATGTCAAAGGTATCAATTTCTTGTGAAATATCGATGATTTCCAACTTATCCATGGTCACAACTGGACGGATGATGGGAGTGTTGGTCACAGCGTTAATAGCCTGCATGCTTTCCAAGGTCTGGCTAGCTACTTGACCAAGGCTTTCCCCATTGATGATAACCAAACCATTTCGTACCTCACGAATACGATCGGTAATCCGCATCATAAAACGACGGGTCAAGGTCATGAGATAGGCTTCTGGCGCCTTGGCCTTGATTTCCTCTTGAATCTCAGTGAAAGGCACTTCGATAAACTGGATATTACCCCCAAACTTGGTCAATTTACGGGTCAAGTCCTGCGCTTTCTTGAGGGCACCGGGACTAGTATATGGTGGACTAGCAAAGTGAACAGCCTCAATATCCACCCCACGCTTAAGAGCAAGATAACCTGCTACAGGTGAGTCAATCCCTCCCGACAACATAAGCATACCTTTACCTGAAGTTCCAACTGGCAAACCACCAGCCCCACGAATAGTTTCATAAGAAAGATAGGCAGCTTCTTCACGGATCTCCACCTGAAGATTGATGTCAGGACTTTTCATTTGAGCTTGCACATTTGGAATGGCTTCAAAAACAGCTCCTCCAAGTGTTTGGTTGAGTTCACGACTATCCAACTCAAAGTTGTGGTCGCTACGCTTGCTAGAAATCTTAAAGGTCATGCCTTCCTTGTAGATGTCCTGCATAATCTCTTGGACAGCAGACTTCAGAACTTCTACAGATTTTTCAACCTTATAAACAGGGGAAAAGTTTTGAATTCCAAATACTTGTTTGAGAGATTCTGCAACTGCCGTGTAATCTGCTCCATTGAGGTAAGCATGGGCACGGTCGCGATCTGCTGTTACCTTAACTTGGGGATAGATAGACAAAACGTCTGAAATATTATTACGAAGTTTATTGATGAAACGCATACGGTTTTTACCCTTGGTTGACAGCTCACCGTAGCGAATCATAATTTCTGAATACTGCATGAATGCTCCTATCTTACTTTTCTAGTTTGATTGTAAATCAATTTTAACTTGGTCAAAAACTGCTCGACCTGACTCATATCATTTTCAAGGTCTAGGCTTAGACGCACAGCTGACCGAGCCTTATCTTTATCCACTCCCATAGCAATAAGAGTTCCTGCAGGTTTCCCAGCCTTGGATGAACAAGCAGAGGTCGTTGAGATGAAAATATCATAGTCTTCAAAGGCGTGAACGATGACTTCACCACGAACACCCTTGATTCCAAAAGTCAGAATATGAGGTGCGAAGTCTTCCTCATCTGAAAAGACAAAAATATCTGGATAGTCCAGAAGTGCTTGGCGAATAACAGCTTTCATCTGCCCAGTCTTGCTAGTAAAGAAATCTAGCTTTTCCATGGACAAACGGAGAGCCTTGGCTGTCGCTGCTATCCCTGCTACATTTTCAGTAGTCGACCGATAGTCACTCTCCTGACCACCACCTGTTAAAAGAGGTGTAATCTTCTTGCCAGACTTGATATAGGCAAAACCAACACCACGAACTCCGTGGAACTTGTGACCAGAGAAAGTCGCAAAATCCACTCGTTCTGTCAGATACTTTTCAGTCGGAATCTTGGCAAGCGCCTGAACCGCATCAACGTGGAAGGAAATAGTCGGCTTGTCTGCCAATAGTTTTGAAATAGCCTCAATGGGCTGAATAGAGCCAATTTCATTGTTAACTGCCATGATGGAAACAAGGGTCGTATCCGGTCTTATCAAATCTGCTAACGCTTCAACATCCACAAATCCTTTGTTATCAACTGGAGCAAAATCCACTTCAAATCCTTGACTTTTCAACCAAAGGGCTGACTCTTTGACTGCCGGATGTTCAACGGCTGATACGATGATGTGCTTGCCAAACTGGGCTTTTTCAAATGCTACTCCCTTGATGACCCAGTTATCCCCTTCTGTTCCACCAGAAGTAAAGAAGATTTCCTCACTTTTCTTACCGATTAAATCTGCAATCTGTTGCCGGGAAGCATCTAAAATTCGTGTTGCCTGGTCTCCCAAACGATGGAGACTAGATGGATTTCCTAAAATTTTTGAAGCGACCTGCATATAAGTTTCAAGTGCTTCAGGATAAGGCTTGGTCGTTGCCGAATTATCAAAGTAAATCATGTTTTCTTACGCTTTCTAAAATCACTCCCTCTATTGTATCATGAAACGGAGCTTGCGACAAGAAAGGGCAATTCCTCTTTTTTTAAGATTTTTTTAAAGAAATGCGGTATAATAAATTTTAATTAAAGGAGAGAATGTATGTCTAATTATCGTAGAACTTCAAAACCAAAAACAGAACACATCAAAAAAGGCTTTACGGTCTTTCAAAAAACCGTCGCTACTATCGGTAGTATCCTTGGCTTAATTACCGCAAGTATCACGATTATGAACGCCTTGGACAATAACAAAAATACTAAAAAAGAACCTACGACAAGCCAGACGACAACAATTGTCAAAGAAATTCAAAAGGAATCCCCTCAGGAAAACACTAGTCCCAATAAGGAAAATAACACTTCTCAAGAAAAAACACAGCAAGAGGAAACACCAAAAGCTAGCGTCAAGGAAGAGAAAAAAGAAGAGCAGAAAGCATCAACTCAGGATTCTTCTACTCCTACTCCAAGTAAACCTGCTACTGAAAATGAAAAACAGTCCAATACCCCAACTTCAGAAAATAAAACTAATCAATAATCACTAAAATAGCTTCTCTCCAAACTTGGAAAGAAGCCATTTTTATTGTTGCAATACTTTTCTTGGTTTGGTACCTTCAGCTGGACCGATAACACCTGCCATCTCCAGTTCTTCCATGAGACGAGTCGCACGGTTAAATCCAACTGACAAACGACGCTGAATCATAGATGCGCTGGCTTTCTGCGTCTCGATGACTAAAGCCTTGGCTTCTTCAAAAAGCGGATCTCCACCAGATTCACCATCTGAAAATTCTCCATCATTTTC
Organism: Streptococcus sp. 2579; assembly: GCF_013277195.1. Classification (NCBI taxonomy): domain Bacteria; kingdom Bacillati; phylum Bacillota; class Bacilli; order Lactobacillales; family Streptococcaceae; genus Streptococcus; species Streptococcus sp. 2579. Next base: position 8,479 of record NZ_VMMM01000002.1, read on the forward strand.
AGAAACCTCACCTGGATCAAAACTCTCATCGTAGTCCGCATCAGCCTGAGCCTTGATGAAGTTTACGATGCGTTCGACATCATCATCCGAGATAAAGGAGCCTTGGAGACGAACTGGATGATTTTCATCAATCGGTTTAAAGAGCATGTCTCCTCGACCAAGCAGTTTTTCTGCTCCATTTTCATCCAAAATCGTACGGGAGTCTGTTCCTGATGATACCGCAAAAGCCACTCGAGATGGGACATTGGCCTTGATCAAACCAGAGATGACATCAACGGATGGACGCTGCGTTGCAAGAATCATGTGGATACCTGCAGCCCGTGCCTTCTGTCCGAGACGGATAATGGCATCTTCTACTTCCTTGCTGGCTACCATCATGAGGTCCGCCAACTCATCCACAATCACGACAATGAGTGGTAGCGGAACCTGCTTGTACTCAGACTGAGCATTAAACTCTTCTACCTTGGCATTAAAACCTGCAATATTCCGAACTCCCACCTTGGCAAAGAGTTCATAACGATTTTCCATCTCATCCACAACCTTTTGCAGGGCCTTGCTGGCTTTGCGTGGATTGGTCACAACTGGAATCAAGAGATGAGGAATGTCATTGTAAACAGACAACTCAACCATCTTGGGATCGACCATCATAAATTTAACTTGGTCAGGTCTCGCCTTCATGAGGATGCTAGCGATAATGCCGTTAACAGCTACTGACTTCCCTGAACCCGTTGAACCTGCGACTAGCAAGTGGGGCATTTTGGAAAGGTCAAAAGCTCTTGCGGTGCCATTAACTGCCTTTCCTAGAGGAATTTCCAAGAGATTTTCTGCTTTTGTTTGAGATTGTTCCCATAGTTCGCGGAAGGACACAGTCGCAATCTCAGAGTTAGGGACTTCAATTCCGACTAAGGATTTACCAGGTATTGGAGCCTCAATCCGAACATCCTTGGCCGCTAGAGCAAGCGCTAAGTCATCTGCTAGATTGGAAATGCGGTTGACCCTTACACCTACTGCTGGCTTGACTTCATACTTGGTCACTGATGGCCCAATTTCAGCCCGTTCAACTGTTACCTTGATACCAAAGCTAGCAAAGGTTTCTTCTAGGATTTTGATGTTTTCTCGAACAATTTTCTTCTCTTTCGACTGGTCTTTTGGTTTATCTGGGGCAAAGAGTTGTAAGCTTGGAAGTTTGTATTCAAGGGCTTCTTTGGCTGAAAAATCAACCTGTACGTCTTCATCATCAGAGCCATCTTCCTTTTCAGGGAATTCAAGCTCCGGTTGAGGTAGGATGATTTCTGGTTCCACCCACTCTTCTTCCGGAACAGGTGGAACGTCAAGCACAGCATCTTCTGTCAGAATTTCACCCGTTTCCATATCAATAGGAGGCAAATCGAGTAAGGCTTTTTCAGCCTCTTCTTGTTCTAATCTAGCCTCTTCCTCAGCCTTTTGGCGAGCTTTTTCTTCTTGTTTGACAAAGCGTTCCTCTTTTCGAAGCTCATGTCCTTCCCTCCATTTGGCAAAGCCTCTACTGAAAAATTCAGCAATATCATAAACAGACCAAGGACTGACTAGGAGGGCACCCACTAAAATCAAGATAGAACCAATAAAGTAAGTACCGATATTTGAAAAGAGAAAGGCGGTTGGAATATAAAGAGCGACCCCAATCAAGCCCCCTCCAGCAAAACTGGTCGTTCGAAAACTAGTCAGATCCGTCACAACCTGAGCCATGGTCCCTTTTAGAACGGACTTGTCTAAACCATATTTCCAAACTAAGTAGGCTTCAAAAATCAAGAGCAAACCTGCAAATATGGTGAAAAATCCTGACAAGAGCCCTTCCTGTTTTCGGATCCACTTGAAAAAGAAGAGGTAGAGCAGGATACCGAATATTGCCAGATAAGCTAGGCTACCCACCAACAAGCGAATTAAATTGTAAAGTGTTATACCTGCAGCCCCTAATTTGAAGGCTGCGAAAATCAATAAAAGCGCGATTCCCAACGAAATCAACATTCGTTGAATCGCTTCTTTTCTTTCGAGTTCTGCTTTAGACGGTCTCCGTCTTGTTTTACTTGTATTCTTGTTTGCCATTCTTCTATTATACCATATTTCACAAACATTTCGGAAAGAGAAAAAGACTGCACCAAACGGTCCAATCTTCTTTATCATGATTATATTCAAAGTAATTGTTATTATATTTAAATAAGCAAAGTATCAAAGTTTAGATTTTTAAGATTTCACTTCGAAATTTGTATTTTTTATTTCTTGTTTTCTATCTATTTCCCTATCCGCAACTTCCCAAACACAATCGAAATGTTTTTCCATCATAGAAATGAAATCTATTTCATCATTATTAGTTTTAAAAAAGTCATCTTTTTTAGTAGTTTTACGTTCACCTATCAACACAAAATTGGTCTCCCAATTATATGGAGGCAGAGTAACTCTTAAAAAAGCCTTTGTCATCTTCATATTTTTCTTTTTTTTATAAACCAACATAAACGGCAAACGATATTGTGTTGAATAATAGCGAATTTCCATTTGTCTACTTTCTATATATTTACTATATTTTTTAGTCACATCCTCAATTTCGATACTAATATTTGTGTCAGACTTTCGCAACCCTTCTTTATCCTCAAGTTTCTCTAAATCTGATAAAAAATTGGTATAGATCTGAGAACACAAAAAACGAATTTTCATTCCATTATTCATAGCATTCTCTAATACAGTTCTATTTTCCGAAAAAAATCAATGCCTGATATAAAAAGTAAATCCAATCTTTTAGTATTTTTACATAACTTTTTAATCTCTCTAGTCGAATGCTTTTTCTTTGCCACTACACCTTTAAATCCATACGATTTCATTTCTTTTGCAATACGAAAATCTCTTGTAATTTTTTTCGTTACTAAGTAACCAAAACCACCGATTATTCCAGAAGCTAATAGAGCTGATAAAATTGATTCTACTATCTTCTTCCAATCCAAATCCAGAATAAATTCAATTATATTCATTTAAAACACTCTCATTATGTTTTTTCATTTCTATGAGTTTTATTTTAGAATATCATTCAAAAACTTGTTTGTCAAATTCTTTAAAAAAGACTGCACCAAACGATCCAATCTTTTCATTTTTCTATTTTTTATGCTTGGGGTTTGCGTAGGTAACCATAGACAACACCACTTACGATTGCTCCTACCAAGACAGAAACGAGGTAAAGGAGAGCATTTGAAGTAAGGGCAATCACGAAGATTCCTCCATGTGGCGCCATGAGTTTGATACCAGTAAGACCAACGAGTCCGCCTGCTACTGCAGAACCAAGGATGAAGCTTGGAATCGCACGAGCTGGGTCAGCGGCACCAAATGGAATAGCTCCCTCAGTGATGAATGACAAGCCCATGATAATATTTGTCAAGCCAGAGTTGCGTTCTTCCTTAGTAAATTTGTCTTTAAAGAGAAGTGTTGCGACAAAGATGGCAAGTGGTGGCACCATTCCTCCAGCCATAACTGCTGCCATAGCTACAGAACCACCTGAAGAAACAGTCGCTGCAAGCGTACCTGTACCAAAGACATAGGCAGCTTTGTTAACTGGTCCACCCATATCGACAGCCATCATTCCACCAAGGACGATACCGAGAAGGACAGCTGAACCGCCTCCAAGACCTCCTAGGAAGTCATTCATAGCAGTGTTGATTGCGGCCATTGGGATATTCACAGCTAGCATGACAAATCCAGTCAAGATTGTTCCAAGAAGTGGCAAGAGAAGAATTGATTTTGCACCTTCAAGTGAACGAGGAACTTTAACGTATTTCTTGATAGCAAGCACTAAAGCACCTGCGATAAATCCACCAACAAGGGCACCTAGGAAACCAGATGAGACACCTGCAAGAGTTGAAGTTGCTTCACCACCTGCGGCATAAGGAATTTTACCAAAGGCAAAACCTTCTTTGGCAATAGCACCAGCCACGAAACCTGCTACCAAACCTGGTTTTTCAGCGATAGAGTAGGCAACATAACCTGCAAAGACTGGAAGCATCAATCCAAAGGCTGCACCACCAATTTTCATGAACATAGAAGCTAACTCATGGTAGGAACCAAGATTACCAAGGTTTTCATTTGGAACACCCAAAGCACCGTCAATCAAGAAGGCAAGGGCAATCATGATACCACCGCCAATAACAAATGGCAACATTTGAGATACACCACTCATCAAGTGTTTGTAGAAGGCACCACCAAGGCTTTGTTTTTCGTTAGAGGCTGTTGCAGCTTTTGCTCCATTAACAGCACGGTAGACTTCAGCAGCTCCTGAAAGAGCCAAGTTGATCAATTCTTCTGTCTTACGAATACCGTCAGCAACTGGACGATTGATCAATGGTTTACCATCGAAACGATCCATTTCTACAGCCTTATCTGCTGCGATGATAACAGCTTTAGCCTTACGAATGTCTTCCGCAGTTAGTTGGTTACCAACACCACTAGCACCGTTGGTTTCGACCTTAATTCCAACACCCATTTCAGCAGCCACTTTTTGAAGGGCTTCCTGAGCCATATAAGTGTGGGCAATACCTGTTGTACAAGCTGTAACAGCCACGATAAAGTCACTAGAGTCATTAGCAGGTACTTGAACAGGCTCTTCAGTTTTTTCGGAAGCTTTGTCAAAAAGTTCAATGACTTGGTCAGCTGATGTTACTTGACGAAGTTTGTCAGCAAAACCGTCTTTCATCAAGTATTGAGACAATTCTGCCAAAGCTGCCAAGTGAGTGTCATTGGCACCTTCTGGAGCTGCAATCATAAAGAAAAGGTCAGTTGGTTGCCCATCCAAGCTCTCATAGTCAACACCCTTGTTTGACTTAGCAAAGAGAACTGTCGCTTCTTTGACAGCAGCGTTTTTGCTGTGAGGCATTGCAATACCATCACCCAAACCTGTAGAAGTCAAAGCTTCACGCGCTAAGATTCCTTCTTTAAAAGTTTCAAAATCTAACACGTATCCGTGCTCTACCAAGCTATGAATCATTTCTTCGATAGCTGCTGTTTTTTCAGTTGCCTGCAAATCCAGCAACATGACATCTTTTCTCAATAGGTCTTGAATTTTCATCGTTTTTCTACCTCAACTTTTTCATATGTTTCTTTAATAAATTCTGCCGTTGCCAAGTCATCTGAGAAGGTCGTTGCCGTTCCGCAAGCCACTCCCCATTTGAAGGCTTCTACTGCGTCTTTTGATTTGACAAATTCACCTGTGAATCCAGCAACCATAGAATCACCAGCCCCAACTGAATTTTTGACTGTTCCTTTGATTGGTTTAGCAAAGTATGCTCCCTCAGATGTAACAAGAAGGGCACCGTCACCAGCCATAGAAATAATGACGTTTTGGGCACCTTTAGCCAGCAATTTTCGAGCATGTTTTTCAATTTCATCTAAACTATCGAGTTCAACTTCAAAGATAGCTCCAAGTTCGTAATTATTTGGTTTAACCAAGAGCGGTTGGTAGTCCAAACTATCAATCAAGGTCTGTCCTTCAAAGTCACAAACCACTTGCGCACCCGTTTGACGCGTCAAGGCAATCAAATCCTTGTAGATGACATTGCCTAGATTTTTAGCACTTGAACCAGCAAAGACAACTATATCTTCTACTGTTAAACTAGACAAAATAGCTTTCAATTCTTCTAACTGGGCTGGTTCGACATTTGGACCCCTTCCGTTGATTTCTGTTTCTTGGTCCGCTTTAATCTTGACATTGATACGAGTATCTTCTGCCACTTGGACAAAACGCGTCTCGATTTCCTCCTCTGCCAGAGTATCTGTGATAAATTCACCAGTAAAGCCCCCGATAAATCCCGTCGCTGTATTTGGAATATCCAAACGTTTCAAGACACGACTGACATTGATTCCTTTCCCACCAGCAAACTTATCATCACTGTCCATACGATTGACACTACCGACTTGGACTTGGTCCAAACGAACGATATAGTCAATGGATGGATTGAGTGTGACTGTATAAATCATACTTCTATTACCTCCGTTTTCTCCTTAATAGTCTGCAAGAGCTCATGCCCTTGACTTGTGATAACAATAGCTCGTTTGAGTGGTGCTACCTTGGCAAAGCAAGTTTGTCCAATTTTAGACGAATCCACCAAGACATAGGTCTGTTTGGCATTCTCCAAAATAGCACGCTTCACAGCACCCTCCTCCATATCAGGAGTCGTATAATAGCCATCATCCACACCATTCATCCCGATAAAGGCACGATCAAAGTGCAATTGGTTAATCTGGTTAAGAGCAACGCCTCCGATGCTAGCATCTGTCGCCATCTTGACACTCCCTCCAACCATGACAGTTGGAATCTGCTTTTCAACCAACTGAGCAGCATGGTGAATGGAGTTGGTCACGACTGTGACATTTTTATTAACCAATTCATGAATCAAAAAGGCTGTCGTTGTTCCAGCATCGATAAAGATGACATCTTGTTCCTTGATGAGAGAGGCTGCTTTCTGAGCCAACAACTTCTTCTCTTGAAGGTTTTTGACAGATTTTTCTTGAATGGTTTCTTCTTCCTGCAAGGAATGGGGCAATTCTGCTCCACCATGCACGCGACGAAGCTTGTTTTCCGCTTCCAACTCATCCAAGTCTCTTCGAACCGTTGATTCTGAGGTCTCTAGCAAACTAACTAATTTTTCTAGAGAAACTACATGATGTTGATTTAACTCCTCTAAAATCAGTTGTTTCCGCTCTGTTTTTAACACTGAATCACCTCCTGTTATCGTTTACACTATTCATTCTATCACACTTTCTTTCAAAGTCAAGCATTTTTTATCATTTTCTTTCAAAATCTATCATTTTTCTTATTTCTAGAATTTTTATTGCAAGATAGGGGCCTTTATGGTAGACTATTTGAGTAAGTATTGGAAGATTACTCAAGAGGCTTAAGAGGCCGTGTTGGAAACGCGGTAGGCGTGTAACAGCGTGCGTGGGTTCGAATCCCATGTCTTCCGTTTATTTTAAAAAAGATACCCAAGAAATCTTGGGTATCTTTTTTCTTATATGCTTGTTTTATAACTCGGGTGAATTTCTTAGAAAATATCAAATAACAATTTCACATTGAGAATTGTTAAGATAATGGAAACGATATAGCCAAGGATGGTATTCCATTTGGCATTGGTAAATTCTCCCATCAGTGATTTCTTAGAAGTTAGATAAATCAGTGGGAAGATTGAAAATGGAAGAGCAATCGAAAGAAAGACTTGTGAATAAACCAATAACTGATCCAATGTTTTTTCCTGATGACCAAACAGAACCGCTACAATCATGACAGGCAACAAGGCAAAGAGACGAGTTGCCAAACGAATGAACCATTGAGGTAATCTCATATGCAAGAAACCTTCCATAACGATTTGTCCAGTCAAGGTACCCGTAATTGTCGAATTTTGACCACTGGCTAATAAAGCCAAGGCAAACAAGGTTGATAAGGTCGAGCTAGCTATAGCTCCTGCAATAGTAGAATCCTGCAAGGCATTATACATTTGAGAGAAGGCAGAAATCTCAGATGTATGGCCGAAAAAGAGAGCCGCCCCGAGAATTAATAGAAGGGAGTTAACCACAAAGGCCAAGGATAATTGGAGATTTGAATCCCAGGTCATAAAGCGCACCGCTTTTCGAACATCATCCTTGTCCTTGTGATTGATTTTCCGAGTTTGAGACAAGGAAGAATGCAAATAGAGGTTATGAGGCATAACCGTCGCACCTACAATCCCCAGAGCTAAAGTTAATTGACTTTCATGACCTGGCAAAGGACTCTCAAATAAGGTCGAATTGGGTAAATAACCCTCAACGATTCCTTGGAAGCTTGGATGTGACAAAGCTACCAGATAGGTAAAAATTGCTAGAATGGTTAAAATCAGTGTTGTCACAATAGCTTCAATCTTCTTAAAGCCAAATTTCATCAGAAGCAATAAGAGAAAAACATCCAACACGGTCAAGAGAATTGCTATCATAATCGGAATCTTAAAGAGAAGATTGAGAGCAATCGCTGAACCTAGAACTTCTGCCAGGTCTGTCGCCATCAAGGCCAACTCCAAAATCACCCATAAGCTATAACGAAGCCATTTGGGTGAATGATGACCCGTTGCTTGAGCCAAGTCCATTTGAGTTACAATTCCAAGCTTTCCTGACATCTGCTGAAGCTGCATAGCAATGAGTGATGAAATCAAGATGACAAATAAGAGACTGTACTTATAGGATGCACCTCCAACCACACTGGTTATCCAGTTTCCTGGATCCATATAACCAACTGCGACAAGGGCACCTGGACCCAAGAAGGCCTTTAAATTTTGCCAGAAATGATTGTTATTTGGAGTATCGATAGATTGATTAATCTCAGAGAGTGACACTTTTTTATGAGAAGACATAGATACTTACCTCTTTCTAAACCTACTTTTTCATTATTTTCTATTAGAGAAAAATAAGATTGACTTTAAACTATTAAAACAATGAAAACTATATGAAAAACATTTAGTTTTTTCATTATTTTTCTTAAGGCACCTTAATTATAACAGAAAATATGATAAAAACTTAAGAAAATTCAGGACTTGATTTAATATTTAGGATACAACAAAATGTTGTATTCTTTTTTGCAAAAGAATACCAAAGACAAAAACAAAAAACGTTGATTTAACAACGTTTTACCAAGGAATGCAAAAGAATGCAAAGGAATAATGGAGCCGGTGGGAGTCGAACCCACGTCCAAACACCTGCCAACATATTTGTCTACAACCATAGGTTATGTATTAATTTAACAGTCCCTCGACACATAACTCAAGCCTAGAAACTGCGAGTCTATCAATCTCTTATCAAGCCGCTAGACAAGACTTAATCGTATCTCGCTAATAATAAGACCTGTCATTGAACACGAGCAATCCAAATCGGGTCACGCCTGCTGGTTTTTAGGCAGCTAGAGCGTAAGAAGTGTTATTTTTTGCAGTTATATTTAACTGAGCGTTTACGTCGCCACACGAGTCGCAAAATATGCCTCATAATGCCTGTCGAATCCGTAACGACCCCAAAAGACAATAAAACCATTATACCTTATCTAACACAAAAATGCAAAAAGGAAATCACTTACCTAAAAAAGATACTATTCGAGAAATTTAGCAAACTGGGAGACTAACTACAACTTTCTCAGTGCATAACTTTACGATTGTGAATAGAGCTTACGAAATCCAATTAACACATACCTAAGATGAAGCTATCTGTTTTTAAGAAATTCACGAAGAGAATTATTCTAAAATACTTTCAGATGAGAAGTTTCCTACTCTCTTTGTTTCAATTCATTTGAGTTTAAAAACTATAAAATCAATCCTTATATTATTCGAACTACGTTTCATTTGCTGTGCTAAAATAAATAAGTTTCATTCGAACTTTAATAGACTATGAAAACCAGTGGAACTTACCCTGACACGGAATTCCACTGGTTTTTTCGATTTTTATCAGATTAACTTCTACTATTTTTAGCTGTGAAAATTAGTTTAGGACTTTAACTTATTTTCAATCTTCTAATCTAAAGGCCACTTCTAGTAAAGAAAAATCATGGTTCTCCTGACTTTTACTTAGCTAATTCTTTTTCTCGTTCTTTCATTATTTTATGATTTTCATACAAACGGGATAAGAACTTAGAAATTTCTTTTAAGATAGAATAAGTTGGCACTGCGACAATCATTCCAACTACACCATAGATATTGCTTGACAACAAAAGTAAAACCAAAATCGTGATTGGATGAACCTTCATAACACTTCCTACAATTCGAGGATATAAGATATTGCCATCTACCTGCTGAACAACAAGCATATAAATCACTGCAATCAGCATTCTATGGGGATCAGTGAATATATTTGCGATGATCATAGGAATCAAACCAATACTTGGCCCCACATAAGGAATTAAATTGGCTACACCAGAAAAAATAGCAAAAACTAAAGCATATTTTAAACCAATAATACTATAGCCAATATAAGCCAAACAACCTATAATGATTGCGTCAATCGAAACTCCACTAATATAGCGAGCAATCGTCGCATTTAAATTCTTTAATAAACCTGCAATATGCAAGCGATCCCTCTTTAGAATCGTTCTTTCAAGCATGGGCAAGAATTTATGTCCATCTAATAAGAAATAAACCAAAAAAACTGGAGTCATAATCAAAATTAAAACAGTACTGATAAGAGCTGACAAGACACTCCCCACACTATTTGATACGCTATTTAGGATATTTTGAAGAATATCAACATAGGATAAGTTTAACTGCTGAATTGTAGCTTCTACATCCAAATTCTGGAGCGCAGGATAATTAGATAAGTCTATGATTAAGTCTTGTACTCGACTATAAATAGTTTGACTAGATATAATCAAACTAGATAACTGATTGACCAAAATCGGTAAGAGATAGACTACCCCAATAACTAGCCCCCAAACCAAAGCACACAAGGTAATTAAAATACCAAGTAAACGATTGAGTTTACAGACTTTATTTAAGAAAGTAACAATAGGGTTTGTCAAATAATAAAGAAACCCCCCTAATAAAAATGGAATCATAATTGTATTAAGTACGCTAACAAAAGGGTTAATCAAAGACCCCATCTGTCTCCATAGGTAAAAGATGATTGTTAAGAGTAAAATTTCTGTGGTCCAAAAAAATAATTTATTTCTACGAAACATGAGTTACCTCCCTCACTCTATTTTACCATATTTTCAAAAAGCTTAACGGATGAATTATTAAAGCAAGAATATTTTTTTTCTTTATGATAGAATAAGACTACTATGAAAAAAATCATTTTAACTCTACTAAGCTTATCCGTAATTGGGTCAGCTTCTACTGTTGCTGCTCAAGATTTTAATGTTGCTGCAAAACATGCTATTGCTGTTGAAGCAAATACTGGAAAAATACTTTATGAAAAAGATGCAACTCAACCTGTCGAAATTGCTTCTATAACAAAACTACTTACCGTTTATCTGGTCTATGAAGCACTCGAAAATGGAAGTATCACACTATCCACCCCAGTAGATATTTCTGATTATCCTTATCAATTGACGACAAATTCTGAAGCCAGTAATGTTCCTATGGAGGCCCGTAATTATACTGTCGAAGAGTTGCTTGAAGCAACTCTGGTATCTAGTGCCAACAGCGCCGCTATTGCCCTAGCTGAGAAAATTGCTGGCTCTGAAAAAAACTTCGTTGATATGATGCGAGCAAAACTCTTGGAATGGGGAATCAAAGATGCCACTGTTGTCAATACAACTGGTCTGAACAACGAAACTCTCGGAGATAACATTTACCCAGGATCTAATAAAGATGATGAAAATAAGCTCAGTGCTTATGATGTCGCTATCGTTGCTCGCAACCTCATCAAAAAATACCCACAAGTCTTGGAAATCACGAAAAAACCTTCTTCTACTTTTGCTGGAATGACAATCACTTCGACCAACTACATGTTAGAAGGTATGCCTGCTTACCGTGGTGGTTTTGATGGACTGAAAACAGGAACAACAGATAAGGCTGGAGAGTCTTTTGTTGGTACTACTGTCGAAAAAGGCATGAGGGTTATCACAGTTGTTTTGAATGCCGATCATCAAGATAATAATCCTTATGCTCGTTTTACAGCTACATCTTCCCTAATGGATTATATTTCTTCTACATTTACACTTCGCAAAATCGTTCAGCAAGGCGATACCTATCAAGATAGCAAAGTCCCTATACAAGATGGAAAAGAAGATACGGTAACTGCAGTGGCCCCAGAGGATATCTATCTAATCGAACGTATTGGAAATCAATCTTCCCAATCTGTTCAATTCACACCTGATTCTAAAGCCATCCTCGCACCACTTGAAGCTGGAACAGTGGTTGGCCATTTGACTTACGAAGACAAGGATTTGATTGGTCAAGGTTACATTACCACAGAACGTCCTAGTTTCGAAATGGTAGCAGAAAAGAAAGTTGAAAAAGCCTTCTTCTTAAAAGTTTGGTGGAATCAGTTTATCCGATTTGTTAATGAGAAATTATAAAAAAATCGCGGTTTAAAATCGCGATTTTTTATTACAAGTTCATCTTCAAAGTCCTTGATTTTTAGTAAATCTAAAATCAAATTTTATCCGACTGATCCTTCCATTTCATAGCTAATCAAGCGGTTCAGCTCAACAGCATACTCCATTGGAAGTTCTTTTGTGAAGGGCTCCACAAATCCCATGACAATCATTTCTGTCGCTTCTGATTCTGACAATCCACGGCTCATGAGGTAATAGAGTTGCTCTTCTGAAATCTTAGAAACCTTAGCTTCATGTTCCAAAGCGACTTGCGAGTTATGAATTTCATTAAATGGAATAGTATCTGATGCTGACAAGTCATCCATGATAATGGTATCACACTCGATGTGAGAAACAGATTTCTTAGAGTTCTTGTTAAAGGTTACTTGACCACGGTAGTCAACCTTACCTCCACCTTTAGCGATGGATTTAGACACAATAGACGAGCTTGTATGTGGAGCATTGTGGATCATCTTGGCACCAGTGTCCTGGTGTTGCCCTGCATTAGCAAAGGCAATAGAAAGCATAGTCCCACGCGCCCCTTCTCCGTCTAGATAAACAGATGGATATTTCATGGTTGTTTTGGCACCCAAGTTCCCATCAATCCACTCAACAGTCGCATCTTTCAAGGCTTTAGCACGTTTCGTTACCAAGTTATAAACGTTGTCAGACCAGTTTTGGATGGTTGTATAACGCATATAAGCTCCATCCAAAGCAAAGATTTCTACAATGGCCGCGTGCAAGCTGTTGCTTGAATAAGTTGGCGCTGTACATCCTTCTACGTAGTGTACGCTTGCTCCCTCATCAACGATAATCAAGGTACGTTCAAACTGACCAGTATTTTCGTTGTTGATACGGAAATAAGTTTGAAGCGGAATATCTACTTTCACCCCTTTTGGTACGTAGATAAAGGTTCCACCTGACCATACTGCCGAGTTAAGGGCTGCCAACTTGTTGTCTGTTGGCGGTACCAACTTAGCAAAGTATTGTTTAAACAAGTCTGGGTATTCCTTGAGGGCAGAATCTGTATCTGTAAAGATAATCCCCAATTTTTGGAACTCTTCCTTCATGTTGTGGTAAACCACTTCTGACTCGTACTGGGCAGAGGCACCGGCTAGATAAGCACGCTCAGCTTCAGGAATCCCGATACGTTCGAAGGTTTCTTTGATTTTTTCTGGAACTTCATCCCATGAACGGGCAGGCTTATCAGATGGCTTTTGGTAGTAAATTAAGTCATCAAAATCAATCTCTGACAAGTCTGCTCCCCAAGTTTGCATAGGCATTTTTTTGAAGGTTTCATAAGACTTTAAACGGAATTCTAGCATCCACTCAGGTTCTCCCTTAGCAGCTGATAGTTCACGAATGACATCTTCGTTCAATCCTTTTCCTGTCGATAGGACAGGCTCTACATCGTCATGGAAACCAAATTTATATTCACCAAGATCAATTGGTTTTGGTTCTACTCTTTCTTCAGCCATAATATCCTTTCTTTCATTCTTCATTTCTAATAGTTCAAAAGACAAAAGAAACTTGTCTTACTTGTTTTCTTGATTTTCAATTGTTTTTTTTAAGGGCATTCCAAGCCAGAGTTGCACACTTAATCCGTTGTGGGAATTTAGCAACACCTGACAAGAAGGCTGCATCACCTAGTTGGTCTTGTCTGTCATCCTTTTGTCCTTGAACCATTTCTGAAAAAATGGTCGCAAGTTCTAAGACTTCTTGCTTGGTCTTGCCTAAAACTGCATCTGTCATCATACTAGCAGAGGCAGTCGAGATGGTACAACCTGAATTTAGAAAAGCGATATCTTCCAAACGGTCCTCTGCATCAAACTTAACAGAAAGATTAATAACATCGCCACAGGTTGGATTGTTGAGACTGATTTGCTCAGCATCTTCCAACTTCCCTTGGTGGTGTGGATTTTTCGAATGGTCTGCTACCACTGCCATATAAAGGCTATCTAGTTTAGAAAGTGCCATTGAAAAACTCCTTTGTCTTTTGTAAGGCATCGACTAGCTTGTCGCAATCTGCCTTGGTATTGTAGATATAAAAACTTGCACGAGCTGTTGCTGGAACATCCAAATACTGGAGCAAGGGTTGCGCACAGTGGTGACCCGCACGAACTGCCACACCTTCATAATCCAAAGCCGTTGCAAGGTCGTGAGGATGAAGGTCGCCTAGGTTAAAAGCAATGACACCTGAACGTTGAGCCAAGTCCCGTGAACCATAAATGGTCAGTCCTTCAATCGCCTGTAATTTCGGAAAGACATAGGCGATCAATTCCTGTTCATGGGCTTCAATGGCATCCATACCAATCGTTTCCAGATAATCAACTGCAGCAGCAAGTCCGATTGCACCAGCCATGTTAGGAGTTCCAGCCTCGAATTTCCAAGGCAATTCCTTCCAGCTAGCAGATTGCTCATAGACGAAATCAATCATCTCACCACCAAATTCAACTGGTGACATTTGTTCCAGATACTTTTCTTTGCCGTAAAGAACACCGATACCAGTCGGACCCGCCATCTTGTGACCTGAAAAGGCAAAGAAGTCCACATCCAAGTCCTGGACATCAATCTTCATATGAGGAGTAGACTGAGCACCATCCACCACCATGATGGCTCCAACTTGGTGGGCCAATTGAGTGATTTCTTTGATTGGATTGACCACACCAAGAACATTTGAGGCGTGAGCAAGGGAGACAAACTTGACTCTATCAGTCAATTTAGCTCGCAAATCATCCATATCCAGAGCTCCATCCTTGAGATAGACATAAACAAGTTCTGCCCCAGTCTTACGGCAGGCTTCTTGCCAAGGAATGATATTGGAATGGTGTTCCATGACAGAAATCAAAACTTGATCTCCCTCAATTAAGACTTCCTCTGCAAAGCGCGCCACCCAGTTCAGACTGGTTGTCGTTCCTCTAGTAAAGAGAACTTCCTTTGTTGAGCCTGCATTGATAAACTTACGAATGGTTTCACGAGCGGCTTCATAAGAAGCTGTCGCCCTTTCTGCCAAGGTATGAACGCCACGATGAACATTGGCATTGTCGTTCTCATAGTAGCGGTTAATCGTCTCCAGAACTGCTAGTGGTTTTTGTGTCGTCGCAGCATTGTCCAAATAGACCAACGGTTCATCGTTGACAATCTGGTCTAAAATTGGAAAATCCTTGCGAATCGCTTCTACATCTAACATCGGCTTCCCCTTAGCGTTTTGACAATTTTTCTTCGATAGTTGCAATCATTTCATCACGAACTTCCTTGACTGGAATCTCAACGATAACGGATCCAAGGAAGCCACGGACAACCAAACGTTCTGCAGTTGCCTTATCCAAGCCACGACTCATGAGGTAGTACATATCTTCTGGATCTACCTGACCGATAGAAGCCGCGTGTCCTGCAGTGACGTCATTTTCATCAATCAAAAGAATTGGATTGGCATCTGAACGCGCTTGGTCTGAAAGCATGAGGACACGACTTTCTTGTTGCGCATCTGCTCCCTTGGCTCCCTTGATAATGTGGCCAATACCATTGAAGGTCAAGGTTGCTTTTTCAAGAATAACCCCATGTTGTAGGATATTTCCGATGGAGTTGCAACCATAGTTAGTTACTCGGGTATCAATCCCTTGTACCTGACGGCCACTTGAAAGAGCTACGACTTTAAGGTCCGCATGGCTACCGTTACCAATCAAGTCGCTGTCAAAGTCCGCAACGACGTTTCCTTCGTTCATAACACCAATCGCCCAGTCAATGCTTGCATCGTTGCCTAATTTACCACGACGGCTAATGTAAGCAGTAACGTTTTCACCTAGACGGTCGATCGCAGCAAACTTCACTTGAGCACCAGAACGTGCAATCACTTCGACAGTGATATTAGCAGTTGCTTTGACACTTCCTTCACCGCGTGACTCTAAACGCTCCAGATAACTAATCTTAGAATTTTTACCAGCGATAATCATAATATGCTTGTTAAACGGCACATCGCTATCGCTGTCTTGGTAGAAAATACCCTCGATTGGTTCTTTAATCTCAACATTATCAGGAATGTAAAGAACAGCACCACTATTGAAATAAGCTGTATGGTAGGCTGCTAATTTATCATCGTCATACTTGACAGATGACATGAAGAATTCCTCAATAAGCTCTGGAATTTCTTCTAAGGCTGAATGGAAGTCTGTGAAGACAACACCCTGTTCAGCCAACTCAACTGGAATTTGCTCAAAAACAGTTTGAGTTCCTACTTGCACCAACTTCAAGTGGTTATCTAGTGCAGTGAAATCTGGAACATTTGCTGATGGCTCGCTTTCTGTAATCGTCCCATCCCCCAGATTCCAACGGTGGAATTTGACACGCTCAATAACTGGTAATTCTAGGCTCTCAATCTTATCAAAAGCTTTTTGACGGAGGTCAGCCAACCAGCTTGGTTCAGCGTGCATTTCTGAAAAAAGTTTAATATTTTCTTTAGTCATTTACTTCTCCTAAAAGATACGAGGGAATTACAATTCTTCCTTGTAGTCGTAGCCAAGTTCTTCAGCTAGTTTTGCGTATCCTTCACGTTCCAAACGTGCAGCCAATTCTGGACCACCAGAAAGGACAACACGACCTTCCATCATCACATGTACCACATCAGGTGTGATGTAGTTCAAAAGACGTTGGTAGTGAGTGATGATCATAGCACCAAAACCTTCACCACGCATGGCATTGACACCTTTTGATACGACTTTAAGAGCGTCAATATCAAGACCTGAGTCAATCTCGTCCAAAAGAGCGAAAGTTGGTTCCAACATCAAGAGTTGAAGAATTTCATTACGTTTTTTCTCACCACCAGAGAAGCCTTCGTTGAGGTAACGCTCTGCCATTTCTTCTTTCATGTTGAGCAATTCCATCTTCTCGTCTAGTTTAGTGATGAACTCGCGAACTGAAATCTTTTCATCATCTTCTTTACCAGCATTCATGGCTGCACGAAGAAATTCAGCGTTGGTAATTCCAGGAATTTCTGATGGGTATTGCATAGCAAGGAAAAGTCCCATACGCGCACGCTCGTCAACTTCCAACTCAAGAATGTTTACGCCATCAAACAAGACTTCACCTTTGGTAACTTCATAGTTAGGGTTCCCCATGATAGCGGCAGAAAGAGTCGATTTACCTGTACCATTTGGTCCCATGATAGCGGCAATTTCTCCTGTTTTCAGGGTCAGGTTCACCCCTTTTAAAATTTCTTTTCCTTCAATCTCAACGTGAAGATCTTTGATCTCTAATACTGACATGATAGTTCCTTTCTTTTTCAAGACTTTTACAGTACTTACTAGAAAAACGTCTGATTTCCCCAGAAATAGAGTAAAAGGTCTATAAATATACTTTTCTAGTATAACAAAAAAAAGCCTAAAAGGCTTTGATTTTGTCTGGAAGCTGAGGGCTAGTCTTTCCTATTAAAATGCTGGTCAATGACATCAACGATTTTGCCCATCACATAACTGACTCGGAAATTTCTAAAGAGTAAAATGGCCCAAAAGGCTGCCATAATATAGCGGCCAGTCATCCAGGCTTCATTGAAAAAATAGGTCTCAGCAGCTGTAAACAGCGCCATAATAATAAATTGTTGTTTATTCATAAATTTATTGTATCATGAAATCTTTCTTTAGTCTTCCTCTACCTTCACTTTATCAGCCAAAAATTCAAATCCTTCTGGAATCAGGCTTTCTTCTGCTTCTTTTTCAGTTTGAGAAGATTTGGCTTTGGCTGAAAAGGCTGCGCGAACTTCTTTCCATTCCTCCATGGAAATGGCTAAAATCTCAGGTGAAAAACCTGCTGCCTGACTGAGAATGTTGCCAAACATAGTGTTGAGATTGTCTCGTTTCATGGTTTGACCAGCATTGAAGTTAGATTCAAAAGCAAGAATGGCATGGTGTTCATTGGCTGCAACCGGTTGAGAACCAACTAGTAGAGCCTTATCAGGACCTCCAAGACTTTCAATCACCTCTCCCCAGGCATTCTGCAAACGAATCAGATTTTGACGTGCTAAATCAGGATTTTCAACGGCCTCTTGTAAGATAGATTGAACTTTATTGCGATCCACACGATAGACTGCTTTGCCTGCTACTGGTCGACTAGGAGCTGGATTTGTTGGCTTGGGTACGGTTCCCACATTTGCAAGTTCTTGCTTAAGACGCGCAACTTCCTGTCTCAATGCAGAAATTTCATGTTCAACTGCCCCAGAAAGAACTGGTTCAGGCTTAATCTCTGCCAAACGGATAGTCATCATCTCAGCATAAATCTTGGGCTGCAAACTAGACTTAATATCCCCTAAACTCGCCGTCGCTAAGCGAATCATTTCAAACAGATTTTCTTGAGGAAAAACTAAATTCTCCACAAAGACTGGACTATGATGAGTGTTTTCTCCCCCTGTTTGAACAATTAACAAATCTCTTAAATAGTGTAAAAGGTCGGTCACAAAACGAGTCATGCTCTTACCATTGTCAAATAGAAGATTTAAGCAAGACAAGGCCTTGGGAACATCCTGTTGAGACAAGGCAGCCACATAATCATCCAAGGCTGATAGACTAATGGTGCCTGTAATTTCTTCAGAAATGGCAGCCGTCAGCTCATTTCCCTGTGTCAAACTCAGGGCTTGATCCAAAATAGACAAGGCGTCTCGCATCCCACCTTCAGCACGTCTGGCAATGATTTCCACAGCCTCTGGTTCAGAACTGATATTTTCTTTTTCTAAAATATAGTAGATATGTTCCTTAATATCCTGTGTCTTAATTGATTTAAACTCAAAACGTTGGACACGGGATAGAATAGTAGCAGGAATCTTGTGCAATTCAGTAGTGGCCAAAATAAAGACTACATTCTGTGTTGGCTCTTCCAGCGTCTTTAGGAGGGCATTAAAAGCCCCTGTAGACAGCATGTGAACCTCATCTATGATATAAACCTTATAACGAGCAAGGCTAGGCGCATAGGTAGATTTATCGCGAATTTCACGGATTTCATCCACCCCATTATTAGAGGCCGCATCCATTTCAATGACATCTTCTAAACTACCGTCCGTCACTGCCTGACAAATATAGCAGTTATTACAAGGTTCACCACCTACTTGATTGGGACAGTTCATAGCCTTAGCAAAAATCTTAGCTACACTGGTTTTTCCTGTTCCACGTGGACCAGAAAAAAGATAGGCATGACTTATTTTCTCTTGTTCTACTGCTTGTTTAAGAGTCTTAGCCACAACTTCTTGACCAACCAACTGGGAGAAGTTTTGACTTCTATATTTTCGATAAAGTGCTTGATACATTAAGATTTTTCCCCAAACATTGTAAAGTCCCATTCTGTCTTTTCAAGCAAAATAGCGACAAATTGTTCCAAATAATCTCGATCCATAGCATCGTAATCCTCAATCTCTGAAGAATCCAAATCCAGAACTCCAAGTAGTTGGCCATTCTTTATCATCGGCACCACAATTTCACTTTTAGCTAGACTGTCACAAGAAATATAGTTGGGATAGGTACTTACATCACCAACCAGGACTGTTTCCTGAAACTCAGCAGCTTCACCACAAACACCCTTGCCTAGTGCAATACGGATGCAGGAAACACCTCCTTGGAAGGGACCTAAAACCAATTCCTTTCCATCAAACAAATAAAAGCCTGAAAATACCGTATTGGAAAAACGTGATTTTAAAAGAGCACTTGCGTTGGAAAGATTAGCCAAAACATTGGTTTCGCCTTCCAAAAGGAAGGACAATTCTTCATTTAACATTTGATAACGTGATTGTTTTTCTGATTTTAACATAGAACTATTATATCAAAAAAGGAGCAGAGACAAAAGAAAAATCCCTTGTTTAGTAAACAAAGGATTTTATGAATTTTCAATTTGATTAAAGTTCGATATCACCGAACAAGTCAGCCATTGAGAATCCTGTTTGTGTTTCTGGAAGTTCGAAATCACGTTTTTCTTGACGTTTTGGACGACGTGGACGAGCAGCACGTTTTTCTTCTTTTTGTCCTTCTTCTTGAGCTGGACGCTCTTCAAGAGCTTTAATAGAAAGTGATACGCGCTCTGCATCTGCGTTAACTTCAAGAACTTTAACTTGAACTTCTTGACCAACTTTAAGAGCTTCTTTTGGATTTTCAATACGTTTGTGTGAAATTTGTGATACGTGAACAAGTCCATCGATACCTGGCAATACTTCAACAAATGCACCGAAGTCAGTCAAACGTTTAACTGTTCCTTCAACTACATCACCTTTAGCCAATTTTTGCTCAACGCCATCCCATGGTCCAGGTGTTGTTGCTTTAAGTGAAAGTGATACACGTCCTTCTTCTTCGTTAAGATCAAGGATTTTCACTTCAATTTCTTCACCAACAGTTACAACTGATTTTGGTGATACGTTACGTTCGTGTGACAATTCAGTCAAGTGAACCAATCCGTCAACACCACCAAGGTCGATGAAAGCACCAAAGCTTGTGATACGTGCAACTTTACCAGTTACAACATCACCAACAGCCAATTTACCAAATACTTCAGCGCGAGCCGCTGCTGTAGCTGCTTCAACAACTTCACGACGTGAAAGGATGAAGCGGTTTTCTTTAGCGTCAACTTCTTTGATTTTAGCCTCAAATTCTTGACCTACAAAACGCTCAGTGTTACGTACGAAACGAGTATCCAACATTGAAGCTGGAATAAATCCACGAACACCTTCAAATTCTACTGAAAGTCCACCTTTAACGGCACGAGTTCCTTTAACAGTAACAACTTCTTCTTCACGACCAACAAGTTTGTCCCATGCTTTGCGAGCTTCAAGGCGTTTTTTAGATACAAGGTATGTAACTGTATCAGTATCTTTACCAACTACTTGACGAAGTACAAGAACATCCAATACTTCTCCTACTTTAACAAAGTCATTGATATCTGCATCGCGATCGTTTGTCAATTCGCGAAGAGTCAAGACACCTTCAACACCAGTTCCAGAGATTGCAACGTTAGCTTGAGTCGCATCAACTGTCAATACTTCAGCACTAACAACATCACCAGTTTCAACTTGGCTAACGCTATTTAGCAAATCTTCAAATTCGTTCATCTAAAAAATCCTCCAACAATCAAGTTTTTCTTAAACTTGACATACTTATAATTTTTTTCCTAAGCACCCGCAAGGACATGTTCATATCATTCACGTCTTTCAATTATAAAAATAAAATACCCTAAGATATTTTGCTTTTTATCTTGATTATTACCTAAGAACTGGGGTAGCTGGATTCGAACCAACGCATGAGGGAGTCAAAGTCCCTTGCCTTACCGCTTGGCTATACCCCATTGATAAAATGGAGAGAGAGGGATTCGAACCCCCGAACCCGAAGGAGCGGATTTACAGTCCGCCGCGTTTAGCCTCTTCGCTATCTCTCCTACAATCAACATGGACTATTATATCATGAAAATTTCAAAAAAACAAGACTTATTTTGCTAAATTATAATTTTCAATCAAAATTTCTATAGCTTTTTCCAATTTTTTATAAAAACTATCGACATTCCTATTCTTTATGATGGCAAATTGTCCATCTAATTCGGCAATTTCTCCGATAACTTTTTTACCGATAGTCAAGGTATAGCCTTCAAAACTGTCTTTTCCTACATTAACTTTGGCATCTGCTACTTGAATTTCAATTTTTTTATCTTTCTTACTCATTTCATACCTCTCTTCACTTTTTCTATTTTACAAGAAAATCCTAAAACTAGCAAGAAAAAACTCTATATCAGGCTTGTCTGACATAGAGTTTTCTACTTTATTTAATATGCTTTTCTAGTTCTTTTTGGTACTTACTATTTGATTCCAATTTTTCTTTTTGCCATTTTTTAAGAGCTTCGTCATATTCTTTTGTTGTAACAATATCTTTTTGCAATTTCATTCCTTTAAAGATATATGGATCCCCCTTAATACCAACTTGTGAGTATGGTTTTGAGAATGGTACTACGTTACTTACAACTGGAGAACCACCAGATGAAGCTGTTGGCATCAATAATGAACTATCTGTCAACCAAGCTTGAGCTTTGGCATATTTTTCATATCTCTTCTCTAAGTCAGTGGTCTCAGAAACAGCATCTTCTAACAACTTCTTATATTGATCCAAACCAAGTTTAGCGACAACATCCTTATCTTTTCCTTTCGTAATACCAAGGTGTTTCATAGCAGAACCAGATTTTGGATCCATAATATTCAAGTAAGACGCTGGATCTTGATAGCTTGGAGCCCATCCTGTACTATTCAAATCATAGTCTTTTTGAGAAGGAACACGCGCTTGTGATGTAATCGTTTCTTTTTCATTATCTGTCATTTGAAGTACATCGATGACAACATTTTCAGCCCCAAGAGTTGATTCAATAGACTGTTTGAAAGAGTTGCTTTGTTGAACGGCGATAGTATCTGTTTGTTCAACCGGGACATCCAAGTGAATTGGGAAGGTTACCCCTTTAGATTCCAAGTCTTTCTTAGCTTTTTCGAAAGCAACTTTAGCCTTTTCAGGGTTGTAGATAGAATCTTTACCGTCAACTAGCTCAACACCTTTCCATTGGTCACCATAGTTCACCAACTCTGCTTGAGCGATTTGACCAAAGTTCTTACCACCTGCTTGTACGAAGTTATCTGGAACAAGGCTGTTACGAATAATCTTGTCCGCACCATCTTCACCGTTTAGCTGGGCAGCATAAGAATGACGGTTGAAGGCAAAGTTGATAGCCTGACGGAAGTCCTTATTAAGCATAGCTTCTTTTGTAGAAGTCTTTTGCTCTTCGCTTGTTTTCGCAGTTTTATTGTATGACTGACGATTTACGTTAAAAGTAAAGTAATAACTACTTGAATCCTGTGGGCTATAAGTGATTTTATCTCCGTATTGTTCCAAAGTTGAAGCAAAGTTTGAACTACTTGGGAAGAGACGGGCTGTCGTATAAGCACCAGAGGAGAAGCTACGGATCAAAGACTCCTGATCTGAACCATCGTAGTAGGTCAATTTAATCTTCTCAATTTTAACATTTTCTTTATCCCAGTAATTTGGATTTTTTTCATATTCAATCAACGATTTAGAAGTCAATGTTTTTAAGAAATAAGGACCATTGTAGAGAATACCTGCTGGGCTAACCTCTCCGTAATTCTTTCCTGATGCCTTTAAAAACTCTTCATTTACAGGCAACATCGTCGCTGTGGTCACTTTTGAATTCCAGAAACTTTCTGGCGCATTCAATGTATACTCAACTGTGTAGTCATCCAAAGCTTTAACACCAACTGTAGAGAAATCATTGGTTTCACCAGTCATGTAGGCGTCTAAGCCTTTAATTGAATTTTGGATGAGAGACACACCGTCTGACTTACCATCAGCGACGTGTTTTAGTCCTGTCACAAAGTCATGGGCTGTTACTTCTGCGTATTCTTCGCCTTCTGATGTGTACCATTTCACTCCTTTACGAAGTTTATAGGTATAAGTCAATCCATCTTTTGAGACAGACCAATCCTCAGCCAAAGAAGGAATAACATTTCCGTATTGGTCGTTTTCCATCAAACCATCAACCACATTCCCGATGACATCTGTTGTAGATGTACGAGTCGCTATACTATAGTCCAAAGATGCAGGATCTACTGCATAGACATAAGAAAATGTTGTCGGTGCATCTGCTTCTTTATCAGCTTTTCCACAAGCTACTAAAAAAGCTGTTGTACTCAGGACTAGTCCTGCTGTTAAGAGCCACTTTTTCGATTTCATAAAAAATCTCCTTTAGTTTATTTTAATCTACTTTTACAATCCAACCTTCTGGCGCTTCAATATCACCAAACTGAATTCCTGTCAATTCATCATAAAGTTTACGAGTCACAGGACCTACTTCTGTTTCACTATAGAAAACATGGAAATCATCACCGTGTTGAATACCTCCAATTGGAGAAATAACCGCTGCTGTACCACAAGCACCTGCCTCTACAAAACGATCCAGGTTATCAATTGGGACATCCCCCTCAATAGGAGTTAAGCCCAAGCGGTGTTCTGCCAAATAAAGCAAAGAATACTTAGTAATAGATGGCAAGATAGATGGACTCAATGGTGTTACAAATTCATTATCAGCTGTAATTCCAAAGAAGTTAGCTGAACCGACTTCTTCGATCTTTGTATGAGTGGAAGGATCTAGGTAGATAACATCTGAGAAATGACGTGACTTGGCCAATTTCCCTGGCAAGAGACTTGCAGCATAGTTTCCACCAACCTTAGCCGCACCTGTACCATTTGGCGCTGCACGGTCGTATTCATCCTGAATCAAGAAGTTAGTTGGAACCAAACCACCCTTAAAGTAATTTCCAACTGGCATAGCAAATATGGTGAAAATGTATTCTTCTGCTGGTTTTACCCCAATAATATCTCCGACACCAATCAAAAGAGGGCGAAGATATAGGGTCCCACCTGTTCCGTATGGTGGTACGTATTCTTCATTTGCGCGGACAACTGCTTTACAAGCTTCTACAAATATTTCTGTTGGAACTTGTGGCATCAAGAGACGGTCACAGGTACGTTGCAAGCGTTTAGCATTTTCATCAGGACGGAACAGTTGAACACTGCCATCCTTAGTACGATAAGCTTTCAAACCTTCAAATGCTTGTTGTCCATAGTGAAGACTTGGAGAAGACTCTGAAATATGCAAGGTTGCATCCTCTGTAAGCTCTCCTTGATCCCATTGTCCATTTTTAAAATGAGCAATATAGCGATAAGGTAATTTCATATAGGAAAAACCGAGATTTTCCCAATCAATCGTTACTGTCATATTCCACTCCTTATTCTAAAAATCTATTTCTTATATTCTACACTATTTTTCTAAAATAGCAAGTATATTTTGTAATTTTCAGAAAATTTCTTCAATAAAAAGAACCAGCTCTTAGAACTGATTCTTCATTTCACTTATTTAGCTTCAGTAAATACTTCTTTAAGGTAAGCGTCAAAAACTTCTTCATCTGAAATCGTGTCAGAGATGAAGCTACCGTTACTTGTGCGTTCTGACAAATTCAAGTCTTGCAATCGACTTTCATAGATTGTTCCTTTGTTAGATTGAACAAGCAGAGTTTGGTCATTCTCGTCCACTTCTGTACTAAAGAGGTCACCAACGAAGCCTTGTTCTGCAACTGCTCCTGCCAAGAAGACAC
The DNA here is from genome assembly GCF_013277195.1 of Streptococcus sp. 2579. NCBI lineage: Bacteria > Bacillati > Bacillota > Bacilli > Lactobacillales > Streptococcaceae > Streptococcus > Streptococcus sp. 2579. The sequence continues at coordinate 33,693 of NZ_VMMM01000002.1, forward strand.
GGTGCGGTTTGTTTTTCAACTCACGCAAGACTTGAAGTCCTCGTTTGGCACGGCTGGTTGCTGGAATTTCCTCAACAGAAACACGTTTCAAACTTCCACGCTGAGTCAAGAGGTAGAAAGATGATGTATTGCAAATAAAGGCTGCTTGGAGGACACCATCTTCTTTCAAATTCATAGCCTTGACACCTGCAGCCTTGGCACCTACAACCGGAACCTCTTCGATATTGAAACGCAGAGCATAACCGTTTTGGCTAATCAAGAGAATATCATCTAGTTTAATCGGAGCCACTGCTACAATCTGGTCTGTCTCGTCTTTGAGCTTAGCATACTTGACAGACTTAGATTTATAGGTCCGCCATGGGGTGAATTCTTTTCGTTCTACACGCTTGATTTGACCGAGACGAGTCGCCGCAAAATAGGTTGTCGCATCAGCGAACTGTTCCAGTACTTCCGCATAAAGAATTTCTTCATTCGCTTCAAAATTTGTAATGGTCTGGCTCAGGTGCTCTCCGATGTCCTTCCAACGAATATCTGCCAATTCATGGATTGGTCTGTAGATGACATTTCCAAGACTTGTGAACATCAAGAGGTGCTGGGTTGTCTTGGCAGATTGAACAAAAATCAAACGATCGTCATCACGTTTGCCAATTTCTTCCAGAGTGGAAGCCGCAAAGGAACGTGGGCTGGTACGCTTGATGTAACCTGCCTTGGTCACGCTGACGTAGGTATCTTCCTCTGCAATCAGACTAGCTGTATCAATCTCGATTACTTTCGCAGTGTCTTCTAAGCTACTCAAACGCGGAGTCGCAAACTTCTTCTTAACCTCACGAAGTTCTTTCTTCATGAGATTGTACATAGTCCGTTCATCCCCGATAATAGCAGCAAGCATGGCAATCTTTTCACGAAGTTCGGCTTCTTCTTCCTGTAAGACAACCACATCGGTATTGGTCAAACGGTACAGTTGCAAGGTTACGATAGCCTCAGCCTGCTCTTCTGTAAAATCATAGCTGACCTTGAGATTTTCCTTGGCATCAGCCTTATTCTCAGAAGCACGGATAAGCGCAATGACTTCGTCCAAAATCGAAATCACGCGAATCAAACCTTCGACGATATGGAGACGTTTTTCAGCCTTTTCCTTATCAAAGCGTGAACGCGCCAAAATCACTTCACGACGGTGGGCAATATAGCTAGACAAGATTGGAACGATCCCAACCTGACGAGGTGTGAAATTGTCAATCGCCACCATGTTGAAGTTGTAGTTGATTTGTAGGTCAGTGTACTTGAAAAGGTAGTTGAGAACAAGCTCCGTATTAGCGTCTTTCTTAAGTTCAATAGCGATACGAAGACCATCACGGTCAGACTCATCACGAACCTCAGCGATTCCTGCTACCTTGTTATTGACACGGACTTCATCGATTTTCTTGACTAGATTGGCCTTATTAATCTCATAGGGAATCTCAGTGACAACAATTTGTTCCTTACCACCTTTTAGCTTTTCAATTTCGGTCTTGGAACGAACAACCACGCGCCCTTTTCCGGTTTCATAAGCTTTCTTGATTTCATCACGTCCTTGGATGATAGCTCCTGTAGGGAAATCTGGCCCAGGCAAGAATTCCATGAGTTTTTCAACTTTGGCCGTTGGATGGTCAATCATGTAAACCGCCGCATCAATGACCTCAGCCAAATTATGGGGAGGAATGTCTGTGGCATATCCAGCCGAAATACCAGTCGAACCATTGACCAAAAGATTTGGAAAGGCTGCTGGCAGAACAGTCGGCTCTTTTTCGGTGTCATCAAAGTTCCAAGCAAAAGGAACGGTCTTTTTCTCGATATCTTGAAGAAGGTAGCCTGCAATCTCAGACAAACGCGCCTCAGTATAACGCATAGCCGCAGGCGGATCACCGTCCATAGAACCGTTATTACCGTGCATTTCGACTAGAATCTCACGATTTTTCCAGTCCTGTGACATACGGACCATGGCATCATAGATGGAACTGTCACCGTGTGGGTGAAAATTCCCCATGATATTCCCGACAGACTTGGCCGACTTGCGGTAGCTCTTGTCAAAAGTATTGCCATCCTTATTCATCGAATAAAGAATGCGACGCTGAACCGGCTTCAAGCCATCCCGAATATCTGGCAAGGCCCGGTCTTGAATAATGTACTTGGAGTAGCGACCAAAGCGCTCTCCCATAATGTCCTCAAGGGACATGTTTTGAATGTTACTCATATAGGATACAGAGCCCGTAAAATACCAAGTGAAAATAGAAAATTCTTGAAGTAAGCAAGCTCACAAGAGAATTTATCTTTTTCACCCAGCATTTAGGGCGTGTTCAACTCCTTTCAAAGAATATAGAGTAGGTTTTTACAGAAAAGGTGTTCAGTTAAGATATAAAGGGACGATTCGGCTTGCCGAAAATTTCTGTAGAAAAATAGGAAATCGATATAGGGTTCAATGAACCCAAGTAGATTTCTCTTGTTTCCTAAGTCTTAGTCCCGTGTTCAGTTACGATAAGTAACCAAACTATCCTTTCTGTAGTTTAAAGTGTTTAAAATTTATTGATTCGGTTAGTATTAAGGAATTTTCACATAGCATTTAGGGCGTGTTCAACTCCTTTCGAAGAATGGAGAGTAAATATTATGGAAAAAGAAAAAATATAGAGTAAGTGAGTTTCACCCAATTCCTGTATCGTCATTTCCACTTGAAGTGTCTACTTCACAAATCCTCGTTTATACTTGATATGACTAGCGATATTGCTATCTACATCTTTCTTATCCCAAAGTTGGAGTTCCCATGGATAGTGAAAATTACTTTTATTTTTAAAATAGATATGAATACCGACATAGCCATCTTTATCACGTAAATACCAGTTTTTTAGTCCGTACAGCTCTTGCCAATCATCTAATTCCTCCATGACTTGAGCAATCTCTTTGGAACTTAAAATCATACGAGCACCAAAAATATCATTAAGAATTGAATTCACAGGATAGCCCTCTTGACGCTCTGAAAAACGTGTAATTTTATCTAAAATAGACTCAGAAGTTTTGACACGATAAACATAGGCAATATCTTGGACATCCGCTTTCATCAGATAATCATTAATTGACTCATGTAAATTCAGACGGTAGGCCAAAATCGCTTTCGTCGGAACTTTTGAAAAGGTATGCTTGAGATTGATTTTTTCCACCTTACCCGTTTTAAAATAATCTTTAGAATATTCTCGATGAATACGATTAATCTCTGTAATGAGGCGTTCCACTTTTTCAATCATGAGTCTTCTCCTCTCGCTTTTTCATTTTTCTAGTTATTCCCAAACTTCTTCACTCTTTCCTCAGCATACTTAATCATCTTCTCAGCCACTTCCTTATCGTAGCCAAAGCCCATCTTGTGAGCAAGGGAGTGAGCTTCTTGGTGGAAAAGTTGCATCGTAGCAAACAAAGACTTAGTAAGTTTCTCTACACTTGAAAAATCAAGCAGATTCGAGAATTCCTTTTCTTTCTCAGCAGGTAAATAGTTAAAGAGATATTTATAATTCTTGCCGACGTCTACTTTTCCCTTATCACTTGCTACCTGCCAAGCCAAAATTTTCAAGAATTCTTGTTGACAAATGCCGTAGAGATGGTCAGTGGCATAGATGACTTGCTTACGACAGATTCCTTTGACCACGTAGGCTGACACCCACCAAAATTCATTGCAGGAATTTTTAAAATCTGTCTCAGTAGCTGGATGTATCCAGAAACGCTTTGGACTGGGATAATATGACTCAAACAGGCTCTTCTCATCTTCTAAAACTATGAATTTCGACTCGCTATCTACCCATTCTTTCATGTGTTCTTTAGGGCAGAGGGTCAAATCAATGCGATTACCATCTTCAAAAAGCATAAGATTTAGACGACGATGGTCAAGAGCAACCTCTTGCTCGATAACGCGTTTGCCAAACTGGTCCAACCAAGATAAATCTGTAATCAGCTCGTCCAGATTCTCTATAACATAGACTACGTCATAGTCTTGAAATTCATCTTTTGAGACTTTTGTATCAGTCCGTGAACCAGACATGGCGACAGCCGCGACTTGTAAGGTTTCAGCAGTCTTTAAAATTACATCGAGCATTTCTGTTTCAGTTCTCATGTTTATACCCATTCATTAAAAACTAACTTAAAAAACTGTCGCTTCTTCCAGCGTAAACTTGACATTGTCTTCAATCCACTTACGGCGTGGTTCGACCTTGTCGCCCATGAGGACATTGACGCGGCGTTCGGCGCGGGCTAGGTCTTCGATTGTGACACGGATGAGGGTACGAGTTTCTGGGTTCATGGTTGTTTCCCAGAGCTGATCTGCATTCATCTCACCAAGTCCTTTATATCGTTGGAGGGTAGCGCCTTTACCGAACTGCTTGCGGAGTTCTTCTAGCTCTCCGTCCGTCCAAGCATAGGCCACTTCTTCTTTCTTGCCTTTGCCTTTGGACATCTTGTAAAGAGGCGGAAGGGCGATATAGACATGACCTGCCTCGACTAGAGGACGCATGTAACGGTAGAAAAATGTCAAGAGCAAGGTCTGGATATGGGCACCATCAGTATCCGCATCGGTCATGATAATGATCTTGTCATAGTTGGCGTCTTCAAGGGAGAAGTCTGCTCCCACACCTGCACCGATGGTATAAATCATCGTGTTGATTTCTTCATTTTTGAGAATATCCGCCATCTTGGCCTTGGCTGTATTGATAACCTTACCACGAAGAGGCAAGATGGCCTGGAACTTGCGGTCACGACCTTGCTTGGCAGAACCGCCGGCAGAGTCCCCCTCAACCAGATAGAGTTCATTCTTAGCAGGATTCTTAGACTGGGCTGGGGTCAATTTCCCAGACAGCAAGCCCTTGTCTTTTTTATTTTTCTTCCCATTTCGGCTCTCATCACGCGCCTTACGTGCCGCTTCGCGAGCATCACGGGCCTTAATAGCCTTGCGAATGAGGTTAGAAGCTAGTTCTCCATTTTCCATGAGGAAGAAGGTCAACTTATCAGCCACAATGCCATCCACAACGGGACGAGCAAGAGGGCTTCCCAGTTTGTCCTTGGTCTGGCCTTCAAACTGAAGATGTTCTTCAGGAACCAAGATAGAAAGAACAGCAGCAAGTCCCTCACGGTAGTCTGACCCTTCAAGATTTTTATCTTTTTCCTTGAGAAGCCCCGTCTTACGCGCATAGTCATTCATAACCTTAGTAATGGCTGACTTGAGTCCTGTCTCGTGCGTTCCACCGTCCTTGGTGCGAACGTTATTGACAAAGGACAGAATGTTATCTGAAAATCCATCATTGTACTGAAGAGCTACTTCCACTTGAAAACCATTATCCTCACCTTCAAAGTAGAGGACAGGCGTTAAGGTTTCCTTGTCTTCATTCAGATAAGAAACAAAGTCTTGTACCCCATTCTCATAGTGGAACTCAATCGCTTCATCTGTTCGCTTATCCGTTAAGGACAAGGTCACATTTTTCAAAAGGAAGGCTGATTCATTAAGGCGCTCTGAGATGGTATTGTATTTAAAGTCTGTCGTCGAAAAGATCGTCGCGTCAGGCATAAAAGTAACCTTAGTACCTGTCTTAGACTTGGGTGCTGTACCGATTTTCTTCAAGGTCGTAACAGGTTTTCCACCATTTTCAAAACGTTGCTTATAGACTGCACCATCACGAGTGATTTCTACCTCCAGCCAACTAGATAGAGCATTTACAACGGAAGAACCCACCCCGTGGAGACCACCAGAAGTCTTGTAGCCTCCTTGACCGAATTTCCCTCCGGCATGAAGAATGGTAAAGATAACCTCAACAGTTGGAATTCCCATAGCGTGCATACCTGTCGGCATCCCACGTCCATGGTCTTGAACCGTTAAACTGCCATCTTTATTAATGGTCACATCAATACGGTCACCAAATCCAGACAAGGCCTCATCGACCGCATTATCGACGATTTCCCAGACTAGGTGGTGGAGACCAGCACCATCAGTCGATCCGATATACATCCCTGGACGTTTACGGACCGCATCCAACCCTTCTAGCACCTGAATGGCATCATCATTATAATTGTTAATATTGATTTCCTTTTTTGACACAAGGAACCTCCTATTCGTTCATTTTTACTATTCTACAGGTTTTCTAAGGATTTTGCAAAATTTTTCTTTCTCCGGTGTGACAATTTCAGAAGTGATTCTCTGCCTTTCTTCTCCATTTCATGATATAATAGGAGTATGATTACAATAGTTTTATTAATCCTAGCCTATCTGCTGGGTTCAATTCCGTCTGGTCTCTGGATTGGACAAGTATTCTTTCAAATCAATCTGCGTGAACATGGTTCTGGAAATACCGGAACAACCAATACCTTCCGCATTTTAGGTAAGAAAGCTGGTATGGCAACCTTTGTGATTGACTTTTTCAAAGGAACCTTAGCAACACTTCTTCCGATTATTTTTCATCTGCAAGGCGTTTCGCCTCTCATCTTTGGACTTTTGGCTGTTATTGGTCATACCTTCCCTATCTTTGCAGGATTTAAGGGAGGCAAGGCTGTCGCAACCAGTGCAGGTGTGATTTTTGGATTTGCGCCGGTCTTCTGTCTCTACCTAGCAGTTGTTTTCTTTGGAACCCTCTATCTTGGTAGTATGATTTCACTCTCTAGTGTCACAGCATCGATTGCGGCTGTCATCGGAGTTCTACTCTTTCCACTTTTTGGTTTTATCCTGAGTCACTATGACCCTCTCTTCATCGCTATTATCCTAGCACTGGCTAGTTTGATTATCATTCGGCATAAGGATAATATCACACGTATCAAAAATAAAACTGAAAATCTTGTCCCTTGGGGATTAAACTTAACCCATCAAAATTCTAAAAAATAAACGCCAGTTTGAACAGAACTGACGTTTTTTTGTATGCTTATTTTGATTTGATATAGTTGATACCATCTGCTTTTGGTGCAACTGCTTTTCCAAAGAAGGCTGCCAAGACAAGAATTGTCAAGACATAAGGTGCGATTTGAAGGTAAACCGCAGGCACTCCTTGTAGGAATGGCAATTGAGAGCCGATAACAGCCAAACTTTGTGAAAGCCCAAAGAATAGACTAGAAAGCATGGCTCCGATTGGATTCCATTTTCCGAAAATCATCGCAGCAAGGGCGATAAATCCAGGTCCAACAATAGTTGTTACTGAGAAGTTAACTGAGATGGATTGAGCATAAATCGCTCCGCCAATTCCACCTAGGAAACCTGAAATGATAACCCCTAAATATCTCATCTTGTAGACATTGATTCCCAAAGTATCTGCTGCTTGAGGATGTTCACCGACAGAGCGGAGACGAAGACCAAAGCGAGTCTTGAAGAGGATAAACCAAGCAAGGAATGAGAAGGCAATCGCCAGATAACCAAGTAGACTAGTTGACTTGAAGAAGATATCACCAATCACTGGGATATTTGCCAAGACTGGGAAATCAAAGCGTCCAAAAGTCTGACTTAGGTTGTCGGTTTGTCCTTTGTTATAAAGGACTTTCACTAAGAAAACAGCCAAGGCTGGCGCCATCAAGTTCAATACCGTACCGCTGACAACATGGTCTGCACGGAAATGAACCGTCGCTGCTGCGTGGATGATAGAGAAGAGACCACCAACCAATCCTGCTACAAGCAAGGATAGCCATGGAGTTGCTGCTCCAAATTGTTCTGCAAATTCAAGGTTAAAGACAACTCCAGAAAAGGCACCCATAACCATAATTCCTTCAAGGCCGACGTTGACGACACCACCACGTTCAGAGAAAACACCACCAATACTTGTAAAGATGAGGGGCGCTGAGTAAATCAGCATAGAAGACACCAAGAGGGTGAGCAAGGTTGTAATAGACATCTTTACTTACCTCCTTTAACTTGTTTTTTCGGTTTGACAAAGCGTTCGATAAGGTAATGAACACTGACAAAGAAGATAATAGACGCTGTTACAATGCTGACAAGCTCAGACGGTACCTGCGCCGCATTCATACCAGGGGCTCCAACTTGGAGAACACCAAATAGGAAGGCTGCAAAGAGAATACCAATTGGTGAGTTGGCCGCAAGCAGACTAACCGCCATCCCGTTAAATCCGACAGCTAATGATGCCCCTTGAACATAGACGTTCTGGAAGGTTCCCAGTCCTTCAACAGCTCCACCAAGACCTGCCAAGGCACCTGAGATAATCATTGATAGGATAATAGTCCGTTTGGCAGAAATACCAGCGTATTCTGAAGCATGTGGATTAAGACCAACCGCACGGATTTCAAAACCAAGAGTCGTTTTCTTGAGCATGAACCAAATAACTGCAACAGCAATGATGGCAAAGAAAATACCAATATTCATCCGTGAGTTACCAGTCAACTCAGCCAACCAAGGTGTCTGGTAGGTTGCATTAGCACCAACACGAATGGTCGAATCTGTACTTTGCATAAAGTCTTTAGGGAAGGCATGGATAAAGGCATTCCCTACATACAAGACAATGTAGTTCATCATGATGGTTACAATAACCTCTGACGTCCCTAGATAGGCTCTCAGAATACCTGGAATCGCGCCAACAATTCCACCAGCAATCAAGGCAATCACGATGGTTGCTAGAATCATCAAGGGACGCGGCATATCTGGATGCGACAGGGCAAACCAACCACTGAGAATCCAACCTGCCAAAGCCTGACCAGGAAGTCCGACGTTAAAGAAACCTGCACGACTGGCAACAGCAAAACCAAGACCAATCAAGACCAAAGGACCCATAGCACGGAAGATTTCTCCAATCCCACGCAGACTACCAAAGGCTGTATAGAACAATTCTTCGTAGCCCCAAATAGCATCATAACCGAATATCCACATGACAATGGCTCCAAGTAAAATTCCTAGGAAGACAGAAATCAAGGGAACCGAAATTTGTTGTAATTTTTTAGACATCACTCTTCTCCTTTCCCAAGTTTCCACCAGCCATCAAGACACCAAGTTCTTGTTTATTGGTTGTTTCTGGTGATACAATACCTTGAATCTTACCATCGTGTATAACGGCAATACGGTCTGAGACGTTTAAAATCTCATCCAATTCAAAGCTGACAACTAGAACAGCCTTACCATTATCACGCTCTTCAATCAAGCGCTTGTGGATATATTCAATGGCACCGACATCCAAACCACGAGTTGGCTGACTGACGATAAGGAGATCAGGATCTCGATCAATTTCACGAGCAATAATTGCTTTTTGTTGATTTCCTCCTGAGAGTGCAGCTGCAGGCACAAATTCACTGGCAGCACGAACATCAAATTCTTCCATTAGCTTTTTAGCATAAGAAGTAATATTTGAATAGTTCAAAATTCCATTTTTACTATGTGGTTCTTTGTAGTAGGTTTGAAGGGCAATATTTTCAGAGATCATCATTTCCAAAATCAAACCATCACGATGACGGTCTTCTGGAACGTGCCCAACACTTAGCTCTGTAATTTGTCGTGGATGCAAGCCTACAATTGAATCTCCTTTTAGCTCAATGCTACCAGATTCAACCTTGCGAAGACCTGTGATGGCTTGAATCAGTTCAGACTGACCATTTCCATCAATCCCTGCAATACCAACAATCTCTCCAGCACGAACATCCAAGGACAGATTTTTAACAGCTGGGACACCGCGGTTTTCATTGACCACCAAGTCTTTAATAGACAAGACTACTTCTTTTGGTTGAGAGGCTTGTTTCTCTGTTTTAAAGGAAACAGAACGTCCCACCATCATTTCTGCTAAATCAGCATTGGTAGCCCCTGCAATTTCGACAGTTTCAATTGATTTCCCACGACGGATAACTGTAACTCGGTCAGAAACTGCACGAATCTCATCCAACTTGTGGGTAATCAAGATAATTGATTTTCCTTCTTTAACAAGATTTTTCATGATAGCCATCAACTCATCAATTTCTGATGGAGTCAAAACAGCCGTTGGTTCGTCAAAGATAAGGATATCAGCCCCCCGATAAAGGGTTTTTAAAATTTCTACACGTTGTTGGGCTCCAACTGAGATATCTGCCACTTTGGCAGAAGGATCAACAGCTAAGCCATAACGTTCAGAAAGAGCCTTGATTTCTTTGCTAGCTCCAGCGATATCTAATACACCATTTTTAGTTAATTCACTACCTAAAATGATGTTTTCAGCCACTGTGAAGGCTTCTACCAACATAAAGTGCTGGTGAACCATTCCGATTCCCAAGCTAGCCGCTTTAGATGGTGAGTCGAGGTTGACAACTTGACCGTTGACCACAATTTCACCACTAGTTGGTTCAAGAAGACCCGCTAACATGTTCATTAGCGTGGACTTACCAGCCCCATTTTCTCCTAAAAGTGCATGAATTTCACCTTTTCGTAGGTGCAGGTTGATGTTGTCGTTGGCAACAAATTCACCAAACACCTTGGTAATATCACGCATCTCAATGACATTTTCGTGTGCCATGTGCTCTTCCTTTCAGAGTCTTATTTTATTTCAATAAAACTTGCTAGTTTCTCTAGTAGCAAGCTTTACTGAGACAAAATGACTTTGTCTCAACTCTTAAAAAGCGGCCGATGGCCGCTTCCTAAGAAATAACTTCCATCCATTATTTTGCAGGAACTTTTACGCTTCCATCAAGGATTTTAGCTTTAGCATCTTCGACAGCTTTTTTACCTTCTTCTGAAAGGTTTGTTACTGCCAAGTCAACCCCTTTATCTTTCAATGAGTAAACGATCACTTGACCGCCAGGGAATTCACCTTTTTCTGCCTTGTTAGAAATATCTTTTACAGTTGTACCAACTTGTTTCAAAGTAGATGCAAGAACAAAGTTTGATTCTTTGCCATCTTTAGAAGTGTATTTACCTTCTGCTTCTTGGTCACGGTCAACACCGATAACCCAAACTTTTTCATTTTCAGGACGGCTTTCGTTGAGTGATTTTGCTTCTGCAAAGACACCAGCACCTGTACCACCAGCTACTTGGTAAACAATATCTGCACCAGCTGCGTATTGTGCTGCTGCAATTGTTTTACCTTTAGCAGCATCACCAAATGAACCAGCATAGTCAACTTGTACTTTGATAGATGGGTCTACTGAGGCAACACCTGCCTTGAAACCAGCTTCAAAACGAGAGATAACTTCTGACTCCTGCCCACCTACAAAACCAACTTGTTTTGTTTTAGTTGTTTTTGCTGCAGCTACACCTGCAAGGTAACCTGACTCATTATCAGCGAAAGTTACGCTCGCAACATTCTTTTGATCTTTAATCACATCATCAATCAAGACATAGTTCAAGTCAGAATGTTCTTTAGCTGCTTCTTCAACCGCATTGTGAAGGGCAAAACCAACACCGAAGATTAGGTTGTAACTTCCAGCCGCTTGTTGCAAGTTGTTAGCGTAGTCAGCTTCACTTGTTGATTGGAAGTAAGTGAAACCGTTATCTTTTGAAAGATTGTGTTCTTTACCCCAAGCCTGCAAACCTTCCCAAGCTGATTGGTTGAATGATTTATCATCAACACCACCAGTATCAGTGACGATTGCTGCTTTTGTCTTCACATCAGAAGATGAATCTGCCTTACGAGAAGAGCGGTTACCACATGCAGCAAGTCCAACTGCTGCCACTGCTACTAGGCCAAGACCTAGCCATTGTTTCTTGTTCATTACTGAACCTCCTAAATAAGATGTGCAACGATGTTGCAAGTATGGATTGGTTGGCCACAAGGACCGTGCCACTCAAAGAGCGACTCAGACTAATTTAAGTCTGTAAAAGAATATGGAAGTAATTCCCCGACCGTCATCTCGACCGTCGATTTATCTTTTGCGACTAAGGTCACTTTTAGATCTTGTTCAAAAAATTCGACCATTACTTGGCGACAAGCACCACATGGTGAGATTGGTTTTTCAGTTTGACCATAAACAATCAGCTCTGAAAATTCTCTTTGCCCTTCAGAAACTGCTTTAAAAATCGCTGTACGCTCTCCGCAGTTTGTCAAAGGATAGCTAGCATTTTCGATATTCACTCCCGTGTAAACACTGCCGTCTTTGGCTACTAAAACTGCTCCGATAGGAAAGTGAGAATAAGGGACATAGGCTTTCTTGCTGGTTTCAATTGCCAGTTCAATCAACTCAGTAGTCGCCATCTGCCAATTCTCCTTTTAGAATTGCTACTCCAGCTGACGTTCCGATACGGGTCGCACCTGCTTCGACAAAGGCAAGAGCATCCTCATAAGAACGAGCTCCACCAGCAGCCTTGACACCCATATCAGGCCCAACTGTTTCACGCATCAATTGAACATCTGCTATCGTAGCGCCACCAGTTGAAAAGCCAGTAGATGTTTTAACAAAATCAGCTCCTGCTTTTTGGGCTAATTGACAAGCCACAACTTTTTCTTGATCTGTCAGAAGGCAAGCTTCAATAATGACTTTCACTAACTTGTCACCACTTGCTTCTACAACAGCACGGATGTCCGATTCAACCAAGGCTAAATTACCTGATTTGAGAGCCCCAACATTGATCACCATATCAATCTCATCTGCACCATTTTGGATAGCTTCTTTTGTCTCAAAAGCTTTCACAGTTGAAGTTGTTGCCCCCAAAGGGAAACCTACTACTGTGCAGACCTTGACATCTGTGCCTTCAAGCCCTTTTTTGGCATGTTCAACCCAGGTCGGATTAACGCAAACACTGGCAAAATCATACTCCCTAGCCTCAGACAACAAACAATCAATTTGATTTTCTGTTGCATCTTGTTTTAAAAGCGTATGATCGATATATTTATTTAATTTCATATTCGGATTCTCCTGCTGTTTATGAGATAATTTCTATAATTTCTCGTAAACTTTGCACCCTATCATTTATTTTAACATATTTTTGAAAATCTGTAACTAGCTGAGGAGAAATTTTTCCATTTGTGTATACTTTTGCAACAATTTCTCCCTTTTGAACGGAATCTCCAACTTTCTTTTCAAAAACAATTCCTGTCTCATAGTCCAAGGCATCAGACTTGACTGCACGACCAGCTCCCAGTCTCATAGCATAAAGCCCAAATTCCATAGCCGGAAGAGCAGAAATGACACCCGTTTCCTGAGCAGGGATTTCCACCACATGGGCAACATTGACTGGGCGATAGAGGTCCTCCAAGTCTCCACCTTGGGCTTGGACCATCTCCTCAAACTTAGCCAGCGCTTGACGATTTTCAAGATGTTGGCGAACTTCTTCAACTGTCTTATTTATATTTGCCAGGCCAAGCATAATTTGAGCCAATTCACAGATGAAGTGGGTAATATCCTGACGGCCTTGCCCTTGTAAAATCTCCAATGCTTCAAGAATCTCCAGACGATTTCCAATCGCTCGTCCCAAAGGCTGGCTCATATCCGTAATCACTGCTACTGTCTTCCGTCCAACAGCCTTACCAAGTTCCACCATGGTTTGAGCCAATTCACGCGCCTCATCAACCGTCTTCATGAAGGCACCCTCACCGACAGTCACGTCTAGCAAAATAGCATCCGCCCCTGCCGCAATTTTCTTGCTCATCACCGAACTCGCAATCAAAGGAATCGTGTCGACAGTTGCGGTCACATCACGGAGGGCGTAGAGAAGCTTATCAGCTTTGACCAGCTGGTCTGATTGCCCAATGACAGATACTCCAATATCCTGAACCTGACGAATGAAATCTTCTTGACTGCGCTCGACTTGATAGCCCTTAATGGACTCCAATTTATCAATTGTTCCACCAGTATGGCCGAGACCACGACCACTCATTTTTGCCACAGGCACACCAAAGCTAGCAACAAGAGGAGCCAAAATCAAGGTCACCTTATCACCAACACCACCCGTAGAATGCTTGTCAACTTTCACACCATCAATGACAGACAGGTCAAACTCTTGCCCAGTCTTAACCATATTCATCGTTAAATCAGAAATTTCACGAGTCGTCATTCCTTTGAAATAGACAGCCATAGCAAAGGCAGACATCTGATAATCAGGAACCGTTCCTGACACATAGCCTTCAACTAACCATTCAATTTCACTCGAAGTCAGTTCTTGACCGTCTCGTTTTTTTTGGATTAAATCAACTGCTCTCATTCTTTCACACTTCTAAGGATATAGTATCCCTTGTCTTTTTTAAGGATTTCACAATTTCCAAACACATCTTCCATCTTAGACTTAGCACTTGGAGCCCCTTGTTTCTTCTGGATGACGATTGTCAAATCACCACCAATTTCCAAGAAATCTTTACTTTTCTCAATGATTTCATGAACCACTTGCTTTCCTGCACGGATAGGAGGATTAGAAATGACGTGGTCAAAATTCCCTTCAACTTGTTCATAGATGTTGGACTGGAAAATCGTCGCTTCTACTTTATTTCGTTCAGCATTTTGTCGCGCCAAATCCAAGGCACGATTATTGATATCAACCATGGTCGCCTGAACTCCGTAAACCTTGACCAAGGACAATCCTAATGGACCGTAACCACAGCCTACATCTAGGACTGTCTCTCCTTGGTTGACCTCAAGACACTTGAGCAAGAGTTGACTTCCAAAATCAACCATCTTTTTGCTAAAAACACCTGCATCCGTCAAAAAGGTCATTTTTTCTCCCAACAATTCTACTCTCAACTCATGAATATCGTGAGCAGCGTCAGGATTTTCTGCATAATACATTTTACTCATGAAACTATTTTACCATAATTTGACTTAAATTGTAAATCGTTTACATATCCAGAATGAGACAAAAAGATTGAAGGAAGTTGCTTTACAATAGCTCCCCTTCAATCTCTTTCAACTTTTATAAGCAAATTGTATTTCATCTAGGACTACAGTTATCATTGCCACGATAAAACACATAACACAAAGTTTATTGTCTATCATCAGACGCATTGTCAGCGCTATTTCTTTACTTTTAAATATTTCACTATCAATAGGATTCCCAACAAAATGTTTAAATAAAAACCCAACTGATAAGTTTGTGTCAAGATTTCTGAACTTGTCCAAAGTCGTAGCAAATCTTCTATCGACATGCGGAAGAAATAACCCTCTGTCGCAATCCACAAAATCAAAAATAGATAACTTCCAGCAGCAAGTCGTTTCGTCCACCGTTTTTTGAGTAGCCAAGCAATCAAGAGCGAACAGATAAAGACAGTTGTTATAATGGCATGCTCCATCAAAAAAGTAAAACCGTAATAGATTTCCACAAAGCGTCTACCATTATCCGCATTGACTCCTTTTATAAAAGGTAAGGCAAAACTTAAAATAAAACAGAGTTCCAATAGGTAAGGTTTCAAGATTTTCATAGTACACCTCCTATAAGTTATAAACCCCAAAGCCCCCTTTATAGCTGATAAGTCAGCTATAAAGCAGCTCCTACTTCATCAATAAATTGTTCATCCTCTATCTACTTATATTATATACTATTGACTTACCACATTCAAGAAACCGCTTTATTTTTTTAGCTTTTTATGGTATGATAGACAAAATATCTAGGGGAAAACAAATGACCAACGAATTTTTACATTTTGAAAAAATCAGCCGCCAGACTTGGCAATCTTTACATCGAAAGACAACACCTCCTTTGACAGAAGAAGAATTGGAATCTATCAAGAGTTTTAATGACCAAATCAGTCTTCAAGACGTTACAGATATCTATCTCCCCTTGGCTCATCTGATTCAGATTTACAAGCGAACTAAGGAAGATTTAGCCTTTTCAAAAGGAATTTTCCTCCAACGTGAAAGTAAATCTCAGCCTTTTATTATTGGGGTTTCTGGGAGTGTTGCCGTTGGAAAATCCACAACCAGTCGCCTACTTCAAATCCTGCTTTCTAGAACTGTAACTGATGCTAGTGTTGAGTTGGTTACAACTGATGGCTTTCTCTATCCCAACCAGACCTTGATTGAGCAGGGGATTTTAAATCGTAAAGGATTTCCTGAAAGCTATGATATGGAAGCTCTTCTCAACTTCTTGGACCGCATCAAAAATGGACAAGATGTAGATATTCCTGTCTATTCTCATGAAGTCTACGACATCGTACCCGAGGAAAAGCAAAGCGTCAAAGCTGCTGATTTTGTGATTGTTGAAGGAATCAATGTCTTTCAAAATCCACAAAACGAGCGTCTCTACATTACTGACTTCTTTGACTTTTCCATCTATGTTGATGCTGCAGTCGATGACATCGAGAGTTGGTATCTGGACCGTTTCTTGAAAATGCTGAGCCTAGCCCAAAATGACCCTAATAGCTACTATTATCGTTTTACACAAATGCCGATTGGGGAAGTGGAGTCCTTTGCCCATCAGGTCTGGACCAGTATCAATCTCACAAATCTACAAAATTATATTGAACCAACCAGAAATCGTGCGGAAGTGATTCTACATAAAAGTAAGAACCATGAAATCGATGAAATTTACTTAAAAAAGTAATTTTCCCTTGTCAAAACGTAAGTTTTCAGATATAATGGTATAGTTAGTAAATATGGAGGTAAGAACATTGGCAAACATTAAATCAGCTATCAAACGCGCTGAATTGAACGTTAAACAAAACGAAAAGAACTCAGCTCAAAAATCAGCTATGCGTACTGCTATCAAAGCTTTCGAAGCAAACCCATCTGAAGAACTTTTCCGTGCTGCTAGCTCAGCTATCGATAAAGCAGAAACTAAAGGTTTGATTCACAAAAACAAAGCAAGCCGCGATAAAGCTCGTCTTTCAGCTAAACTTGCTAAATAAGAAACAGTCCATAGAGGCTGTTTTTTTGTCTCCAAATAGGAAAGGGTAGAAAATGAAAATCGCAATTATCGGATATTCTGGTGCTGGTAAGTCAACGCTAGCTGAAAAGTTATCTCTCTACTACTCCATCCCAAAACTTCACATGGACACACTCCAATTTCAACCTGGTTGGCAAGACAGTGACCGTGATTGGATGTTAACCGAGATGAAAAATTTTCTCACCAAGCATGAAGCTTGGGTCATCGATGGTAATTATTCTTGGTGTTTCTATGAGGAAAGAATGCAGGAATCTGACCAAATCATCTTTCTCAATTTTTCACCATTTACCTGTCTCTTTCGGGCCTTTAAGCGTTATCTTAAATACCGAGGAAAAGTCAGAGAAAGTATGGCTAAGGGATGCCCCGAGCAATTCAACTGGGAATTTATTCGTTGGATTCTCTGGGATGGGCGGACTAAAGCTCAAAAAGAGAATTACCAAAAACTTTGCCAAGAATACTCACATAAAGTCACTATTCTTCGAAATCAGAAAGAACTAGATCAATTTCTGGATAAGAAAAGGAAGTCCTCCAATTCATAAAGAAGGGCTTCCTTTTTTGGCTATAATTATTCTGCAATCAAGGTTGCCAAACCAACCTTCATCATATCGGTGAAGGTATTTTGGCGTTCTTCTGCAGTTGTGTCTTCGTCTGGATTAACCAAACTATCAGAGATGGTCATGATAGCAAGAGCATCAACATGGTGCTGAGCCGCCAAATAGTAAAGAGCTGCCGCTTCCATTTCCACAGCCTTAACTCCCCATTTACCAAGCTCGATATTCTTTTCAAAGTAGTTTGAGTAAAAGACATCAGATGACAAAACGTTCCCAACGTGGGTTGTCATACCAAGTTCTTTGGCGATATGGTAGGCCTTGTCCAGCAAGTCAAAGCTAGCGATTTGTGGGAAATCATACTGTGGCCAGTCATTACGGACGATGTTTGAATTAGTTGCAGCTGCTTGCGCCAAAACCAATTCACGAACGTGTACATCTTCATTCAAAGAACCCGCAGTTCCAACACGAATCAATTTCTTCACACCGTAGTCAACAATCAACTCACTCGCATAAATCGAAATAGAGGGCATACCCATCCCAGTTCCCATGACAGATACACGGTGACCCTTGTAAGTACCAGTATAACCCAACATGTTACGTACTTCGTTAAAACAAACAGCATCTTCAAGGAAATTCTCCGCAATAAACTTAGCACGAAGAGGATCCCCAGGAAGAAGAATTTTATCAGCAATTTTACCCTGCTGAGCAGCAATATGGATAGACATAGTTAAGATATAAAGGGCGACAGAGAACAAAGTAAAAATAGGAAACTGACGACGCATCGCAGATGCTAGACAGTTTATCTTTTTTACACAGTTCTCCGCCCGTATTCAGTTCAATGAATACAGTTAACCCATCCTTTCTTTATTCTAAAATTTATAATCAGAAAGATACCAAACCCGTCAAAAAGCAAAGGGAAAATAGGAGTTGGGTTCAGTGAGCGATGCTCGTTAGACCAACTATCTTTTTCCCACTGCTTTTAGGGTGGGTTCAATTCCTTTCTTTCTTAATTTTGATGACAAATAGGAGAATAGCACGGGTTCAATTCAAAACCAAACTACCCTCTCTAAGTTTTTAGAAAAGTTCTCCGCTCGTGTTCAAATCAGAACATCTCGCTCTACCTTTCTTTTTTTATATTTCATAGCTAGGAAAAATCGGATTCAATCATGACTCCGATAAGCCTACTTCTTTTTTATTTCAAACAGTTATTGATAAATTGACAATAGTTTTTAATCTTTTAAGATAAATCTTTGATTAGAAGAAACGATCGTTCTCTATCTTATTACTCTATTCTTTATTCTTTGACTTCTGACACAGTATGTTAGCCCAAGAAAAACGGTCTAATATTTTTGCAAATTCATAGGCTAAAACAGCTGTTACTAAGAGATACGGAAGAGAATCTAAAGCTAGCCCAGTGAACCCTATTACTAATCCAGTTGCAGACCAGGGAGCCCTCAAGGTCACAGACAAAAAGCAAACCGATCCCAAAAGCAAAATGCTTGGCTGGTTATCCCCACCTAGAATCATTCCAAAGAGAGCAGCTCCAGCCATCCCCAAGGCAAAAGATGGCGTAAGAGTACCACCATAGGTCCCTGCCCACAGAGTAATAAGAACGACCAGTGCTTTTAGGATAAACAAGAGGAATACTGTTTTACCATTGCTAGCATTCAATACTTCCTGAGCCATCATACGTCCATTTCCAAGTAGATGTGGAAAATAACTTGCCAACCCAGCAAGAAAAAGAAAAGCTGTAGGCAATGTGAGAAGTACTCGTTTATCTTTTATCCTGTTTGAAGACACTTCTTTACTTAAGCAACCAAAAAACCAAGCTAGTGGGGTTAAGAAAAGAAGTAGCAAGGGAATAATCCACATTTCCTTTAATGACCATGCGATGGCTGGAATCTGGTAGAGAGCCTGATCTGAAATAACCAAGCCTGCTGTATAGGTTGAGACATAGGTAGTCAAACCGACTAAGACAACTCGTTTAATAGATAGAGCAATTCCTAGAGTTTCAAAAACAAAGAAGACACTTGTTAATGGAACCTGATAGACAGCTGCTAAACCAGCACCAGCACCACAAGCAAGGAGAAAAATTTGATCCTTCTTAGAGAGAGAGAACATATTTTTCCAATTGGTCCTGCAAATAGAGTCCCAATCTCTCGTGGCGCAGCTTCTTTACCAATAGGTGCTCCCCCTACAACTGCAATAATCTGCCAAATTGAATGAAATAGCTGTTTTAAAAAATGAAGTTTGTATTGTGAAGTCTCATCCTTCATCTGCGCTTTAATGGAAAAAATCTGTGATTTTTTTTGCAAGAAATACCAGACCAAGGATGAGCTGGCACCCACGATTATTAAACTTAATCCTATCCGCGACGAGGAAACTCCATCTGTCAAGAATACAGTTTGATGCTCTGATTGACCAAAAGCTATCTCCTCTATTATCTTTAAAAGATAATGTAGAAAAATACTCCTCAATTCTTTTAACATAGTAATAATTCAGCAAAAACGGCTTTAAGTAAGCCTTTAAAATCACCTTTAACACACTCAGTCACTTCTATAACCTCTTCGTGGTTAATCTCTTCTTTGAAACCAGTAGTATAGTTAGTAATACATAAAATTCCTAGAAGTTTCAAACCCGAGTAGGCTACAACAATAACTTCAGGAGCAGTTGACATTCCGACCACATCTGTTCCAAGCATCTTATAGGTACGAATTTCTGCTCGTGTTCAAATTAGAACACGCGCTCTACCTTTCTGTTTTATTTTTTTCTTTCACAGAGAGCTACCTGAGTTCCGGACAAACTCAGGTAGTTATATTATAAACTAAATTATCTAACTGTCATTGTATCATCAGATTACAAGACATCGTCATCAGAAATCTTAGAATTCAATGTTGTTCCCCAATGGGTAATTTTACGGTGGGGTTGAGCTAAAATTGGTCTATTTTCATAGATTGTTTGCCATCTATTCCAGATAAGACCTGTTCTCTTTTCAATCTTAATTCGCAGATTTCTCATATTTTCTTTGATTGGGAGGTTGAGGACAAAACCTGCAGTCTGGTTGCGACCGTTTCCTTCCCAAGAACGACTACGAACAACTTGGTTTCCATCTTTGTCTACTGTAACTTCTTCCCAAGTTATAGAGTAGCGAGCAATGTAAGCTCCACTATGTTGAATTGTCAATGTTTTATCTTTCACAGGCGTCTGACTGATTGGTTGAACTGGCTTAGAAACTTGTGTCGCTGTCTCACCATTCGTAGCGATAAAGCGGAAAACTTCTACTTCTGCAAGACTGAGGGCTTGATTGTTCTTACGTAGTTGCACACGAACACGGCGTCCCAATTTCCCATTTAATTGAACATCCAAGCTCGTTCCGTCAAGTTTAGAAACATACTGTCTAGCAACTTCTTTCCCTTTTTCATCATATAAAATCACATCAAAGTCTGACAGACGTTTAGAAAGCTCGCCATCCCCACGGTTATGAAGGCGAACAAGTCCTACCTGTTCTGTACGACCTAAATCAACTTCCCACCAAGGCTGGTTTTCAAATTTTGTATGGGTAATTGATTGCTGGCTATAACTACTATTGGTATTGCCATCCAAGGCTCGACTAGCATCTCCACCAAAATCAGTAGAACTTTGCTTAGCTTGTTTTTTCCAAGCGATATTCTCAGCACGATATACTTGGACTTCTGCAAGACTGAGGGCATTATAGCCTTCTAGCTCAATCCGAACATAGCGCGCTTTTTTATGGTTAATCGCAATTTGTGCTGACACATCTTTAAGAGATGTTATTCGTTTTCTCTCAATTTCTTTACCAGAACTGTCTAAAAGAATGACATCAAAGTTTGCCAATCTATCCTGGGCAGTGTCTGTTCGGTTGTAAATATTGATTTGGCGAATGGTTTCTTCTTTAGCCAAATCTACTTGCCACCAAGGCTTGGATTGGAAGTTGGTATGAGTGACAGAATTGTGACCATAGTTACCATCAACTTTGCCATCCACAGCTCTTCTAGCATCTCCTCCGAAAGCTGTCGAACTTTGAGTAACCTGTTTCCCTAAGGCAATATTTTCCATTGGTTCAGCGCTTGGTTGACTAGAAGATTGAGGCAGAGCCTGTTTCTTAAAGAATCGCACTTTATCCAATTTCGGATCACGATAACCATGTTTATCCAAGGTAGCTCGTTTACCAATATTAAAGTTAGGAATATCATTCATTCGACTTTCAAAATAGCCACGAGAACGGTGTTTAAAGCGTGAATTACCTGTAAATGTAACAATATCACGATCATTATGAATCAATGGAGTCACAACATTATCATTATCAACTACATAATGCTTAATTTTTCCACTAACAGCTAATTTACGGCTTTCCAAACCAACATCCCAGAAACCATTCTTAGCATTCCAAACAGTTCTGGAAGTAATCACTTTAGGCGCACTGAAAGTCGTCACTTTCCTCAATACATGGTTATAAAAGTCAGGATATTTTTGGTAAGCTTCAACCGCTGCAATCTGAGCTAGGTAGCCTCCAAGAGAATGACCTGTCATATACAACTTGGTAATACTTGTATCCTTAGCTAATTCCCCAACAACCTTGCGGATATCATCCGCTTGAGCTGGTTTATTTCCACCTAATAAAACCAAATCTGCACTTAAGTCCTTGGCGTCATTAACTCGCGTTCCACGAATAGCCAACATGTGCACCGTTCCATCTTTGAGATAAGGAAGGTCGCTCTTGGTCTCAAATAAGAAAGCATCCAGACCACTATCTGTATGGTAGGCTTTTTTCATCTTCCAGAAAGGAGCCAATTCATTGTGCATGAGTTTGTATTCTTGACGGTCAAGATAGAGACTAGGGAAAGGATTCTTATGATCTAAAATTTTCTCAATATAATCATCGTCTCGATAGGCTAACTCCATAAAGAGAAGAGAATCACGGTCTGTGACATACCATTCTTTCTTATTGTCATCTTCTCCATCTGACAAACCATCCCCATCACTGTCTGCTAGCAAGGGATGACTGTTATATCCTAGATAATCCTTACCATCTTTGTTGTACACATAAAGTTCATCTTTGTTTTTGATGCCATCTTGGTCATCATCCCCTTCCAAATCAAGAACTTTTTCACCATAGAGAGATTCATCAATCAAATCATTTTCTAAATGCAATTCCCCTTTGGAAATCTTCACCAAATCTTCTGCTGTTAAAGAACGAGTATTTGTTGGTTTTTCTGTCACAACTTCTTCTTTAGTTTCTTCTACAGGAGCATGAATAGGTGAGTCTTGAGCTGGCTCTGTTATCTCTACTTTTGACTCTTCCCTTTTGTTTTCAAGAACTTCACTTGCTTCTGGAAGCGTTTGAGGAGTTAGTCTTGGCTCCTCTCTAAGAGGAGTTTCTAGTTTTGGAGCAACATTTTCCGGCTCTCTCAATTCCTCCTTAGAATCTAGCACTCTTGTTGCCACTTCAGATGTTACATCTTGTTTTAGTTCATTGGCTGAAATTCCAGCTGGAGCTAGAAATGCGAAGCCGACTGCAACAGATACAACTCCGATACTTAATTTTTTTATGCCAAAGCGCATAATTCGTTGACCAATTTTCATTATTTCTTATCTTTCTTTTCGTTTATTTGTAAGCAGACTCAAGCAAAATCTCATTGTGCTATATATGATAAGACTGAGAAATTCAGAAAGTAAATTCATTCTTATCTCTTCTTATCATACTAGTCTGCTTGGCTAGGAAGCTAATGCTAGTATCCTAGAATCTTGTCTTTCACAATGCTAACTATCAGACTCTTTCAGTTACAAGAGTAGGAAGAAACCCATAGTCTACCTATGTTTCTTCTTTGTTCCGAATAGTCAATTATGAAAAGGTAGAGGTATTCCCCCTTTTAAATCTTTTTTCTTACAATTCAGCAAGAATAGCTTTAAGCAAGCCTTTGAAATCACCTTTGACACGTTCGGTTACTTCTACAACTTCTTCGTGGTTGAGTTCTTCTTGGAAACCAGCCGCAAAGTTAGTAATACATGAAATTCCTAGAACTTTCAAGCCTGAGTGGGCTGCCACGATCACTTCAGGAACCGTAGACATACCAACTGCATCTGCTCCCAGTGTCTTATAGGCACGAATCTCTGCTGGTGTTTCATAAGTTGGACCAGTAACGCCGATATAGACACCTTCATCAAGCTTGATACCAAGTTTTTGGGCCACTTCATGGGCAGTAGCACGGTATTCTGGTGTGTAGGCCTTAGACATATCTGGAAAACGTGGACCAAAGTCATCCAAGTTTTCACCCATCAATGGATTTTGCCCCGTCATATTGATATGGTCTGAGATAGCCATCAAAGTACCAGGGCCATAACCAATACCACCAGCTGCATTGGTTACAATGACACCTTCACATCCAAGAACTTTCATGACACGAACTGGGAAAGTCACCACTTCCAGAGGGTTCCCTTCGTAGAAATGGAAGCGACCTTGAAGAGCCAAGACCTTGCGACCTGCCAGTTCACCATATACCAATTTCCCAGCGTGACCAACTACTGTAGAGCGGCCCCAGTTTGGAATCTCAGCATAGTCTACTACAACTGGATTTTCGATTTCTTCTGCCAATTCTCCAAGCCCTGATCCAAGGATTAAACCAAACTCAGGCGCTTGGATTCCTTTTTCTTTCAGGAAAGTAGCTGTTTCCTTGATCTTATCTAAAAATGTCATTGTGTGTCTCCTCTATTATTTTTTAGCATTTGACCGATTTTGTCAAAAGTTTTAGCATTGCGAATAGTAATGTGGCGGTAGAAAGGCATCTTGAGCAAGTACTTGTGATAGGCAGTCTTAGAGTAGGTTTCCTCAGAGAATTCCCCCCAGAAAATACCAAGTTTTCCAAAATGAACGACCTCATCTTTCATCTCTAAACTCTCAACTGTCGTGATGACTTGCTCCACATCCAAACCCTCCGTGTAAAAGAGAACGTCTTTTCTTGCCAAGTCTTCATTCCACCAAGCTGGTAGACTCTCAAGTTCGTCTTCATAGTCTTCTTGACTCAGTAAAGAAAAGCTTTGAATAAATGGATAATTGACTGCAAAGAAAGTCTCTAATTTTTCAACCAATCGAGCTTTTGGTTCTGTCGAAGTAAAGAAAATATTGCCACTGTTGATGTAGCTTTCAACCTTTTCAATTCCCAACTCTGTCAATTCTTGCCGAAGCTGCGCCATAACAACTTTATTTTTCCCACCTACATTAATGCCCCGAACAAGTAAAGCATATCTCGTCATCTTATACCAATTTATCTAAGAAACTTTCACCAATCATGGCAGTTTCAACACCAAAGTTATCGGCAACAGTCGCTGAAATATCTGCAAAATGTCCTACTGGAATGACACCATTTCCTTTAAAAGCAGGACTGTAAGCCAAAAGTGGGATATATTCGCGAGTATGGTCTGTTCCTGCGTAAGTTGGGTCGTTCCCGTGATCCGCAGTAATCAAGAGGAGGTCATTCTCTCTCATGGCTGCGATAATTTCAGGTAAGCGTTCATCAAACTCATGCAAACAATCACGGTAGCCATGAGCATTACGACGGTGGCCATAAAGGGCATCAAAGTCAACCAAGTTTGTGAACGAGAATCCTTTTTCAAACTCAGCAAGGCCCATGGTCTTCAATAGTGTATCAATTCCATGGCTATTTGACTTGTTATGGCCCATGTCGTGGTTGATACCAGCACCGTTAAAGATATCGTTGATTTTACCAACAGCATAAGTATCGATACCAGCTTCATTCAATTTATCCAAAACAGTTGGTGCAAATGGAGATACCGCCAAGTCACGACGGTTTGCAGTACGAGTGAAGTTACCTGGTTCACCTACATAAGGCCGAGCAATGATACGTCCTAGAAGGGCTGGGCGCTCAAGAGTAATTGAACGAGCGTATTCACAGATACGGTACAATTCGTCCAAAGGAATAATATCTTCGTGGGCAGCAATTTGCAAAACAGGGTCAGCTGAAGTATAGATAATCAACTCTCCAGTTTCCATCTGACGTGGTCCAAAATCATCGATAACGGCTGTTCCTGAGTAAGGTTTGTTAGCTTCACGAATGACCTTACGTCCTGAAAATTCTTCGATTTTTGTCAAGATTTCTTCTGGAAATCCGTTCCAGAAAGTATCGAAAGGCTCAGTAATGTTGAGTCCCATGATTTCCCAGTGTCCAGTCATGGTATCCTTACCAAGAGATACTTCTTCCAATTTTGTTGCATATCCAGTTGGATTGCTTTCAGCTGCTACAGTCTTAAGAGGAGTTTTACGAGGAATATTTCCTAGACCGATTTTAGCCATGTTTGGCACATTCAGACCAACTGTTTTTGAAATGTGTCCCAGTGTGTCAGAAGCTCCATCTGGAACCCCTGCATTGACAAAGTTATTAGCATCTGGTGCTGCACCGATTCCTACAGAATCCAGTACCACCAAATGAATACGATTAAATTTAGACATCTTATGCCCCCTTCTATTTTTCTTTTCTTGAGGTTACAATCTGAACCCCATCTCGTCCAGCAACGATGACCTTATCCACCATTTGGTTGAATAAACCGTGTTCTACGACACCAACGACATGGTCCAATTCTTGTCCGAAAGCAATTGGATCTTCGATGACATCCAAGGCAAGATCGATGATAAAATTCTGCATATCGGTCACAAAACGTTGATCGTCTTTTTCACGGAAGCTTGGTTTGTAGCCAGCTCGTTCAAAATGACGAAAGACCTGCTCTGCACCATACTGAACCACTTCTACTGGCAATTTAAAAGCACCTAGTTTTTCGACCAGCTTGCTTTCATCCACCACCCAAATATATTCTTTTGATGGTGTCGCAACAACCTTCTCCATCAGAAGAGCACCACCACCGCCTTTGATTCCGTTAAACTGACTATCAACTTCATCCGCCCCGTCAACCGTCACATCAACCAAGTCTACTTGGTCAATAGACTTGAGCGGGATATTAAGGCCTTCTGCCTGTTTAGTGGTCACACTAGAAGTTGTTACAGCTGTAATCTGCAATCCTTCTTCCTTGATACGACGACCGATTTCTTCGACAAAATAATAGGCAGTCGAGCCTGTTCCAAGTCCAACGACCATTCCATCGCTCACGAACTCAGCAGCCTTGATACCTGCCATTTTCTTCAGATTTTCCACCGATTTACCTCCATCATTCTCAGTTCTTATTCTACTATGAAACCGCTTTTTATTCAAGTAAAAACATCAAATCTACATTTTTCATCAATCTTTCTTTAAAAATATGCATTTTCTTTTTACCAAACGAATAAAAATGAGTTTATCTTTTATGTATTTGATTTGTTCATCTCTTTCCAGTTCCAAAAACAAGACCTTAACTTTGATACGTCTAGTTTAGCATTAAAGCAGGCGCATTTCAAGAATCATAAATCAAGAGAAGGAAGTAGGTTTCTCTGTCTATTTTAAACAAATTTATCTTCGCTTACCCTCTCTTGTTGACAAATAATTTTCATTACTTTAGGAAGACAATTACTAATCTCCGTTGGCAAAACCACATACTGTTCTTGAGCTAGTTCTTGGGCAATAGCTGAATGAAGATGGGTCGCTACTGTCACACGTTCGTAGAGACTGGCCTGTCGGAATTGGCCTGCAAATCCTGCAATCATTCCAGCAAGCGTATCTCCCATTCCCCCAGTCGCCTGATAGGGACCGCCAACCTGTAACTGGTAATAATCAGACTGACCAGCTTGCCAAATACGAGTAGCTGGGCCTTTCTCCACCAAAATTGTTCTTTGAGGGAAGGAAGTTAGGGCACTAGCCGTTGCAGCTTCCTTTTGCTTTTCAATAGCAATACCAGACAGCTTTTCCCATTCTTTTTGGTGGGGAGTTAGGATAAGCTGGTTAGACGGAAACGACAAACTTATCCTAGCAATGATAGTTAAGGCCCCTCCGTCTACAATCAAAATCTGATTCTTTTTTAAGCTAGCAAAGACCTGTTTTACTATATTTTCTCCAAAAGTATCGTCTCGTAAACCAGGCCCCAGCAAGACAACTTCTGCCTTCTCCAATTGCTCTTTTAACAATTGCTGGTCTTGAAGAGAAAAGGCCATAGCCTCAGGTAAATGACTGTGCAAAGCTGGGATATTTTCCCTATCTGTTCCAACAGTCACCAAACCAGCCCCACTTTTAACAGCTGCCAAAGCAGCCATAATGATGGCGCCACCATAAGGATAAGTCCCACCAAGCAACAGCAGACGACCATAGTTTCCTTTATGACTTGTACGAGAACGTTTTATAATGACTTTTTCTAATAATGCTTGCTCAATCACTCTCATCGTTTTTCCTCAACTATCCTTTATCTGATTGTTTTAAAACAACTTGATAGACTTTCTTAGTCCACTCTTCTAAGTCTTCTCCAGCATAGTCAAGATAATGCACCCTATCTTGTATTTTAGTTGGAATAATATTTTCAAATTGGCTCTTATTATGAGTTGGAATAATACAAATATACAACTCACTAAATAAATTCAACATGTCCTTAATTTTTGCAACATGGTAGCCATCAAAAATATAACCAGTAACTTTAATCAAATCTGTATAGATAAAATGAAAACTCACTCCAGGAATAAACTTGTCTTGTAATTCTTTCTCTGAAGGAGCTCGACCTAATAAACGCTCCATCGCTAATCGATAACCAGAACTTGTATTTGACCACCCTAACATGACATAGTCAAAATAATCTATCGGATCCGATGCAGCATTTCTACTATCCAAAACCAACTCCTCAGCATCTCGCCCAAAGGCTTTCACAGCAGATAAGAGCTGACCTGTTTTAAAGATAGAAATCGCTGCATCTATAGTCGTAGTATGACTACAGTAGTCCGAAGTCACTAACCTCTTATGTAGATCATAAGTCGAGGCTACTCTTTTATCTGTAGGGGTAAATGGTGGCAGAAAGGGATGCTGATAGATGTAATCTAAAATTTCTTTTTTTAAACAAAAATCAGCACACTCAATACTTGTTTGACGTTTATGAAGTTTTTCGTAAGCTATAAATTTAGCAATTTTTTCTAATTCCCACTCTTGAATATTTGGATAATCAATTAGTGATAAGTAGTATATTCCATCCCATTGTAAACTATATTCCCCATTATAAATTTTTAAAATCATCTAATCACCTCACTCCATTATACAACAAAAAGGAGGCGCAGACCTCCTTTTATAAACTTATATCTAAAATTTAATATTCATTTCTGCCATTTCAGATATATCTATTGAAAATACACTCTCTTCAGCGAATTTTCTCTTATTTTCTATCCAATGTCCGAAGTGCCGCCTGATAGGTTTGCTCCATCAGCATGGTAATGGTCATAGGACCTACACCTCCAGGGACTGGCGTAATATGGCTAACAAGTGGGGCAACTGCCTCATAATCCACATCCCCACAGAGCTTACCATTTTCATCTCGGTTCATCCCAACGTCAATGACTACCGCACCGGGTTTCACAAAGTCAGCAGTAACAAACTTGGCGCGACCGATTGCTACTACAAGAATATCCGCTTTTGCAGCCACCTTAGCGAGATTATGGGTGCGTGAGTGAGTCAAGGTCACTGTAGCATTCTTTGCCAAAAGAAGCTGGGCCATGGGCTTTCCAACGATATTGGAACGACCAATAACAACTGCATTTTTACCTTCCAAGTCAATCCCATATTCATGAAACATTTCCATAATCCCTGCAGGTGTGGAAGGAATCATGACTGGATGTCCAGACCAAAGACGTCCCATATTTAGGGGATGGAAACCATCCACATCCTTTTCTGGGTCAATGGCTAGTAAAACCGCCTCTTCATCGATATGTTTTGGTAATGGTAACTGAACCAAAATCCCATGCCAAGCTGGATCTTGATTGTATTTATCAATCAAGTCTAACAATTCCTCTTGACTAATGGTCTCTGGAACTCGCACAACTTCACTACGGAAACCAGCCGCAAGAGCTGACCTCTCCTTGTTGCGAACATAGACTTGGCTGGCTGGATTGTCCCCAACCAAAATCACTACCAAACCAGGCACTAGACCTGTTTCTTCCTTTAATTTTGCAGTCTTTTCAGCCAACTGCCCCTGCAATTTGGCCGCTAAAGCTTTCCCATCAATAATCTGTGTCATATCACTTCTCTTTTCTTTCAAATATCTTCCATTATACCAAAAACTGCCAGCACCCTCTAACACTTCTTTCCTAGGCTATCCTATAGTTTCAAACTATAAGAAAAAGCTCTAGTCGAGCTTTTCACTAATCTTGTCTTGAAATTTTAAAATAGATTATAAAACCTTACTCAAGAAATCTTTAGTCCGTTGTTCTTGGGTTTGTTCAAAAATCTGTTCTGGTGTTCCATCTTCAACAACCACACCGTCTGCCATAAAGATGACACGATCTGCCACCTCACGGGCAAATCCCATTTCATGTGTTACGATAACCATGGTCATTCCTGACTTGGCAAGGTCTTGCATAACAGCCAATACCTCACCTACCATCTCAGGGTCCAAGGCTGAAGTTGGCTCATCAAAGAGCAAAACATCAGGTTCCATGGCCAACCCACGCGCGATGGCAATCCGTTGTTGTTGCCCACCTGACAAACTCTGTGGATAAGCATCTGCCTTATCTGGCAAACCAACTTTTTCCAAAAGCTCTCTGGCTCTCTTCTCAGCAACAGCCTTGCTTTCACCTTTGGTCTTGATAGGTGACAAGGTGATATTTTCCATCACAGTCATATTAGGAAAGAGATTAAATTGTTGGAAAACCATGCCCATCTTCTCACGCATGGCAAAGAGGTCATTCTTCTTGTCCGTAATATCGACTCCCTCAAAGATAACCTTCCCTTTAGTTGCTTCTTCCAACAAATTCATAGAGCGAAGCAAGGTAGATTTCCCGCTCCCCGAAGGACCGATGATAACGACAACTTCTCCTCTTTTAATCTCGAGGTTGATGCCCTTCAATACTTCATTCTTTCCAAATGATTTATGTAAATTTTCAATTTTTATCAAGGTTTCTGTCATTATTTCTTATCTCCTTGTCCCATACGTTTTTCAAAAGCTTTCAAGGCTACGGTCAAAATAGAGGTCATAATCAAGTAGTAAAAGGCTGCAAATAAAAGTGGTGTCAAAGGCAAATAGGTTGTTGTAGAAACTGTTGTAGCCCCATTCCACAACTCCATAACACCGATAGCTGATAAGAGGGAGCTGTCCTTGATAATGGTGATAAATTCGTTCCCCAATGCTGGCAAAATATTTTTGATTGCTTGTGGCAAAATCACATACCGCATCGCATTTTTAGGACGAATCCCTAGCGAATAAGCCGCCTCTAGCTGACCTTTTGGAACCGCATTGATTCCAGCACGAACAGTCTCAGAGACATAAGCACCACTGTTCATAGAGATAATCAAAATCCCTGGAATCAGACGAGAAAGGTCAACACCCAAAATTCCAACCTGAATAGTCGGAGCATTGATGTGCATAAGGGCAAAGGCAATCATAATCTGGACCATCATCGGTGTCCCACGGAAAATCCAAACGTACAAGTTGGCGAGCCAAACAAACGGTTTAAACTTTGAACGTTGCCCAAAAGCCAAGACAACACCCAAAATAGTTCCCAAAAAGACAACACAGATAGAAATGAGAACCGTCACGACAGTCCCATAGTTAAAATAAGGTAAATACTTAGGTAAAAAAGAAAAATTCATAGTCACACTGCTTTCTAAAATAGAGTACTGTATGATTATAACATGTATTGAATTAAAATTCAAACCTTTTATCCAATTTATTTAAAAATCTTTAAACTAGCAGAATTAGCGAGAAATCTTAGTTTTTTCTAGTCAAGTTGGCCTCCTTTATGGTAAAATAGTAACGATAAGAAATGAAGGAGAATCAAAATGGAATCACATTTGGTTAGAATCATCAACCGCCTTGAAGCAATGGCAAAAGACGGCGGAAATTTAAAACGTAATTTTGAACGCGAAGGAGTTGTTGTTGCAGAAGTTGCATACAGCCACGACGAAGAAAACGGGTCAATCTTTACCCTTCGTGATGTCGAAGCTCGCGAAACTTATACGTTTGACAGCATTGACTTGATTGCAATGGAGATTTACGAACTCCTTTACTAATACAAAACAAGCTGGGATTACACCCTGCATGTCTAACCAAAATCCTTTTTGTCTCACAAATAGGATTTTTTTATAGTCCAAATTCAAAAAAATTTTCATTGTAACAACTTCTCAAAGCTGTAATCTTTTTACTTGCTTTACACCCCAATCCTGTTATAATGAGAGTATAGAAATTTGACTATTATTGACCTTTGGACAGGTCAAGCTAAAGAAAGAAATGAGGTAGATGTATGCTTTGTCAAAACTGTAAAATTAACGACTCAACAATTCATCTTTACACCAATCTCAATGGAAAACAAAAACAAATTGACCTCTGTCAAAACTGCTACAAGATTATCAAGACTGATCCTAATAACAGTCTCTTTAAAGGCATGACGGATCTGAACAATCGTGACTTCGATCCCTTTGGTGATTTTTTCAATGATCTAAACAATTTCAGACCTTCTAGCAATACTCCTCCTATTCCCCCAACCCAATCAGGTGGAGGTTACGGTGGAAACGGCGGTTATGGTTCCCAAAATCGTGGTTCTGCTCAAACTCCACCACCAAGCCAAGAAAAAGGCCTGCTAGAAGAATTTGGTATCAACGTAACTGAGATTGCCCGTCGTGGAGACATTGACCCCGTTATTGGGCGCGACGATGAGATTATCCGTGTCATCGAGATTCTCAATCGTAGAACCAAGAATAATCCTGTTCTTATTGGCGAACCAGGTGTCGGAAAAACGGCCGTTGTCGAAGGCCTAGCTCAGAAAATCGTTGATGGCGATGTTCCACATAAACTCCAAGGTAAACAAGTCATCCGTCTGGATGTGGTTAGCTTAGTTCAAGGAACGGGTATTCGTGGACAATTTGAAGAACGCATGCAAAAACTCATGGAAGAAATTCGCAAACGTGAGGATATTATCCTCTTTATCGATGAAATCCATGAAATTGTTGGTGCAGGTTCTGCGAGTGATGGTAATATGGACGCAGGAAATATCCTCAAGCCAGCCCTTGCTCGTGGAGAACTGCAACTGGTCGGTGCTACTACCCTCAATGAATACCGTATCATTGAAAAGGATGCTGCCTTAGAGCGTCGTATGCAGCCTGTTAAAGTCGATGAACCAACGGTGGACGAAACAATCACTATTCTCAAAGGGATTCAAAAGAAATACGAAGACTACCACCACGTTCAATATACTGATGCTGCAATTGAAGCAGCTGCAACTCTTTCCAATCGTTATATTCAAGACCGCTTCTTACCTGACAAGGCCATTGACCTCCTAGATGAAGCAGGTTCTAAGATGAACTTGACCTTGAATTTTGTGGATCCTAAAGTCATTGATCAGCGCTTGATTGAGGCTGAAAATCTCAAATCTCAAGCTACACGAGAAGAAGATTTTGAGAAGGCTGCCTATTTCCGCGACCAGATTGCCAAGTATAAGGAAATGCAAAAGAAAAAAGTCACAGACCAAGATACACCTATCATAAGCGAGAAAACTATTGAGCACATTATCGAGCAGAAAACCAACATCCCTGTTGGTGATTTGAAAGAGAAAGAACAATCTCAACTCATCCATCTAGCCGAAGATCTCAAGTCTCATGTTATTGGCCAAGATGATGCTGTCGATAAGATTGCCAAGGCTATTCGCCGTAATCGTGTCGGTCTCGGTACGCCTAACCGCCCAATCGGAAGCTTCCTCTTCGTCGGACCAACTGGGGTCGGTAAGACAGAACTTTCCAAACAATTAGCTATCGAACTCTTTGGTTCTGCTGATAGCATGATTCGCTTTGACATGAGCGAATACATGGAAAAACACAGCGTTGCTAAGTTAGTCGGTTCCCCTCCAGGTTATGTCGGCTACGATGAAGCTGGACAATTAACTGAAAAAGTCCGCCGTAATCCCTACTCTCTTATTCTCTTAGATGAAGTAGAAAAAGCCCATCCAGATGTCATGCATATGTTCCTTCAGGTCTTGGATGATGGGCGTTTGACAGATGGACAAGGACATACCGTCAGCTTCAAGGATGCCATCATTATCATGACTTCAAATGCAGGTACAGGTAAGGCTGAAGCCAGCGTTGGTTTTGGGGCTGCTCGCGAAGGACGTACCAACTCAGTTCTCGGTGAACTCGGCAACTTCTTTAGCCCAGAATTTATGAACCGTTTTGACGGCATCATCGAGTTCAAAGCTCTCAGCAAGGATAATCTCCTTCAAATCGTCGAGCTCATGCTAGCTGATGTTAACAAGCGACTCTCCAGCAACAACATTCATTTAGATGTAACGGACAAGGTCAAGGAAAAATTGGTTGACCTCGGCTATGATCCAAAAATGGGGGCGCGCCCACTCCGCCGTACTATTCAAGACTATATTGAGGACGCAATCACTGACTACTACCTTGAAAATCCAAGCGAAAAAGACCTCAAGGCAGTTATGACCAGCAAGGGCAAGATTCAAATTAAGTCTGCCAAAAAAGCTGAAGTAAAAACTTCTGAAACAGAAAAATAAATACTATATAAAAGGAGTAGAAAATGAAATGTTTCTGCTTCTTTTTTACTAAAATAACTGTAATTTCTTGACAGCTCGGACTTTCTCCATTATGATAATAATAACGATACTAGATAATGAGGAAAATGCAATGGCAAACCCAACTTTCGGAGAAAAAAAAGCGAATACAGACTATATTTCACGTTACGGTGTATATGCAGTTATCCCTGACGCTGAACAAAAGCAAATTGTTCTTGTTCAAGCACCTAATGGTGCTTGGTTCTTACCAGGTGGCGAAATTGAAGCAGGTGAAAACCATCAGGAAGCCCTAAAACGTGAATTGATTGAAGAACTTGGATTCACTGCTGAAATTGGTACCTATTACGGACAAGCTGACGAATATTTCTACTCTCGTCACCGTGATACCTACTACTACAATCCTGCCTACCTCTATGAAGCGACTTCTTTCAAAGAAGTGCAAAAGCCACTAGAAGACTTTAATCATATTGCTTGGTTCCCTATTGATGAGGCTATTGAAAATCTTAAACGTGGTAGCCATAAATGGGCCATCCAATCTTGGAAAAAACAGCATAAGATTGGCTAATACTCTTCGAAAATCTCTTCAAACCACGTCAGCGTCGCCTTACCGTAGATATGGTCACTGACTTCGTCAGTCTTATCTACAACCTCAAAACTGTGTTTTGAGCAGCCTACGGCTAGCTTCCTAGTTTGCTCTTTGATTTTCATTGAGTATAAATCAAGCGACTTTATTCAAAAAGTGCTATAATAGAATTAGAAAATCGGAGGAAATATTATGAAGCTTATCAATACGACAAACTCACACTCGCAACTTGTAAAAAGTCAGCTAGAAAGTACCGATGCAACCCTTGTTGAGGTTTATTCTGCAGGGAATACAGATGTTATTTTCACCCAAGCGCCGCTTCACTATGAAATCCTCATCTCAAATAAACACCGTGCTATTCGTGAGCCTGAAATCGAAACCATTCAAGAATTTTTCTTGAAACGTAAAATTGATAAGGACTCTATTGATGAAGCCAATATCAAGACACTCTACTCAGAGAAATTAATTGGGATTTCTATTCCAATCAAATAAAGAAGTTGAGTAAAAACTCGATTTGAGAAAAAATCCAGTAAGTCTTTCCACAATAAAACGCATAGTAGCAAGAGTTTCTACACCTGCTATTATGCGTTTTTATCATTTTGAAATCTTTTGCTAAAGATACTACTATAGAAAAAGATTTGATTCTGTTTCTCACACAATCAAATCTTTTTCTTTTATTAAAAACGAATCGTTTCACGTGTTTTCTCATATGAGGTAACAAAGCGATTGGTTACACCAGGCTCTGCCACTTCCAATGCTTGCGAAATCTTGTCAAATGAAGCGTGATAATCAAATTCTTTTTCAAAAATATCTAAAGCTTCGTTAAATGCTTCTTGAATGCGTTCATCAAATGAGCGATAGCGGTTAGAATATTGCAATAGTTGCTCTGTCAAGGTTGCATACTGTACAATATTATAAGTTTCCGTCTCTAAAGCTTCCATATCATTCGTTGCAATTTCAAGAACTCGGGTAACAGATTCAATGTTAATCATTTTCTGTTCTAACTCAACCATTAAATCCTCGGTATTATTGCTTGCCGTAAAGAATAACTTCAAGAAAGTTTGTGGAATACCTGGCAGATTGCGTTTTTCCATGTATCGCTTGATAGTATGGAGACGATTGACATAAACATTGGCCTTTTGACGTGCATTGATATCATCTTTCTCAATTTGTGTCAGACGCTCACTAACCGAAATTTGCTCATCTTCAATATCTTTTAGTTGAGTTTGTAAATCCTCAAGATTTTCTTCAAGAACTGAATAAGCTTGGGTTGGTTCTTCTTGATTTGAAGTTACCTCAACAATAGCTGCCTCAAAACTCTCTAATTCTGTCTGAATACGACGAACATGGCTTGCAGCTGTCTCAGGAAGTAAATAGGTCTTGCTCAAACGTGCAATATCTTCTCCCAATAAAGTATTATTCTCTTTCATATGTTGAAGGTAAGTTGGAAGAGTTGCAAGTAGATTTTCCACTACTTTCTGAGCAGCAATTTCTCGAGTAAAAATATCATACAAGGCATTGATTTCCTCTTGTGCCTGTCCATTCTCATATTCGGCATTATCCAATTCCAACTGACGAATATTCTCTTGGTTTTTCTTGAATGCTTCATAAAGCAAGTGGAAACGCGCTTCAATATCCGTTTCAACAAAATGATAATTAGCATCTAAGAGCTTACGATAACCATCTTCTAAATCTTCTAGTTGATCTGGTAGCTCTTTAGATAATGTTGTTACAATTGCTGGTATACGATCAACAATATGTGTCAAAGCCAAGATATGATTTTCAGCATTATCCAAAATCACTGCGGCTTCCACAGGGTCACCCGATGAATTCAAGGTTACAAATTGTGAAAATTCAGATTGGATATTTTCTAATTGTTTTTCAATTTCATCCAAGGCTTGACCATACTGTTCTGAATTTTCAGCAACTCTATGCTGAAGTTCCTCAAATAAATCCAAAGCATGGAGAACACGACCACTATTTTTAGATTCTTGCTTCTCTAAGTCTGCCAAAGCATTGCGAATTTCAGCAATATCTTCTTCAATCAAAGTAATTTGACTCTCAATTTGGTCAATTTGATGACTGGCCTTGAGAAAACGAAATGAATGGTTATAGCCTTCTGCTTCAAAGAGATTATTTTCAATATCGGCAAAAGAGTTGAGAGATAAATCGACCCATTTTTGATTCCATTCACGGAAAGCCACTTGACTTTGTCCAATCAAGTGCATATTTTTTACAGCTTCTACTTCATCATTTACTGGAAGATTGTATAGTTCTTCTTTTCTTTCTTCTAGCGCCTCTAATCTTCCCTCGTTTCGCTTACGTAGAAAGATTGCCACTACATAAGCCAGAACTAAAATGACTGCAATTGCAACCATTAAATAAATTAGTTGTCCATTAGACATATCAAACTCCTTTTTTACTTGAAACAATCGTAATGATTATATCATATTTTTTAGACCAAGGGAACTACTTCTCCCAATTTTTTAGACATCCAACGTGCTATAGACAGCATTTTCTTCGATAAACTCACGACGAGGTTCTACTCGATCCCCCATCAACATATCAAAGATTTTATCTGCTTCTGCAGCATCGTCCACAGAAACTCTGGCCATCAAGCGATGTTCGGGATCCATGGTTGTTTCCCATAATTGGTGATCATCCATTTCACCCAGACCTTTATAACGCTGAATGGTTGGTTTGGCACGTCCTTCACTATGGCGGGCTAAAGCTTCTTGGAGTTTAATTTCTTGATCTGCTCCTGGCTGAATATATTCTTTAATCTCGCTTCCAACCTTGACACCATAGATTGGTGGTTGGGCGATATAAACATAACCAGCTTCTAGGATTGGTTTCATATAACGATAAATCAAGGTCAAAAGAAGGGTACGAATGTGGGCTCCATCGACATCGGCATCGGTCATCAAAACGAGTTTTTGGTAACGGGCTTTCGAAACATCAAATTCTGCCCCAAATCCTGTTCCCATCGCTGTGAAAAGACTACGAATTTCTTCGTTAGCTAGAATCTTATCCATACTTGCCTTTTCAACGTTCAAAATCTTACCGCGGATTGGAAGAATTGCCTGAAATTCACGGTTACGACCCGATTTGGCTGATCCACCAGCTGAGTCTCCTTCGACGATGAAGAGTTCTGTTTCAGCAGGATTGTTAGAAGAACAGTCTGCTAGTTTACCTGGAAGGTTGGAAATTTCCAAACCAGATTTTTTACGGGTGACTTCACGCGCACGCTTGGCAGCTACACGAGCCTTAGCAGCTAAAATCCCTTTTTCCACGATACGTTTGGCAATCTGTGGATTTTCCATGAGGAAATCGGAGAAAGCATCACTGAAGAGGCGATTGGTAATCTTGACCACTTCACTATTTCCCAATTTGGTCTTGGTTTGTCCTTCAAACTGCGGATTTGGGTGTTTAACTGAGATAACTGCAGTCAGGCCTTCACGGACATCTTCCCCTGTTAAGTTGTCTTCATTATCTTTCAGTAACTTATTCTTACGTGCATAATCGTTGATAACACGTGTCAAGGCTGTACGGAAACCTTGTTCATGCGTTCCACCTTCATGGGTATGAATATTATTGGCGAAACTCATGACATTTTCATGGTAACCCGTTGTGTACTGCATGGCTACCTCAACTGTGATATCATCCATCTCACCATCTGTATAGATTGGTGTATCAAAGATAACATCCTTGTTCTCGTTGATATATTCAACGTAACTAGCAATCCCACCTTCATAATGATAGTGCTTGGTTTGTTCCAAACCTTCACGCTTATCTGTGATGGAGATTTGAAGACCGCGATTTAGAAAGGCTAACTCTTGAATCCGTTTATTTAATTTATCAAAATCAAAGGTTGTTGTTTCAGCAAAGATTTCTGGGTCTGGTGTGAAGTGAACCGTTGTTCCAGTTCTATCTGTATCTCCGACTACCTCAAGGTCTGCGACAACATGACCACGACGGTATTCTTGGTAATGAATCTTACCGTTTTTGTGGACATGAACATCTAATTGAGTGGAAAGGGCGTTAACTACTGATGACCCTACTCCGTGAAGACCACCTGAGACCTTATAGCCGCCACCGCCGAATTTTCCTCCAGCATGAAGAACCGTAAAGACTGTCTCAACAGCAGGTCGGCCTGTTTTTTCCTGAATATCGACTGGGATACCACGCCCATCATCGACAACAGTAATCGAATCATCTGGCTCAATAAAGACTTGAATATGACTGGCAAATCCTGCCAGGGCCTCATCAATTGAGTTATCAACAATTTCCCAGACTAGATGGTGAAGACCTTCTTTTGAAGTTGACCCGATATACATCCCTGGACGCATCCGAACAGCCTCTAAGCCCTCTAAAACTTGAATTTGACTGGCATCATAATCCTGTGCCTGCAGATTTTTGATTTCTTCTGTCATCTTATTCCTTTTTCTTACATGTCTAATACTTGTCTTAAATTCACGATACTGGTAAACAAGTGGGTATCCAGTCCTGCAGCTTGACCTGCTTCAATATCAATCGGCCGATCACCAATGACAAGACCAGAGCCAATCTGATATTTTTCTCTTAAATAAATCATAGACTCAGGATTTGGCTTTCTCTTAAAGCCTGAGCTAGAAGTCACTACTTCCGTAAAATAGGTTGCTATAGAAGTTTTTTCTAAAATTTCTAAGAGCTGATTATTTCGATGAGAGACCAAAAAATGACGGCCACCTTGATTTGAAATATCTTCCAATAAGTCAGAAACTCCTTCAAATAAAATCGGGTGTTCTAGCTCTCTGGCTTCATTTTCCTTGTATTTTTCTAAAAAATGCTCTAAGTTGGGAGCGAATGTCTCAATCGCAAAATCAGTAGAAACCTTTAAAGCTTGATAGACACTATCGTGGTCTTGTGTGATGCCATACAGTGCCAATGTTTCAACAAAGGCAGCTGTTGAAGTTTCATAATTATCCAGTAAAGTTCCACCTAAATCCCAGATATAATCGTGATATTTCATACCCTTCATTATAGCATTTTTTTATGAAAAAAGCGATGATTTCCCTGATTTTTCCACATGAAAAACGAGAGAATAACTCCCGTTTTACTGATTTTTACCAAAGACATCTCGATAGAGCATTCCTGTTCGTAAAGTCTCTGCGTCTCCTCCTAATTGCTCCACCAACTCGTAGGCAAAGGCAAGGGCTGTTGATGGACCTCGACTGGTTATCAAATGACCATCTACCACTACTGTTTCCTTGACGTAGTGACCATCAAGGATTTGCTCTTGAACACCGTCATAACAAGTGTACTGCTTGTTTTTCAATAGCCCTGCTTGATTGAGGGCAATTGGCGCCGCACAAATAGCTGCCAGTTTCTTCCCTTCTCGTTCGAAACTTTGCAATTCTTGCATCAAAGCCTGATTATCGCGCAAATGTGCAGAACCAGGCATCCCTCCAGGAAGGACAATCATGTCATAGTCTGATAAATCACCATCAAAAACACGATCTGCACTTACTTGGATTGCATGCGCCCCCGTCACTTGCTTTTCAAAACCAACCATATCACATGTGATATTGGCACGGCGCAAGACATCTACAACTGTCAAAGCTTCAATTTCTTCAAAGCCCTGAGCTAACATAACTGCTACTTTAACCATGATTTTCTCCTTATTTAATTTGTTTTAATACAACCTTTTTCCGTTTGAATGGGACTTTTCCGCTCTTTTCTTCAGCTAGATTAGTCTGGTAACTCATCGATAAAAGCAAGCCAACACCAATCAAATTACTGATAATAGCTGATCCCCCTTGAGAAATGAAAGGCAAGGGAATCCCAGTCAAAGGAAGTAGGCCAGTCACAGCACCGATATTCTCAAAGATGTGGAAGAGCAACATCATAATCAAACCTGTAGAAATATAGGTGTAGAACTGGTTATTTGATTTAAGAGTAATCTTCAACATACGATAAATCAGCATGAGATAAAGGGCGATAACAAGGACAGAGCCAATAAAGCCAAAATCTTCTGCAATGACCGTGAAAATCATATCCGACTCTCTAACTGGAATAAGCAGATTTGAAGCATTAAACCCTTGACCAAATAAGCCACCGCTCCCAATGGCAATCTGCCCTTGAGCCTGCTGGTAAGTCGTTGTTTGGGCAAACTCAAAGGGATTGAGCCAAGCTAAAATCCGATTGATTTGGTAGGTCGGCATTCCAATCTGGTGAAGAAAAGCTCGTCCGTCCTTGCTAATAAAGATAGCTAAGAAACCAGCAACTCCTGTTACAGCAGTCACAAATATTGGAATAATAATTTTCCAAGAAACTCCTGATAGTAAGACGATTCCTGAGAAAATGGCTACAAAAACCAAAGCCGTCCCCAAGTCACTTTGAAGTGCTAAAAGAACTAGGACTGGAATGGTAAAGACAATCATCCAAAAAATTAATAAAAAGTCCAGCGGAACTGTGCGTCTCCATTCCTTATGTTTCTTTGTAAATTGAACAATCACACGAGCCAACATGAGAATATAGGATATCTTCATAAATTCTGACGGTTGGAATAGGGTAATTCCATTTATTGATACCCAGTTTTTGGCACCCGTTGATGCAACTAGGCTTGGATTATAAAAGACGATCGGCAAGACCATGAGTCCCAAACCTAACATATATAGAAAAGGGGTCACTTTCCAAAGAAATTCTGTATTAAAGAGCATGACGATAAAACCAATCACAAGCCCCAAGGCGATCCAGGCGACCTGCTGCCCTAAAATGGGCAGAATATTGTTTGGATAATCATGACTAACAGCTATATAGATAGCCACCACGCCAATAACCAGTAGGAAAAATACTGGCAGGAGCAAACTATAATCGACTCTAGAGTCGAGAGAACGTTTCATATATACTAACCTTATACTTTCATACAATACTATTTATCAAAGTTCATTTAAAAATTTATCAATAGCCTCATCAACTTCGGATCGAGAGACGGTATTAACAGTCGCTTCTTTTGCTAGAGATGCTACTATTTGTTTGCCATATCTCTTTCCGATAATTCTCCTATCCAAAATAAGAGTTAAGGAACGCTGGTGTTCGCGTCTCATACTTCTTCCTAAAGCCTGCTTTAAACGAATAATGGCCATTGGCAACTGATAATCATAAAAGGCATTTTCCCCTTCTTGATTCAGTTCTTGATTAATCTTTTTCGTCAAGGGCTCTTGAGGATTTTGGAAAGGAAGTCTTGGTACAACTTGAATCACAAAAGGATGGCTTGAAAAATCAACTCCCTCCCAGAAACTTGCTGCACCAAGCAAGATTTGTTGTTCTCCTTTTTCAAAGCGTTTCTTCAGTTGATGAACATCACCATTTTTATACTGGGCCAAGTGGCTAACTGGAAGTAAATCCGATACTGCTAGAAGCATGTCTTTGGCAGTAAAGAGAGCCAAAATCGGTTGTTGGAAAGCTTGAACTCCCATCAGCAAATCAGCTACCTCCTTGGCATAGACTTCTAAGGAAATTTCTGTTACTAGAGGAAAATCCTTGACCAAGACCACTTCTTGATCCTGTTTTTTACCAGCTTCAATCTTAACAAATTTAGCTTCGGGATAGCCTAACAGGTCTGCCAAAGAAACTCTCTGACTAATCTCAAGAGTAGCCGACACTCCCAAGACTTGACACGAATCAGGCACTAAAGAAGATAGAAGAATACGGCCTGATTTCGTAGAAGAAATCTGAATTTTCTTTTGACCCGTTTCAGTTGCTTCAAGCCAGTAATCTCGGTCAGCTGTAAAATAGCGAACCAGCTCCTCAAAGCCTTCTACCTCTAATTCTGAAAAATACTGATGGAGATTGACCAGAGAATCTAAGATATTTTTCCTAGATTTGCCAGACTGAAATTGTTCTATCAAGTAGAGGCACTCAAAGCGAATACTTTCTAGTATTCGTTGCTGAACCTTATTTTGCTCCTCCAGTAAAGCCTTATCAAGCAAATCGATAATAGACTGGATATCGTAGGTCTCTTGAAGCAGATTTTCTAGAGACAACAAAACTTTTTGAACTTCATCAATAATCAATAAACGGTCACTGATAAATTCAGGATTATCTTCCAGTCTGGTTACAAGATAGGCATGATTGGTCACTAAAAGCTTGCAGGTCTCTGCCCTTTCT
This sequence comes from Streptococcus sp. 2579, assembly GCF_013277195.1. Classification (NCBI taxonomy): domain Bacteria; kingdom Bacillati; phylum Bacillota; class Bacilli; order Lactobacillales; family Streptococcaceae; genus Streptococcus; species Streptococcus sp. 2579. Next base: position 76,391 of record NZ_VMMM01000002.1, read on the forward strand.
TGACTACGTTTCCAAAAATCTTCTGTTACAAATAAACTTTTAGAAGATAACTTTCCGTCATGACGAAGATCTGTTAGAAAATGTTGATAACGGTAGAGTTGCCCAATCTCATCCAAATCCCCTGTCTCTGTCTCAGTCAGCCAGACCAAGACTTGCATTTTAAAGCGTCTAAATAAGCGATTTTCATCATTTTCCTGCAAGGAACGATAAAAGGCATCCAACTTCAAATAATTTTGAGGCCCCTTTAAAGAATGAATATATGTATGAAATACTTCCTTGAGGCGTTTACCTTCTTCTTCCATGATTTGATTTTGAAGAATCTTTGTCGGAACGCTAAGGACAATCTGACGCTCTTTTACTTGGGACAAAGCGGGTAAGAGATAGCCATAAGTTTTCCCAATCCCTGTCGGCGCTTGAATCAGAGAGACAGACTCATCTTTCAATAGCAAGCCAACCTCTTTAGTAAAACTTTCTTGCTCCTCCCTCACTTCAAGGTTCAACAGAGAAATATTTTTAGAAAAATCCTGAGATAGTTTTCGTGACCCCAGAGGAGTTGCAATTTTCTTGAAATACAGTCCTTGAACTTGGACCAAATCTGAAGAACTCAGAATAGATTGGCTGCGATAAATTTCTTCAATAACCAGGTAGGACTCATATAGGAGGGCGTCAGCCATTTCCAGCAAGCGTTCCAAGAGTCCTTTAGGAAGTTGGGCCATCTTTTCCCGTAAAAAAAGGAGTAATTCTGCAGTAGCTTGGGCATCTGAAAGGGCTGTGTGGGCATGCTTTAGAGGAATTCCTAATTCTCGGCACAAAATAGGCAAGCTATATTTTTCCAGTTCAGGGAAAAAGACCTGAGCCAATTCGACCGTGTCAACACGAGGATTTCGTAGCTCATAGCCTTCAAAAAATAAATTTTCCGCCAAAAGATTGGCATCAAACTGAACATTGTGGGCTACAAAAATCCCATCCTCCACCAAGTCAAAGATTTTTCTAGCAACTTGCGAAAAATCAGGCGCTTGCGCCAGACGTTGGTCTGTCAATCCTGTCAGTTCTTTAATATGAGCATCCAAAGGTTCGTGTGGATTGACATCCGTCGTATAGTGATCAACGATTTTTCCGTCCTCAATCACAACAATTCCCACTTGGATAATTTTAGCCTTACTACCTGTGCTAGTTGCCTCTAAATCAACCACAACATAGCGATTACCAATCGTTTTCATTATAAAAAATTATACCAAAAAAAGGGCCATTTGGCACCTGCAAACATGGGATAATTTTCAAACTCAAAGAGATCACTTCCCTTAAAAAAACCATCAAACAGAGCATCCTAGCCTACTGATTTTTTAAAAATGGTGAAGAAATAAGAAAAATTGAGAGAAGAAATGTTTGCATCTTCCTTCTCTCAACTATCTATTTACTCTATTTAACCATGTCAGGATCGTAGTCATAAAATCCTGTATCAAGGAAACGGTTTTTAGGGTGAAGTTTACGCACTTCTTCATCCAGCAAGAAGGCTTGGTCATGGATAAAGTTACCCTCTTGAATCAAGCTACGCGCTTGGATAAAGAGTTTTGCAATCTCAACAAAGTTCTGACCTGGAGTGTAGAGCCCTTCTAGTTTCCAGTGAGTAAAGCCATGCTCCACCAATTCTGTCAATTTGGTCATCAAATCAAGGTCATTGTTGGCAAAGATGTGGGTACCATGATTGTCTTCAAAAATGGAATAGTGGCTCTCTGGGTCACTTGGCTCAGCCAAGAAAAGGTCACGCTTGCGAGTCTTTTCATCATCGATATGTGTAAAGTTATAGTAGTTTTGCAAGAGCGGACGTTTAGAATGATGGATAACGCTAGCTCCGTAAACCAAAACTTCAGCAGGAATTTCCAAAATCTCTGGCATTTTGAAAAGTTCTGCAGATGGAATTTCACGCGCCAAAACAGCCTCAGATGCACCAGCCTTTTGTCCCCAGAAGTTAATCTGACGACTGCTTGTCACCATGGTTGAAGCATCGTAGATAGTCTTAAAGGAATAACCATCGCGATTAACCACATAAAAGACACCTGCATCCCCAATCGTAATGTAGTCTGTCTTGATTTCTTCCAAGAAGTCCAGGAAAGGCTTGATACGATCCATCATATCTTGGTGCATGAGGGCATTGACTGCAATAATCAATTCCTTATCAGCATCATGAACCAGCTTAGCGATTTCACGCAATTGGTCATGACTAAAGGTTGTTGGCAGACGAAGGCCAAAATCTTTCTCACCAACATAGATACGGTCTACGCCAGCTTCGAGCAGTTGTTTAACTTGTTCAATACTTTCAGCAGTTGCTGTAATGATAATCTTTTCCATAAGGAAAATTATACCATATTTCTCAAAAATCAGCTATTCTTTGAAAATGAAAAGGTACTTTATTCTTTTTGTAACCTTTCTGTAATAATTCTCTGCTGAAAAAATGATAAAATAGGTATGTACTGTTAAGGAGAGAATCATGCCTGTAAGAAAATTACAATCCTATGAAGTAGACTATCAAGAAGAATTAAACCAGCAACTTCCTCATTATCAAGCTTATACACCTGAAGCACAAACTGATAGCAATCTCAAAGAAATTTTATTTTTTGTCAATATCGCTGTTTTTTGTATCTGCATTGCCATCTTTAGTTTTATCTTTTTATCATTAAAATTAACAACTGTGCTCGCCTTACCTGCAGCAATAGTATCCAGCTTACTTGTTTTAAAAGTCCAACGCTCTGTTATCAAACGAAAACTTAAAAAATAAACATATCGCCCCATATGGAGCGATATGTTTATTTTTTCTTTTTAGACGGTGTGTGGATGGCAATCTTCACTTCAAAGATTGTACCCTTGGGTTTATTATCTTTGACAGTAATGGTTCCTTTTAAAGCATCTACAATTTGCTTGGCTAGGGATAATCCTAAACCAAAACCACCTTTTTGGCGCGTTCTAGCCTTATCAACTCGATAAAAGCGGTCAAAAATTTTCTTCTTATCTTCTGTCGAAATACCGACTCCATTATCAGAAACCAGTAAATACAGATTGCGATCGGTCGCCGAGATAAGAAAATCAATTTCACCATCCTCTTCAGTATACTTGACAGCATTATCAAATAGGATAGTCATCAACTGCTTCAAGAGAAGCTGATCTGTGACAATCGTGCGATGAATACGATTTTCAAAACGGAAGACACGGTCATTTTCCGAAGCAATCATCTCATAGTTTGTGAAAGTCGTATTGAAAAAACTAGTTGGAACTTCTGCAAGCTCCGGCTTAATCCCATCATCTCTCCGAGCTAAGTTCAGCAAGTTTGTCGTCAAAAAACGCATATTTCGGACTTCTTCCAAACTCGATGCAATGCTTTCGCTCACATCCATAATGGTAGCTTCCGGCTTACGAAAGAGGGTCTCTAAGCGATTTTGCAAAACTGCAAGTGGAGTTCGTAACTCATGACTGGCATTTTCCACAAAGGACTGTTGCTTCTGCATGCTCTCAAGCAGGGGCCTAACACTGACCCTAGCTAGATAGAGACTGGCAAGCAAAGACAAAATCCAGAAACTTGCCATCACAACCACAATTAATTGCTCATGCTTTTGACTGGCCTGCTCCAACTGACTGGTATTAATCAAGACAGCGGCATACTTGATATTAGTTGAAACCGAACTGATATTCGTTTCCATCAATATCATACGATAGATTTCTTCCTGCCCATAGCTATTAAAAACCTGAATCTGGTAGATATGTCCTAGTTCTTTTTTCTCTAACTTAATCTTATCCAAGCCCAAAAATCGATTTCCAGAAAGGAGCTGGGTAAAATTCTTATCAAAAAGAATAACCTCCGTATTGGAGCTGACATTGGGTTTCACCTCAGTCTTACTAGTATCTGTAGCCGCATTCTCTAAATCTTTAATCTCTTCTGTTGCCCTATTTACTGCCAGCTGAATAACTGCTTGAGGATTTTCACTCAGTCCGTGGAGCTTATCATCCACCGAAGTATAGAGACTCGAATGCATGACTTGTAAAATAATCAAGGTCATGGTGGAGAAAATCAGAGTGAAGACACCAAAGTTGCGGATAAAATAACTAAAGTCATCTGCATACCATGTTTTTTTTAGTTTACTGAACATCTTTTAAAATATACCCAACACTGCGCAAGGTTTGTAAATTCTCTGCAAAAGTGGTTCCTTTTAATTTCTTACGGACTTTTGAAACATAGACTTCGACAACTGAAATCGTTGTATCACTATCAAATCCCCATAGACGATCAAAAATCTGCGTCTTAGGCAAAATAACATTTTGATTTTGAAGGAAATAAACTAGTAAATCGAACTCTTTCCCCAGCAATTCGACAGTAGTATCTTCAACCTTAACGGTATTTGTTGATAAATTGATGAGAATATCTCCATAAGATAGCGTATTTTCATTAAACTTACCTGAACGTTTGAGTAGGGCCTGAATCCGCATCTTGAGTTCTTCTAGGTAGAAAGGCTTGGTCAGATAATCATCCGCTCCCAGTTCAAATCCATGTCCCTTGTCATCCAAACTTTCCTTAGCGGTCATGATCAGAACTGGTGTCGTAATTCCCTTTTCACGCAATTCTTTCAAGACTTGGAAGCCATTTTTTTCAGGTAACATCAAATCGAGCAAAATCAAGTCATAGACGCCACTCTCAGCTTCGTAGAGACCTTCTTCCCCATCAAATACCTGCATGACATCCGCAAAATCGTCTAAAAAGTCAAATACTGAATTTGACAGGCCTAGGTCATCCTCAACTAATAAGATTTTTATCATGAGAAACTCCTCCTTAATAAAACCATTATACCAAATTTGCCTTAAAAAAAACTCAACTCTCTACATTTTACATGAGATAGCTGAGTTTTCTTTTTATTTTAGGCTTATTTACGCGTTTCCGTATTGAAGAACGACTGCTTCCACTGCAGCTTTTTCACGGTTAATCAAGTCAACACGCGCTGCAATTTCCTTGATTCCCATACCGATGTTACGACTAAGAGCAAGGTCAGAAAGTTGTGGCTCAAAGAATTCCTTGTACTCTGCCAAACGTTGCTGAGTCTTAAATACGTGTGCAGGAAGGATAACAAAGCTATCAAAACTCATATCTCCACCAAGAGCTGCCTTAATCCAATCCCAGTTTTCACGCGCCCAAGACCAAGCTGTTTCCTGAGTTGCTTGGTGAGCTAGGAATTGGTAATACCAAGCAGACAAGTCCTGCGGTTTCACCACAAATTTGTCCTTCCAAGCAGCAATCAAGGTTTGGATATTGTCCGCATCTTTACTATAGGCAAGAGCGGCTGCCAACTGACGTTTAAAGACAGCATCTGTTGCGTGCGTATAAGTATCAAGATAAAGTGCTAACAAGTCTTTGGTCTCATGATGTTTCATCTCATTGATCAGAACTTGTGAGCGAATGGCTGCTGGAAGTCCTGAAAGCTGATCCTTGTGAGCTTCGAAGATTTGGCTAGCGACTTGACTAGCTTCTGCATCATTTGATCGAATCATCATAGAAATAGCCAACTGACGAACCAATTCATCCTCATCTGATTCGCCATCTTTAGCTTCAAAACCAAGACGGTCATAATTATGACGAGCCAATTTAGCAACCAAGGCTTTGAAGGCTCTTTCAGCTTCTGTTCCTTCATCGATAAAGCGCTCAAGGGCAGAAATTACTTGAGAAACAGCTGAAACGACAAGGTAAGATTCTTCCTTAGCAAGCTTATCAAGAACTGGAAGCAAGTCAGCATAAGAAATGTGCCCTGCTTCAGCAAGCAAACGACGTTCTTGAACGATTTGCAGTTTACTTGTGTTATCAAGCTCAACTAGGTCAGCAAGAACAGCATCTAACAAGTCTCCTTGATAGTCTGTAATGTAGTGGGCTGTATTTTCAGTGTTGAGACGAAGTGCCGTTTTGTTTTCAGCAAGAAGAGCTGCGTAGCCAGGGATTTCGATACTTTCAGTTTCAAGTGTATCAGGCAAGCCTTTCCAGTTGCTATTGAGTGGCACAACCCAGAGACGGTTCTTGTCTTCATTCTTACCGATGAAGAATTGTTTTTGTGAAATCTTCAAAACATCATTTTCAACTTTGACAGTAAGAACTGGGTAACCAGGCTGTTCCAACCAAGAATCCATGAAGGCTGCGACATCACGGCCTGATGCTTGTCCAAGGGCATTCCAAAGGTCACGACCAATGGTGTTGCTGTATTGGTGTTTTTCAAAGTAAGCGTGCAAACCTTTAGCAAAATCAGCATCTCCTAGCCAACGGCGAAGCATGTGCATGAGACGGCTTCCTTTGGCATAGACGATAGCGCCATCAAAGAGCGTATTGATTTCATCTGGGTGTTTGACTTCGACGTGAACAGACTGAACACCATCAGTCGCGTCACGTTCAAGAGCAAGAGGTACTCCACCTGTTTGGAAATCTTCAAAGATATTCCAGCTTGGTTCAATAGCATCCACACAGACGTACTCCATCATGTTAGCAAAGCTTTCATTGAGCCAAAGGTCATCCCACCATTTCATAGTTACGAGGTTCCCAAACCATTGGTGAGCCAATTCATGGGCCACAACAAGGGCAACTTGTTGACGGCTAGCAAATGTAGAGTTCTCATCGACAACCAAGTAAACTTCACGGTAGGTCACAAGACCCCAGTTTTCCATAGCACCAGCCGAGAAGTCAGGAAGGGCGATGTGGAGAGATTGAGGGATTGGGTACTTAACTCCATAGTAATCTTCGTAAAACTCGATAGAGCGAACAGCGATGTCCAGTGAAAAATCAAGGTTAGATAGTGGGTGGGCTTTGGTTGAGTAAACACCAACAAGGGTACCGTTTTTAGTTTTAGCCGTTACACCTTGCAAATCACCCGCAACAAAGGCTAACAAGTAAGAAGACATACGAGGTGTTGTTTCAAACTTCCAGATACCTGTTTCCTCACGGTTTTCAACATCGATTTCTGGCATGTTAGACAAGGCCAATTCACCTTCTACTTGGTCAAAACGTAGAGAGAGGTCAAAAGTTGCTTTGGCTTCTGGCTCATCCACACATGGGAAGGCTTCGCGCGCAAAATGGCTCTCAAATTGAGTAGACAAGACTTCCTTCTTGACTCCATCAACTGTGTAATAAGAAGGGTAAATCCCTGTCATGTTGTCTGTGATTTTTCCTGAGAAAGCGATAACCACTTCAACTTGACCAGCCTCAGCCAATTCGATATGAAGGGCTTCATTGTCATGGTCAACAGTAAATGGGCGAGCTACCCCTGCAACTTCTACAGAAGCTATTTCCAAGTCTTTTTGATGAAGGGAAATGCGGTCACTCTGTGCTTGACCAGTGATGGTCACTTTCCCAGAAAAAGTCTTGGTCTCACGACTCAAGTCTAAAAATAAATCATAATGTTCAGGAACAAATTGCTTAATAAAATGTTCAACTGCTTGCATAGTTTTCTCCTATTCTAAGTTTAAGAGCTGCTGCTCTTCTTCAAACAAACTTATTATATCATGTTTTGTCTAAGAAAAAAGGATTGGACAGCGATTTCCAAAACTTTCTTCCGTCTAACAGTCTACAGAGGGTAGACCTTGCGAAATTCTTCTAAAACAACCTTGCTGTCAGGTGTAAAAGTCTGTCCTGCCTCCCTCATCCACTCGGTGAAAAAGTCCTCATGAACCTGACGCCAATAGGCTAAAGATTTGTCTCCCTCGCCTTCCTTGTAGGCATGGTCAGCAGAAACTTGATTAAAGGACTGAACGGAAACCTTTGTAATTTCGACAATGCAGACAGCCTGATTTTGACTGTCTAAAATGACATCAAATGTCCCTTCTTGCGGAAGGGGTTCATCTTCTAGTGCGTAGAGGTCGTAGGCTGAAGCTGTTGCCGTCTTTTCTCCTTCTAAAACCAAATCTGCCAAGAGATCGGCTTCCACTCCAAAAGCCCAAGCATCGATTTCATCTCCGATAGAAGGATTGATTTGTTTGTATTCATTCCACATTTCTCGCGGTGTCATGGGTTTCTCCTTTGTAATTTTTTACTTTCTTCTTTTACACGTTTGAGGTGGTCTGGATGGTCAATTTCTAAATCAAAAATCTCCGGAATAGAGCTGTAATGGAGAATGCATTCGATACCCATCTGATTCATTTTTTGTATGAAAGAAGTATTCAGATAGCCTGCTACAGCAAAATCAATCTTGTTCTTTCTTGCTTTATTCTGCATCTGTCTCAACATATCTAACATAATTGGATTTTCCATATCATGCCATTGACTGTTTCTCACAGTGGCAAAAATAAAAGAAGTCAAATCATTCATTCCAACTACAATCTTTAAAATGCCCGTTTCCATTATTCTGTCCAAGTCAAAATATGCTGACGGTAATTCAATCATCGTGGCAATTTTCCCAGTAAAGCCACGCCGACGCAATACTGTAATAGCTTGTTTTAATTGATCGGCATCATTGACAAAAGGAAAGATAACAGACAGATTGGGATTGATTTGATAAACTTCTGTAACGACATGTGCTTCAGCCTGAAATTCATCCAGACACGCCAGTAAACGCCTAGTCCCTCTATAACCAAACAAAGGATGGCGTTCATCAAAATACTCTTTAGTCCCCTTTAGACAATTAGCTTCTATATTCGTTAATTCAGAAAAACGATACCAAACTTCTTCATTTGAGTACAGGGAGCAGATAGTCTCTAGATAATCTTTTACAAATTGCTGACAACTGGGTAATAGGATGTTTTGATTAAGCTCTCTCAACAAGTATTCCCCACGAATCATTCCAATGTAGTGAAATAGTTGAGGATAAACTTTTTCAAGAATTTTTTCGCCACTAAGAGCAAGTTAATTTTGCATGTCCATTCACCTCATCTTAAAAGATATAATATCAGCTATCATTATATGACACTTTTCTCTAGTTCAAAAGCTACATAAGGTCCAATTAACTCATATCCTAAAAATTCTGCTACTTTTTTGGAAGCCTCGTTATGAGCATCCCAAAGTGGAAACATATCTCTATTTAAACTCTCTAGAATCATTGCAGCACCAAGCTTTTTAGCAAATCCATTTCCTTGTTCGTTTGGTCTAGTTGCAACTTCCACTTCAACTGCTTCACTGTAAACTAACCCTGAGGAAATCCCAGCAATCAGTTCATTATTTTTAAGAATCACAAAGCCAAATCCACCTTTTAAAACAAAATCCTGATAGGACTCAAAATCCCCCTGTAAATCCTGTGACCATTCTTCCGTAGAAAAGCAGTTATAAATATGATTATCAATAGGCACAATATTGTAGCCTTCCTCTAAATGAGTAACTAGATCATTTAGAAATTTGACTTGAAAATTTGCCTTATCTTTAAAAGAATAGCGAGTAAAAGAATTTAGCCCCACTTTCCGATGCAGAAAATCTTGCCAATTAGTATTTTCTGAAATAATAATCTTATAATCTAAACCATATTTTCTAACAAAATCTTCCCAAAATCTGGAATCCAACTCCCCTGCTAGGTATAGAAAATTCCCAACATCATAAAAGCTTGTTGCCCTATCATTGTTTCGGTAGACAGTTCCAATTTGAGATTTAAGACCATAGAGAACCATATTTTTCTTCCATGTTTTAAATAGTTCCATTATCCCCCTACTTCACCTTCCAATTCATGTAAGAAGTATTGCCCAGTTCTGTAAATCCTAATAATTCAGACTTAACCTTCAAGACTAATGGCGATGCATTTTCTTCTGTTATCTCTTGAATATCTATCCAAATATATCCAAGTGAATCGTTCGCACCATCAGACACAGCTTCCGAAATCGTAACTTGAGGTGCACTCTCATTCATTTCAACATCATACAAGGCCATGATATGGTGAACCATAAAATTTTTTAACTCTTCCCTGACGAAAACATCGTAGATTCGAGGATTAGAGTAGCTTCTAACAGTAAATCCCGTCTCTTCCATAACTTCTCTAGTCAGCGTTTCCGTCAGGCCTTCACCAAGTTGCTGACTGCCTCCAGGTAGGTCATACCGATGTTGATAAGGGCCTCTCGTTTTTTCAATGCAGAGTAACTTCCCATTTTCAAAGCAAACAGCGTAGACACCAAAGTGTCTTTTGATTTCCATCAGATCCTCCTACTTCAAAGACCAGCCACCATCTATTGTCAAAATTTGTCCTTGCATGGCGCTCGCTTTTCCACTTGCTAAGAAAAGACTAAGCTCTGCTACTTCCTCTGGTTCAATCCAGCGTTTGATTGGTGTTTCACTAGCAACCCAGGTAGCCAATCCACCTGGCTCAAAGTCCGCAGCAGTCATAGCTGTCTTGACTGCTCCTGGAGCGATACCAAATACCTGAATCCCGGTTTCAGCATAGTCTAGAGCCAACTGCTTGGTAAAGCCTGCCAAGGCGTGCTTCGAAGAAGTATAGGCGTGTCCACCGCCACCTGCTAGGCTCGAAGCAATGGAGCACATATTGATAATGGTACCTTTTTTATTCTCCAGCATTTGTGTCAAGTAATAGCGAGTCAACTCAACAGGAGTCATATAGTTGATTTCAAAAATCTCTTGAATTTCCTGCGCTGATTGTTCCAATAGGGGTTTATAAGCATCCAACACTCCAGCAGTATTGCACAAAATATCTACCTGAGGGCACCAGTCAAAAATAGGCTCCAAGTCCAAGGTCAAATCTCTCTGTAAAAAGTGAAAATCACCCTCTAAGAGTGGATTTTCACCTTGGTCAACTCCATAAACTTGATAGCCCTTCTCTAACAAGAGTCGAGCTTGAGCCAGACCAATCCCTGAACTCACTCCTGTAATGAGTACACGTTTAGTCATGCGCTTCTACCCAATCCGTCGCCAAAACATCACAAGGTGTCGGACTCCACATGGAAAAACCTTCTCCCTCCCCAGAAACGTTGATTAGGAAATAAGGTGTCACTTCAAGTGCAACCCCATTTTGCTCGATAGTGTCAAAAAGTTGGACATAGTTTTCAGCACCTCCCCAACCAGTTCGTACATATTTTTTCTTAGCCTTTAACCCAGGTAGAATTTCTTCAAATGTCATGTTTTTCTCCTTTAAAATCAATAATTCTTCCCTTCATTATAACAAAAAAACCGCTTTGCAACGGCTTTTTGACTGTGATTTATTTACATCTGCTTCTACTTACGGCAAATTATTCCCTGCTGCAAGATAAATTTCATACCATTCTTTTCTTGTTAAGCTAAAGTTTGCCGCTTGGCTAACTTCTCTCAAGTGATTAGGATTTGCGGTACCTACGACTGCCTGCATTTTGGCTGGATAACGCAATATCCAAGAAATGGCAATAGTTGAAGGGGTTACTCCATATTTAAAAGCTAAACGATCAAGTACTTGATTCAAAGCTTGAAATTTCTCATTGCCAACAAAATTCCCTTTAAAATATCCGAACTGCAAGACTGACCAGGCCTGGATAACCATGTCATTTAATTTGCAGTATTCAAAGACACTTCCATCACGCAAAGCTGCCTTGTTGCCTTCCATATTGACATGAAATCCTGCTTCAAAACTAGGTGTGAAAGCTGCACTTAATTGTAATTGATTGATAGATAGAGGTTGTTTGACTTCTTTCTTCAGCAATTCCATCATCATAGGATTTTGATTAGAAACTCCAAAATCTCGAACCTTACCTTGTTTATAAAGAAGATCAAAGGCTTCTGCTACTTGGTCAGATTCCATCAAAGCATCTGGCCGATGAAGAAGCAAGCTATCTAAATGATCAATCTTCAATCTTTGCAAAATTCCGTCTACAGATTTTATAATATAGTCCTTAGAAAAATCAAAATAGGTAAATTCTTCCATGCGAATGCCACATTTGGACTGAATCCACATCTCTTCTCTTAAATCTGGACGATTTTTTAGGACAAGACCTAACAGTTCTTCACAACGACCACGACCATAAATATCAGCCAAGTCAAAAGCATTGATTCCAACAGAAAGTGCTGTTTCTACAAGTTCTTCAACTTCTTTTACAGACTTATCTTTTATTCTCATCATTCCGAGAACAATTTCTGATAATTCTTTGTCATCTTGACCAAGAGTTATGTATCTCATCAAATTTTTCTCCTTAAATTTCTAACATTCTTCCCTTCATTATAACAAAAAACCGCTTTGCAGCGGCTTTTTGACTATATTTCACTCCATTTTATCTTCTTAAATCCACGGAACAAGACAAAGATTCCAATAAAGAGAACTGCTAAAGGAATGAATTTTGTAAGGAAAACATTTGAAATTCCCATCCACTCATAGTAACGGAGCAGAGAGCCCACCACAAGATGGGCAATAATCATACTGACAAATGGACGAAAAATCGGTTCTTTCCAATTCCAAATACTGATGACCAGCGAAAGCGTAAAGACAAGGAAACTATCCCAGGGAGCAGGAAGATAAAAGGCTCCTTCTTGTATGAAGCTTGCCATTCCTACATACCCCAGAACAACTAGAAGGACAAGAATCCCAACGACAATATAAGTGCCAATTTTCATTTTAGGAGAATCTTGGACTAAGCCCCAACGTAAGATTGTGGCCACAAGAGCAAATCCAATCAGAAAAAGAAGAAGTTGCCCTAAAAAAGTAAGCAAATTGACTGTTAAGAGAGGACCTTTAGAAAAATCACCCAGTAGATGATAGTAACGTAATATCGCTAGGACAAAAATTGGTGTTAAAAGGGACTCCTTGATAGAACTGCGTGGTGCTTCCTTGAGAATCTCTTTCATTATTTTTTTAGGATTCTTACCTAGATAATCCTCTGCACTCATGCCATCTCGTTCTGCTTCTGAGAAATCTAACATCATCAAATAAATCTGCTCTCTGAGATAGTCCTCATCATAGAGAAATCCAGCAAGATTAAAACTATCCCACAGTTCCTCAAAATACTGCTGATTCTCCTCAGAAAACTCATGCAGCAAAGCGCTTGTTTCTTCGTAATACTTCATTTTCTTCATGGTTTAACCCCCATTCTTAATTCCTTCTACTTTTTGACTCAAATCGTCCCATTGTTGCCAAAAGACCGAGACACGCTCTTCTCCTTCTTTAGTTAACGAAAAATACTTCCGATCTGGACCATCTGGCGACGGACGCATGTCGCCTCTTATCCATTGATTTTTTTCTAACTTTTGCAACAAAGGATAAATAGTTCCCGGAACAATGGTGTCAAATCCAGCCTCTCGCAAAGTTTGAACCAACTCATAACCATATCGCTCTTTTTGACCAATCATATCCAAGACACAACCTTCAAGAACACCTTTTAATAGTTGAGTTTCCTTCATCCCTTCTCCCTTCTATCTATTTTGTAATACCTACTAGTTGTTTCATCTATAAAATACCACTTTCACACTAGTTTGTAAAGCATAATAGTTAATGCTCTTCGAAAATCTCTTCAAACAACGTCAGCGTCGCCTTACCGTATATATGTGACTGACTTCGTCAGTTTCATCTACAACCTCAAAACAGTGCTTTGAGCAACCTGCGGCTAGCTTCCTAGTTTGCTATTTGATTTTCATTGAGT